>JAFGNZ010000212.1 GCA_016926755.1 Myxococcaceae bacterium | reverse complement strand
CGTGCGGCCGGTGAGCTCGTCGCCGCCGGGGCCCGTGCGGCCGGTGAGCTCGTCGCCGCCGGGGCCCGTGCGGCCGGTGAGCTCGTCCACCGGAGGAGGCGGCGGGATGATCTCGTTGGAGGTCTCGATCATCGTGCGCTTCTGTGGAAGCGGCTCGAACACAGGCCTGCGGAGGGCGCCCTCGGGAGGCGTCACCGCCGGTATCCCGGTGCTCGTGGAGCGGCGGGTGGCGGCGCCGCGAGGGGGCGTCGGAGGCCTGGCTTGTGGCTCCTCCTGCGGTGGGGGCGGGGGCGGCTTCGCCGAGGGCACCGCCGCCATGCTCAGGCGCGACGGCCGGGGCGCGGGGGGCAGCGCGGAGGTGATCTGCGGCAGGACGGGCTTGGTATCCGGCTCCGGCGGGAGCTGCGGGGCCTGCTGGGCCACGGAGTTGGCGATCAGCTGCGAGAGGTTCACCTCGCCGGAGGCCTCGCCGCTCATCGCCTGCTCGGCCATCAGCAGCTTGCGGGTCTGCTCGCGCCGATCCTCGAAGAAGCGCCGGATCAGCTCGCCGCTCTGCTCCGGGTGCCAGATGAGGGGGCCGGCCGCGCGCTCCAGGGCCCGAGCGAACTCCAGCGTGGAGGCGTACCGGTCCTCCCGCTTGCGCGCCAGCGCCTTGAGCACGACGGCGTCCAGCTCCGGCGGCACCGCCCGGTTCGCCTGGGAGGGGGGGGGCACCTGGCCATGCAGCACCGCGCCGGCGCCCTCCGCGGGCGTCTTCGCGTGGAACAGGCGCAGGCCGGTGAGGCACTCGTGCAGCACCACGCCCAGGCTGAACAAGTCACTGCGCGCGTCCAGCCGCTCGCCGAGGATCTGCTCCGGGGACATGTAGCCGCTGGTCCCCTTCACCATGCCGATCTGCGTGCGGCCCTTGCGCGCCAGGTTCTTGGCGATGCCAAAGTCCAGCAGCTTGGTGACGCCCTCGTACGTCACCATGATGTTCTTCTCGGCTACGTCCCGGTGGATGACGGAGGTGGGCCGGCCCAGGGGGTCCGTGAAGGTGTGCGCGTAGTGCAGCGCCAGCGCCGTGTCCCGCGCGGCCGCCAGGCCGAGGCCGATGGGGATGGGCTCGTTGGCCGCACGGCACGCCTTGGCCACCTCCACCAGCGTGGCCCCGGGGACGAACTCCATGGCCAGGAACAGCTCGCCGTCGGCCACGTCCAGGTCAAACACCTGGGCGATGTGCGGGTGGTTGAAGGCGGCCGTCACCCGCGCCTCGTCCAGGAACATCTGGACGAACTCCTCCTCGCCCTTGATGTCCGGGAGGATCTGCTTGAGCACCACCAGCTTGCGGAAGCCGGCCAGTCCCCGCTGGGACGCGAGGAAGATCTCCGCCATCCCGCCCGTGGACAGGCGGCAGAGCACCTCGTATTTGCCCAGCTTCCGGCCGCTGAAGGCGTCCGGTGCGAGCGGCAGCGTGGACCCACCCATGTTGTAAAAATCGAGTCTACACCGCGAAAGCCCCATGACCGAAAGGCCGGCGCGGGAATTTCCGGGCAGCTGGCGGCACGGGCTCGGGGGCCGGGCCAGGGTGGAGGCATGTCACAAGGGCGTCTCGCCCAGGAGCTGCCGGAGCGTCTTCTCGATCCGTGCTTCGATCCTGGGGAGGAGCTCCTGCCCATCTCCCAGGTGCCACAAGCCCCGAGCGTCTGCCTCCCGCAGGGACGACTCCGGGCCGAGGACGACACTCACGACATAGAAGTCGCCAGCCATCACCGCGAACCGGGTGGGGCTGCCTCGGGACTCGAGCACCTGCAGGAGAAGAATGCTCAACGCCGCGAAGAGAGCGGGAGTAGAACTCCACTTCCACCATGCACGCTGACGAGTGGAACAAGGAGGACGGCCTCACGTTCGAAATCTTCTTCCCTTCCAGTGCCTTGGACCGGGGCTTCGAGGGGCTGGAGGAGATGCTGGAGATCATCGAGTCCACGGGTGAAGAGTTCCGGCCCAGGAGGATGGCCCTCACCCGGAGGAAGCTGAAGTACTCGCGCCAGAAGCTGCGCGAGTGCCTCCATGAGGCAACCTTCGGCGGGAGCACCTCGATTCATCTCCTGTGCGATCGGTTCTCGGAGACCTGGTACTCGCTGGACTTCTTCGAAAGCCAAGAGGATGTCCGCTCTTCTGTTCATTTCAGCGTTGACCCATTCTCTGTCTTCAGCGAGCCAGGCAAAGGAGAGGAGCGAGCCCTTCACCTCGTGAAGCTCGCTCGCGACTTCGCCTCCCACTTCCCCGTCACCTATGGCTTCGCCCACAGCGGCACGGATGCCCTCATCGGTGAGGACATCGAGCAGAGGCGCGCGTGGGTCCCCGAGCGCGTCGAGAGGATCTACTGGCTCAACCTCTACGGCCCACGCATCGTGGAGCGGATTGGCCGCGAGCGCCTGCTCTCCACCCCGGCCTTCCTCATGGAGGAGCTGCCCGGCGGCGCCGTGCTCTGGCTCACCCGCCCCACCCCCGCGGACTTCGCCTCCGAGGAGGCCCGCCTCGCCCAGGCCCGCGCCCTCGTCCACCTGCGCCCCGAGCTGAACCTGGAAGACACCCTGGCCACCCTGCGCCACCGCAGCCTCGCCTTCACCCCCGTCGAGCCTCGCTTCGACCCGGACATCGCCGACCTGCTCACCCTCACCCTCCAGCGCACGGGCCTGGACACCCGACACTGGGACATCGAGCGCCTCAACCGCTACCACCCCCTGCCTCCCTCCGAGTGGCTCCCCGCTCACCACGCGCCGCCCCCCGACGTCCCCGACCTCCCCGAGGCCATCCGCCTCTACGAGCACCAGTACGCCGAGCAGCTCGCCGCGCTCCTGCACAAAGAGGTGCCTTCGGTGATGGACGGCTCCGCCGAGTCCCTGCCAGAGATCGACTACTTCCTGTGGTGGCGGGGCTGGGGGCCGCAGCTGCCCGAAGCCGAGCGAGAGCTGCTCATCACCTCGCTGGGCGCCTACCTGGGCATGGTCCTGGTGCACAGGCTGGCAGGGCGCTGGGTGCCGCGAGCCAGGCTCGACGAGGCCGCGGTCATCGTGGGCGACAGGGCGTGGCTGCCGTTCGTGCGCGCCCGCCGCCACGTCCAGAGCCGGCAGGCCGCGCTCGACTTCTCCCTCACCCAACTCTACCGCCACGCCCAACGCCTCTCTCGCTGAGCAGGCCTGGCCCTGTAGACTCCGGGCCGTGCGCCCTCCTGCCCGCCTTTCACGACTGCTGCCGCTGCTCCTCCTCTGGCCGCTGCTCGCCTGCGACTCCACCCCTGGCGGTGTCCACGTGGTGGTGGAGGGCGCGCTGGCGCCAGGCACGGACTTCGATCGGCTCTCCATCGTCGCCGCGCAGGCCGGCACCGGCACGGCGCTGGCCACCGCCACGCTGGAGGGCGCGGAGCTGCGCCTGCCCGCCACCTTCAACTTCGAGTCCGGCCCCGCCACGCCCGCGGGCACGCTCATCACCGTGCGCGCCACCGCCGAGCTCGCGGGCGTGGTTCGCGCCACCGCCTCCGGCGAGGCCACCCTCACCGAGAAGGGCGGCGCGCGCCTGAGCCTGACGCTGCCTCCCATCCCCCCGCCGCCCGACGCGGGCACGACGGTGGAGGCGTGTGACAACGGCCTGGATGACGACGGCGACGGGCTGAGCGACTGCGCGGACCCCGAGTGCGAGGGGCGCGGCTGCCTGCAGGGAGGCCTCACCTGCGGCAGCGGCGTGTGCAGGTGCGCGGGCCAGACGGTGGGCGTGCCCGTGGTGCGCACCACCTACGCGCGCCGCAGCGGGCCGGTGGCGCTGGTGCCGCGCGTGGGCCCCATGGCCGACTCGCTGGTGGTGGCCGGCGGCCGCGACGCCCTGGGCAACCCCAGCGCGCTCGTGGAGATCCACACGGTGTCGGGCCGGCTCGCCACGGGCCTGCTCGCCGAGCCACGCGCGGAGGCCAGCATGGTGGCCCTGGAGGACGGCGGCGTGGTGGTGCTGGGCGGCGTGCGCGCCAACGGGGTGTCCGCGCCGAGCCTCGAGCAGCTGGAGATGGATGGGGGCACCACGCAGGTCCCCTTCTCCCCCTCCCTCACCGCGAGGGGCGCCGCGGTGGGCCGCCTCGGGGCGGAGGTGCTGCTGGCCGGGGGCGTGATGGCGACGGCGCAGGCCGGGGGCGTGGAGCAGCCCAACCTCGCGGTGCGCGTCACCCCCGGCACGGGCGCCCAGGAGGTGCTGGGCCAGCTGTCCCTGGACTGCCCCGCGGGGGGCGCCCCACTGGGAGCCTCCTTCCTCCTGGCTGGCGGCTGCCCGGGCTCGGGGGCCACGGAGCGTACGGATGTGATTGGCTCCAATGGGACCCTGGGAGTAGGGCCGGGCCTCCCCGCGGCCCTGGAGGGCCCCGCCGTGGTGGGCCTGGCACGCAACCGGGCGCTGGTGCTGGGAGGCCGTGAGCGGGTGGGGGCCTCGCTCGTCCCCTCCGCCCGCGCCTTCCTCTTCGAGGCCGCGGGGCCCGTGGTGCGCACGCGCGAGGTGCTGCCCATGGACACGCCCCTGCCTTCCCCGCGGGCCGTCCGCGCGGGCAATGGCTGGGTATATGTGGAGGATGCCACGGGCGCCCCGGGCTTCTGGTTTGATCCGGCCGCCGAGCGCTTCACCCCCGCCACCCCCGTGCCCTCGCGGCGCCAGCACGCGCTCACCGGCGGCACCGGCGCCCAGGTCTACATGGCG
>JAFGNZ010000211.1 GCA_016926755.1 Myxococcaceae bacterium | reverse complement strand
TGGAGGAGATGAGCAGCCGGAAGGGCGAGATGGGGAAGGGCGCGTAGCGGCTCAGCTCCGAGTGATCATCCACGCCCGCGGACATCAACGGCCACGTCACCCACACGGCGGCGGTGACGAAGCACAGCAGGTTGAGGATGAAGTACGGCCACACGTTGCTCTGAGCCACTGGCGGCAGCCGCATGAGCCCGAAGAAGGCCAGCCCGAAGAGGAGCGCCGGGGCGCTGGAGGCGGCGAAGGTGAGCACCGCCAGCACCTTGCTGGGGCGCCCGGAGCCGCGGTTGAGGCCAATCTGCAGCCGCAGGCCCCACAGCAGCCACAGGTGGCGCAGGAAGCCGGGGACGGGCCGCGCGCTCACGCGGGCTCCCGGCGCAGGGGCACCCCGGGCGCGGCGGCCTCGCCATAGAAGGACAGGCGGGCGTTGCGCGCGGCCGGCACGGAGATGAGCTTCTCGAAGACGCTCTCCAGCGAGCCCACGCCGTTGCGGCTCTTCAGCTCCTGCACCGTGCCCTGATCCAGCATGCGCCCGTCTCGGAGGATCCCCGCGTGGGTGGCCAGCCGCTCGGCGATCTCCAGCACGTGCGTGGTGAGCAGCAGGGTGACGCCGCGCCGGCTCAGCTCGCGCAGCAGCTCGCGGATGACGCCGGCGGCCAGCACGTCAATCCCCTCGAAGGGCTCGTCCAGGAAGATGAGCTCCGGCGCGTGGATGAGCGCCGCGGCGATGGCCAGGCGCCGGCGCATGCCCTTGGAGTACTCGGCCACGAGCGCGCCGGCCTTGTACGTCAGCTCGGTGAGCTCCAAAAGCTCCACGGCGCGGGCCGCCACCTCCTCCCCGCTCAGCCCGTACATGCGGCCGCAGAAGGTGAGGTACTGCCGCCCGGTGAGCCGCTCGAAGAGGCTGAGCTCCTCGGGCACCATGCCGATGCGGCGCTTGATCTCCAGCGGCTGCTTCACGGCGTCCATGCCCAGCAGCTGGATGGAGCCCGCGTCCGGGCCATACACGCTGGTGAGGATCGCGATGGAGGTGGACTTGCCGGCGCCGTTGGGGCCCAGGTAGGCGTAGAAGGCGCCTCGGGGAATCTGGAGGTCCAGCCCGTTGAGGGCGGTGAAGGTGCCGAAGCGCTTGATCAGGCCTCGGGCGTCAACGGCCAGATCGGAGGGGGAGTGCGACATGTGAGGGCCCAGTCTCGGTCCACCGAGCCCCCGCCGACAATCCCCCCCTCAGTGCATCAGGGACATCTCCGGCGGGCCGACGATCTGCTGCACCGTCATCCGCACCTTGTCCAGGTCCACGGGCTTGGAGATGTAGCCGGCGGCGCCCACCAGCTCCGCCTCCCACTCGAAGCCGTAGCCCGAGATGATGATGATGGGGAGGTTGCGCGCCCGCGGCATCTTCTTGAGCGCGTCCAGCAGCCCCCACCCGCTCATCACCGGCATCCGCAGATCCAGCAGCACCGCGGCCGGCATGTCCCCCTCCAGCAGATCCAACGCCTCGCGGCCGTTGGACGCCTGGACGGTGCGATAGCCCAGCTCCTCGAGGGCATCGCAGATGAGCGTGCGGTGGCTCGCGTCGTCATCGACGACCAGGATGTGAGACATGATGAGGCCTCGGCAAGACAAGTAGCGGGGGGGGTGCTGATTCTATGGGCAGCAAGATGGGATCGATCCCCTCATAGCGGAAGGGGGGGATCCAATTTTCAACACCTCACTGCACCGCGGGGGCGTTCCTATTCCGGCGAGGCCGCGCCGTAGAGGCGCAGGGCGTTCTGTCCCAGCAGCCCTGCCTCCACCTCGTCCCCGAGCCGCAGGGCCAGCAGCTGCTTGAGCTCGCGGTCCCAGGCGTAGGGCAGCTGGGGGAAGTCCGTCCCATAGAGGATGCGCTCGGGCCGCACCTCCAGGGCCTGGCGGGGCAGGGGGATGGGGAAGTAGTCCGCCATGGCCATGGTGGTGTCCAGCCAGAGGTTGTCGTGGCGCTCCAGCAGGCGCGCGTAGGCGTCGAACTCGTCCGCGCCCAGGTGGGGGACGCACAGCTTCAGCGTGGGGTAGTCCTGGAGCACCCGCTCCACCCGCTGCGCGGAGCACAGTGCGTGCGGATCGCACCGGTAGTGTGGACTCGCGGGCTCGCGGCCGGCGTGCATGACGAGCGGCCGGCCTGCCTTCACACAGGCGGCGTACACCTCGTGCAGCGCCGGCGCGTCCGGGGAGAAGCACTGGACATGGCAGTGCAGCTTCACGCCCTGGAGCCCGGCGGCGAAGGCCTCCGCGAGGATCTCCGCCGCGCCCTCCTCGCCCGGCAGCACCGTGGCCAGGCCCAGCACGCGCGGCTCGGCCCGCACCACCTCGGCCATGAAGTGGTTGAGCAGGCGGGCCATGCCCGGCTTGTGGGAGTAGGCCAGCGCCACCACCCGGCTCACCCCGCGAGACAGCAGGAAGGCCAGCACCTCGGGGGTGTGCAGCTTGTAGCGGATGGGCCAACCGTACTGCTCGAACCAGCGCCAGATGGCCTCGAAGACGGGCTCTGGGAAGAGGTGGACGTGGGCATCCACCACGGGAGGGAGCAGCTCGGGCAGCCGCGGCCCCTCCTCGTCATTCACCGCGGGCAGCGGCAGGGTGATGCGCTGGGGATCCAGCCAGGAGGAGATGGCGCCAAGGCACGTCGGCGCATGCGTCGGAGAGGGCATGGGGGCAGCGCTCCGCTACTCCTTCTTCGGGCCCTTGTCCTGCTCCCGGTCCACCCGCCGCAGGAAGTCGTTCTGCTGCGAGTAGCCCTGGCGATCCAGCCGCTGGGCCTCGATCACATCCGCCACCTTGGCGCAGACATGCCCCAGCGCTCGCAGGGAGTCCGCGAGCAGCTTCTCCAGGTGATCCTGGGCGTCCTGCCGCTTGAGGATGCTCCTGTCGCGGCGGAAGGGCAGTGGCAACTTCATCCCTTTCAATCTAGGGGAAGCTCCCTCCTGCTGCCACCACGAGAGGCCGGGCCCCCCCGGGCCGGCGAGGCGGCGCTGCGGTGGGCCGCCTGATCGGCCGCTCACCCGGTTGACGCGACGGGTCGGCATCAACAGGTTTACAAGTTGGCAAATTTACAGGGTGGACATTTCGTCGCCGGCGCAGGCTGCGGGAGGGCCTCAGGGGGATCTCCAAAGCCCTGAAACTCCAGGGTTTTGACGAATTTTCAAGAGGGGGGATGACGCCGAGTTAATTCGTGCTTACAGTGGTTCACCGTAACTGCCTCACCAACACACCGGGGGCCGGCCATGGCATACGACGGCGAGCTTGTAAAAATGCAGAACGGTCGCTGGGCGCGGTTCCAGCGATGCCAGATGTACCGCCCAGGGGTGGAGGATGCGGGCGAGACGATGCTCCTGATCGCGGTGGAGCTCGAGGAGCGCTACCAGGCGCTGCTGGACAGCGTGGCGGACTCGCTGGCGCAGTACCGGCGGCAGGGCATCCCGGTGCAGGTGCGGATGGATGACGTGCAGGGCGTCACCCTCCAGCCCGAGCTGGCCGCCGTCTCCGTTCACTGAGCGGCGCGGCCCCGCGAGGGGTGGCGGTGTTCACGGATTGACAGCACTGGGGCCCCGCGCCTGTGAAGGCACGGGGCCTCTGCATTTTGACGACGCGACGCGTCCGATCCTCAGGTGCCGTTGAGCCAGCGCGCGTAGGCCTCGAAGCCATACTCCCGGCCGAGGAAGTCCTTCACGAGCAGCGCGGCATCCCTGGCGCCACCGGGCTCCAGCACGGCGCGGCGGTAGCGTCGGGCGGGCGCCGGGTTCATCAGCCCCTCGGCCTGGAAGGGCGTGAACAGGTCCTTGGCGATCACGAGCGACCACATATAGGTGTAGTAGACGGCGGAGTACCCATCCAGGTGGCCGAAGGAGAGCTGGAAGTACGTCTCCGGCGCGTACTTGAAGGGCGTGTAGCGCTCCTGGAGCTGCTTCACCAGCGCGGTGCTGTCCAGGCCCTGGGGATCGCGGTTGTAGAGGTTGAGGCTGGTGGCCGCGTAGAACATCTGCTGGCGGACCCAGAGGCCCTTGCCGAACTCGTCCGCGGCCTTCATGCGCTGGATGGTCTCCGCCGGCAGCGGCTCGTCCTTCTGGTGGTGCCGGGCGAAGGTCTGCAGCGACTCCGGCGCCCAGGCCCACTCCTCCAGCATCTGCGAGGGCGCCTCGACGAAGTCCTGCTCGGTGCGGGTGCCCGTCACCGCCCCCCAGCGCCCGTGGCCGCCGAGGATGTGGTGCAGCAGGTGGCCGAACTCGTGGAAGAAGGTCTCCACGTCGCTGTGCTGCATGAGCGCGGCTTCCGCGCCGGGCTTGGGGAAGTTGCACATCAGCACGGCCTCGGGGAGCGTCTTTCCGGCCTTGCCGTTGGCGAGATCCCACTGCGCCGCGTGCTTGTACTTGTCGGCGCGCGGGTGCATGTCCAGGTAGAAGCGGCCCAGGAGGGTGCTGCCCTCGTAGACGTCATACGCCTCGATGTCCGGGTGCCACACCTGGGCCTCCGGCAGGCGCTGGTAGGTGATGCCGAACATGCGCGAGGTGATGTCCAGCACGCCCTGCTTCACGCGCGAGTACTCGAAGTAGGGGCGCACGGCCTGGGAGTCGAACTGGTACTGCTCGGCCTTCACCCGGTCCTCCAGGTACTGCTGGTCCCACGGGTGGACGACGGTGGCCTTGGGCTCGTCCTTGCGCTTGCGCGCCAGCAGCGCCTCATAGTCGCTCTTCACGCGGGCGGCGGAGGCGGTGGCGATCTTCTCGATGAACTCCGCGGCGGCCTTGTCGGTGCGGATCATCTTGTCCTCGGTGATGTACGCGGCCCAGCTCGGGTAGCCGAGCAGGGTGGCCAGCTCGTGGCGCTTGGAGACGAGCCGCGAGAGGGTGTCCAGGTTCTTCGGGTGGCCGCGCTGGCGGTAGATGCGCCAGAGGGCCTCGCGGGCCTTGGCGCTCTTCGCGTACGTCATGAGGGGCAGGTAGTCCGGGTTGTCGGTGGTGATGCGCACCTTGCCGTTGGGCCCTGGGGGGTGGGCGCGCACGTAGTCCTCGGGCAGGCCCGCGAGCTGCTTCGGGTCCAGCTCCACGGCGCGCACGTCCTCGCGGATGTTGCGGCCGAACTCCTGGCCGATCCGGAGGAGCTCGTCCTTGAGGGCCAGCACGCGGGTGCGCGTGGCCTCGTCCCGGTCCACGCCGGCGCGGCGGAAGTCGCGCAGCTCGTTGGCCACGAAGCGCCGGGTGGCCTCGTCCTGCTGGCCCAGCTCCAGGCTGGAGAGCACGTCGTAGACGCCGCGATCCAGGTTGATCTCGACGGTGGCCTTCTCCACCTCCTGCTCGCAGTCCTGGGCGGCGGTGCGCATGGCCACGTCCGGGTGCGAGTTGGTGGCGATGGCCGCGCTCCCGGCGGTGTCCGCGAGCAGGGCTGCGGCGGTGTCATAGAGCTCGAGCGCCGCGGCGGTGTCCCGAGGCGCCGGCAGGGCCTTGAGGCGGGAGATGCCCTCGCGGGCCTGCTGGATGCTCTGGCGGCAGTGCTCCTGGAATTGGGCGACGGTGCCCGTCAGGTGACGCGCCGCATCAGGCACCAGGGGTGCAGGGTGGGCGGGCGGCGTGGCGGCGGGCGCCGCCTGGGCCGTGGCGTGAGGTTGGGGGGTGTTCGCGGTGGAGCTGGCGCACCCTGCGAGCGCAGCGGCGGCGACGAGAGCGAGTGTGAGACGCACGGGGTAGGTCCCCTCCAGGTAGTGGGCCGGGGGGTTTTAACCCAACTTGGGGGGGAGTCATTCCCAGGAGCGGGGCTGGAGACGACCGCCCGGCTGAAGCTTCGGCGCCCATTCAGCGGGGTGCCGCGAACCCCAGTGCTCGAGCCGCTCGGCCATGATGGTACGTGAGAGAGCCTCCACCAGGTCCGCCACGCGCTGTCGTGCGTCTTGCATGCGCAGCCTCGCGCTCCACAGGGACTCCAAGGCCTTCTGGAGCGCACCGCGAGCTGACAGCCGGAGCAGGAGTGCCGCGGTTGCATCTCTGCAGGCGTTCCAGTCTCTGCGGTCAGCCGCAAGTCGTAGGGCTTGAACCTCTTGTGGCTCCGGCGCAACCATGTGCCGCGCTTCGTACTGCCAGACAATCCTGGCTACCCATTGGAGTAGGAGGATTCCAGAGTGTTTGCCCTCGAGTCAGGGAACCCGGTCTCTCTGACTGCGCGTGATGAGTCGGACTCGACATTGAGCGATGCCGTGCAGACAGTCTTCCCCCTGGAGGAACGTGCACTCCTGGAGTGGAACGGACGGACGTTCCCCCTGAGCTACAAATATGACATCAGCGTCATGCTGGATGACATCGTCGAGATGTCTCTGGCAGTCGGAAGGAATGAATCAGGCGTGTTCCAGGTGGACTGGCCTTCCTCGGGGTTTCCGTTCCTCTGGACGATCAGGTGGGACGCATCAGAGGTTGAAGTGCATGCTCGGCCACGTCCTGAGCCAGGCGCGGCAGACCTGACTGGACATGAAAGGGTTCGGGTTGACCGAAGCTCTTTTATTGGTGCCTGGCAGGCGCTCCTCAGAACCGTTCTTTCATGCCTTGAGGGGGCGGGTTACGACAGCCTCCAGGTCAACGGTTTAGCCCGGCTGAGAACGGCTGCGTCTACCAGCAGCTAAGGAGGCTGGAGGAAATAACTTTTCCACTTTCACGGTCGCATCATTGCCCGTCGTGAAGGGCGCGCTGGCAGCTTGGGAAGGAT
>JAFGNZ010000210.1 GCA_016926755.1 Myxococcaceae bacterium | reverse complement strand
CAGCCCCGGTCCACGAAGCCCGGCACCCCGGGGTGCACGATGGTGGACAGCAGCTTCACCTCGCGCACGAAGCGCGGGTCATCAGGGAAGAGGGCCATCTTGAGTGCCACGGGCTCGGACTCAGGGTGCCCTGCGAGCCGGGCCCGGTACACCACGCCGTAGGTGCCACGCCCCACGCGGCCCTCCAGGCGCCAGGGGCCTACGAACTCGCCTGGGGCGAGTGAGTCAGGGGTGGGCACGTCCTCCATCGTGTCCCTCGGCGGTCGAAGGGCGGCCAGCTCCGCCCGGGCGCGCAGCCTACCCAATGAGTAGGCGCTCGTCATCCCGCTCTTGCAGGTCTGGCGATTTGTCCACTCCGACGCTCGCGACGAGCTTCAGGGGACCGCGGGGGAGGGCAGTGGGCGCCCGTAGGAGCGCTCACACGCCTCAAGGCGTTCCTGGCAGGCGACTTGGGGACCAACGGGTACTTGGTGCGGTCCCGGCGACGCTGTGAGGATATGGGCTGCTGAGACTCTCTCCGTTGAGAAAAGGCCTCTCCATGTCCCACGCCTCTCCCGGCCTCCCGGGAGGTTCCAAGCCGAGCGAGCCGGCAGGCGTGCTCGGGATCTTTCGCTCCTGGCTCCTGGGCCGGCTCGATGCGCTGCTCTCGGAGCACTTGCGCAACGTCCCCCCGTCGGAGCTCTCTCGCGCGAGGGTGCTGGTGGGCGCCGCCTGCGCTCTGTTCCTGTTCGATGTGCTGTACCTGCTCCTGCTCCAACTCCCGACACCGGATTGGATCTGGAGGGCCCCCGCGGCCATCGGGGGGCTGGGCTACCTCGGCACCCTGGTCCTGATGCGCAGGGGCTCCTCGACCACGGCTCCGGCGTTCCTCCTCTGCCTGAGCACGATCGTGGCGATCGTATCGACCATCTTCCTCTACCGGAACGCCCACATCACCACGCATGCCGTGATCATGCTGGCCCCCGCGTTCGCGGTGTACCTGCTGGGCCCGCGCAAGGGATTCCTGGTCGCGCTGCTCACGATCCTGCTGCTGGGGATCGCTCCTCTGGTGCTCTCATTGTACTTCGAGTTCCACGCTCCTCCGCCAACCCGTGAGTTCCTGTGGATGATTCATGTGGCGTCCTCTCTCGCCATCCTGAGCATCTGGTTGGTGGGGGCGCTGAACAGCACCGCGCGGGATGAGGCGCAGGCGGCACTCGAGGAGACGATGAGGGAGCTGCGAGACAGCGAGCGAAAGCTCAGCAGCCTCTTCGAGAACACCGATGACATGGTGTGCTCGCTCGACACCGAGGGGCGCCTGCTCATCGCCAACACGGCCCTGAGGCAAGCCTTCCTCAAGCGCTTCGGCCAGGAGCCCACCGTGGGCCAGCCGCTCTTCACGGGGGTCGAACCCTCGGATCGGGCGCGGTGGGAGGAGCGGTTTCGCCAGGTGCTCCAGGGCCAGCGCCTGAGCTTCGAGGTGGACTACTCGCTGGGCGATCGCCGCGTCGTGCTGGAGGCCTCCATGGGTCCCATCCTCGGCGAGCAAGGGCAGCCCACGGGCATGGTCCTCTTCGCGCGTGATGTCTCGGCGCGCAAGGAGGCCGAGGCGCGGCTGGGCGAGATGCACCGCACGCTGGTGGATATCTCGCGTCAGGCGGGCATGGCGGAGATCGCCACTGGCGTGCTCCACAACGTGGGCAACACCCTCAACAGCGTCAACGTCTCAGCCTCCCTCGTCGCAGATGGGCTGCGGAAGCTGCGCGTGTCGGGGGTGGGCCGGGCCGCCGCGTTGTTCGAGGAGCACTCCGCCGACATGGCCTCCTTCATCACCCGCGATCCGCGAGGCCAGCAGCTCCCGGCCTATCTGAAGGCCCTCGCCCAGGGGCTGAAGGGTGAGCAGGAGGTGCTCCTCCAGGAGGCGGACGCGCTCCTCTCGGGCATCGAGCACATCAAGTCCATCGTCAACATGCAGCAGGAGCATGCACGGCCCGTTGGCGCGGAGGAGGAGGTGAGCGTGCCGCAGCTCATCGACGAGGCGCTGCGCCTGCACGCCATCTCCTTCGAGCGAGTGAACATCATCATCGAGCGTGACTACGGCGAGGTACCTCGGATCATGCTGGATCGCCACAAGCTGCTGCAGATCCTCCTCAACCTGATGATGAATGCGCGCCACGCGCTGGTGAGCAGTGATCAGCAGGAGAAGCGTCTGCGCATTCGTGTCCGGCGCTCGTCGGACGGTGGGAAGCTGCTGATCGAGGTGGCGGACAACGGCATGGGCATCGCCCCGGAGCATCTGCCGCGCCTCTTCACGCAGGGCTTCACGACGAAGAAGGATGGGCACGGGTTCGGTCTGCACATCAGCGCCCTGGCCGCCACGGAGATGAAGGGACGGCTCACCTGCAGCAGCCCGGGGGGCGGGCAGGGCGCCACCTTCACCCTCGAGCTGCCGCTCGCGGACAAGTAGCGCGCCCAGGCCCGCGCAGCAGGAGCGCGAGGGTCGTGCTCACCAGGGCCAGGTTGAACTCGTAGCCGCCCTCCAGATGGGTGAAACCCTGGGTGCGATGCACCTTGGCGATGGCCACCGCCTGGGTGACGAGCACCGCGAGCGCGGTGAGGCGGGTTCTCGCGCGGACGCAATATCTGCGCGCCCTCGTGGGGGCCCGCAGAGGCTGCACCCAGGCGAGGCGCCGAGGCGGGGCTGCTCCCGCGGCACATCACGTGCACTGCAGGACATGCGAGCCCTGGGGCGGTCCCGGGGCGGCGGAGCCTGAGAGGAGCGCGTGATGAAGAAGGAGAAGCCGTGGTGGAGGCTCTGGGCCCTGCCGATCTTTCTGATGCTCCTGGCGCTGGGCTTCCAGGAGTTGATGCGCTCTCAGCAGCCGCCTCCCTTCTCCTATTCGGACTTCCGCGAGGCGGTGGCGCAGGGGAGGGTGGAGTCGGTCATCCTCTCACCCAGCCGCGTCGATGGCCGCTTCAAGGCCGTTCCAGGGGAGGAGACGCCGCGCACCTTCTCCACCGTCCGGGTGGAGGATCCGGAGCTGCTGCGAGAGCTGAGCGCCCAGGGGGTAGAGGTCTCCGGTGCGCTCCCGGACCAATCCTGGCTGATGATGGGGCTGTGGCTCCTCCCGCTGGGCCTCCTGATCTTCCTGAACCTGACGCGCCGCGCGGGGGGGATGGGGGCGGGGAGCTACCTCACGGTGGGGCGCAGCAAGGCGAAAGTCTACGTGGAGAAGGACATCCCGGTCCGCTTCTCGGAGGTGGCCGGCGTGGACGAGGCGAAGGAGGAGCTGGGAGAGGTCATCTCCTTCCTGCGGACCCCGGAGAAGTTCCGGCGGCTGGGCGGGAAGATCCCCAAGGGAATCCTGCTGGTGGGGCCGCCGGGCACGGGCAAGACGCTGCTGGCGCGCGCGGTGGCGGGCGAGGCGAAGGTCCCCTTCTTCAGCATCAGCGGCTCGGAGTTCGTGGAGATGTTCGTGGGCGTGGGCGCCGCGCGCGTGAGGGATCTG
>JAFGNZ010000031.1 GCA_016926755.1 Myxococcaceae bacterium | reverse complement strand
TCGAACTCCACGCTGGTGAGGATGGCGGTGCGCGGCTGGTAGTGGAGGAACTTGGAGCCCTTGTCCCAGTACGAGGTGTCGTACTCGTCCCCCTCCACCACGAAGTGCGCGCCCTTGCCCACGCGGTAGTTGCCCGAATAGTTCTGCGTCACCCCGCCCACCAGGAAGGACGGATCCCTGCCCGCCTCCACCAGCACGTGGGCCATGATCGAGGAGGTGGTCGTCTTCCCGTGGGTGCCGGCCACCACCACCGAGTGGGCGCGCTTGAGGAAGAGCGAGCCCAGCGCCGCGGGGAAGCTCACCTGCGGCACGTGGCGGCTGCGCACCTCGGTGGCCTCGGGGTTCACCCGGCGGATGACGTTGCCGATGATGACGACGTCCGGCCGGGCCGCGTCCAGGTTCTCCGGGCGGTACGGGGTGAGCACGGGGATGCCCCACGCCTTGAGCATGTCGCTCATGGGCGGGTAGACGTTCTCGTCGCTGCCCGTCACCTCATAGCCGGCGGCCTTGAGCATGCCGGCGAAGGAGCCCATGCCGGTGCCCGCCACGCCCACCAGGTGGATGCGGCGCGCGGCGCCGGGCTCGATGGACTCCAGGACGTTTCCGTTTTCTTCAGCCATGGTTCCCTTGCATCAGTTCTTCGGGTCGGCGATCCCGAGCGCCTCCACCACGAGATCATGGAAGAAGGGCCGGAACTCGCGAATGCGCAGCTCCTTGCGGCCGTGGGCCACGCGGTTGGTGACCAGCGCCACCACGAGCGCGCGGCGCAGATCCACCCAGAGGCTGGTGCCGGTGAAGCCCAGGTGCCCCACCGCGCCCGGCGGCGTGTTGCCGATGAAGTGACCGGCGCTGGAGCCCTCCACCGAGGGCGAGTCGAAGCCCATGGAGCGCGTGCTGCCCGGCAGGAGCGGATCCGTGGCGAGCAGGCGGTGCCACAGCGGCCCCGGGGCCAGGGCGGGGCTGCCCGCGCACCCCTCCAGCACGGCCTGCCCGAAGCGCGCCACGTCCACCGCCGTGCCGAAGAGCCCCGCGTGCCCGGCCACCCCGTCCATCACCCAGGCGTTGTCGTCATCCACCTCGCCGGGAGGGCTGGCCCGCGAGGGCAGCTCGCCCCACAGCTGCTCCTGGCCCGGCGCGGGCTCCCGGGGGCGCGTGCGGCCGGTGGGGGCCACCCGGCCATCCGTGGGCAGCTCGGAGAGGCGGTGGAAGCGCGCGCCCAGGCCCAGCGGCTCGGCGACGTACGCGTTGAAGAGGAAGTCCAGCGGCTGGCCGGCGGCGCGGGAGAGGATCTCCCCCAGGAGGATGAAGCCCACGTCGCTGTAGGCGGTGCGGGCGCGCAGGGGCGCGACGAGCGGCGTGCGCGCGGCGGCCTGAACCACCTCGTCGCGGACCCGGGCGCGGGTGGCCTGCGGGCAGGTGGGCTCGAGCAGCTCCGGCGTGGCGGTGAGCGCCTGGGCGAAGAACGGCACGAAGGGCGGCAGGCCGGAGCGGTGGTAGAGCAGATCCGCCACGGTGGCGCCCGCCTCTCCCACCGGAGCGCCCGGGAAGAAGCGCGCCACCTGCGTCTCCGGGCCCACCTTGCCCTCGGTCCACAGGCGCAGGAAGAGCGCGGTGGTGCAGAGCACCTTGGTGACGGAGGCGAGATCGAACCGCGTGTCCCCCGTGGCCGCGCCCGCCACGCCGCCGAACACCTGCACGCCGCGGTGGAGCACCACCGCCTGGGCGGCCGGGAAGGCGCCGCCGGACACCGCGCCCTCGAGCACGCCCTGGAGGTTGCCAATGGGGTGGTTCATTCGCTCACCGCCCCTTCGAGGAAGGTGAGGCGCGCCTCGGCCGCGTCCAGGCGCACGGCGGTGCCGAGCGGGACGGGTTGGTTCAGCGCGCCGTGGCCGATGGGGAAGCCCGCGGCGCAGGGCAGGCCCGTCTCTTCCGCCAGCGAGCGCAGCACGTCCGCGCTGGAGTAGGTGGCGTTCTTCTCCTCGCACTCGTTGAAGTCTCCGAGGACGAGGCCGCGCACCCGCTCGAAGACGCCGGCCAGGCGCAGGTGCGTCCACATGCGATCCAGGCGGTAGGGGCGCTCGCCCACGTCCTCCAGGAGCAGCACGGCGCCGTCCAGCGCGGGCAGGAAGGGCGTGCCGAGCAGGCGGGTGAGGAGCGAGAGGTTGCCGCCCATCAGCCGGCCCTCGGCCACACCGGGGACGTAGGTGGCCGAGCCGGTGAGCGGTGGGGGCGGCTCGGGGGACTCGAGGAGGCGGAAGAGGCGCTCGTGGACGTCCGCGGGCTGTCTGCCGAGCTGGGTGAGGACGGGGCCGTGGATGGAGACGCGGCCGCGCGCCTGCAGCGCCAGGTGGAGCGCGGTGATGTCCGAGAAGCCGACGAGCGCCGTGGGGGCCATGTCGGCCAGGGGCAGCTCCGGCAACAGGCGCATGGCGCCGTAGCCGCCGCGGGCGCAGAAGACGGCGCGGGCCCGCGCGTCCAGCAGGGCGCGGGAGAGCCCGTCACGGCGGAGGCGATCCTCTCCGGCGAGGTAGCGGTGGGACTCGAAGAGCTCGGAGCCGTGGAGGGGCGAGTAGCGCTGCGCGATGAGGGCGAGACCGGCCTCGAAGCCAGCCCTGTCGAAGGGCCCGGCGGGGGCGACGACGTGGACGGTGTCTCGAGGACGGAGGAGGAGCGGCTTCTGCCAGCGCACGGGCGCCTTCATAGCACCGAGAGCGTACCGGACACGGGACTTCGGAGGCGCCAGGGGAGCAAGCGTCCAAAACCCTCCTCCCCTACTGCCCTCGCTCCAGCACGGCCGCGAAGAACGCATCCGTCCCGTGCCGGTGGGGCGCGCAGACGAGGAACCCCTCCTGGACACAGGCGGGAGCGAGCCACCCCGCGCCGGGAGGGAGGAGCCGGAAGTCCCGGCGCTGGCGCAGGAACCCGGCGACGAGCTCCTGGTTCTCGGCGCGGTTCACGGTGCACGTGGCGTAGACGAGGCGCCCCCCGGGGCGGACGAGCTCCGCCGCTCGGGCCAGCAGCTCGCGCTGGGCGGGGACGCAGTCGATGAGGACGGAGGGGGGCATGAGGAAGCGCAGGTCCGGCCCGCGGCGCAGGGAGCCCAGCTCGGAGCACGGGGCATCCACGAGGACGCGGTCGGCGGCCAGCCCGGCGGGAGGCTGGCGGAGCACATGGACGTTCGAGAGGCCGGCGCGGGCGCGGCGCTGCATGAGCCGATCGAGCCGCTCGGCGTCGGGATCGTAGGCCAGGAGCCGGCCCTGGTTCTCCATGGCCGCGCCGAGCAGGAGCGTCTTGCCGCCGGCGCCGGCGCAGAGATCCAGCACGGTCTCTCCGGGCCGGGCCTCCACGAGCAGGCCGAGCAGCTGGCTGCCCTCGTCCTGGACCTCGAAGAGGCCCTGCTGGAGGGAGGGGAGCGCATAGAGATTGGGCCGAGGCCCTTCCACCTGGAGCGCGAGCGGGCTCCAGGCGCCGGGGCGAGTCTCCACGCCCTCTTGGCGCAGCCGCCAGGCGAGGGCCTCGCGCGAGGTCCGCGGGGAGTTGACGCGCAGGGTGATGGGGCCCGGGACATTGAGGTGGGCGCAGAAGTCCTCGGCCTCGGGGCCCCACTCCTGGGAGAAGTGGTCGGCGAGCCAGTCCGGGAGGGAGGCGCGGAGGGCGAGAGACGGGGGCTCCGCGGTGGCCAGCTCGGGGGGGGCCTCCACGCCGGCCAGGGCGGCGGCCTCGGGCGCGGGGACACCGGCGAGCCCATGCAGGAGCGCGTAGAGGAGGAGTGAGGCGGGGGCGTCCGGGCGACCCAGGAGGTAGCCGAGCCGGCGGCGCCAGAGGCCGACGTTGAAGATTGCCTCCTTGAGGGCCTGGCGCTGCGAGCGGGAGAGGTGGCGGTGATCGCGGAGGGTGCGGTCCAGGACGCGCTCGGCGGGGGTGCCGGCGAGGACACGGGCGAGGGCGTCCGAGGCGAGGGGCGCAAGGCCGGCGAGGGCGTGCCAGGGCTGGACGCGCAGGCGGGCGAGCGGATCCAATCGATCTGTTGACAGAGCAGGCTCCGTTCTCTAGAAATCACCCCGTCGCAGCGACCCGGTCGCGGCGGCGGACATATTCCCCGATAGCTCAGCTGGTAGAGCGGGTGACTGTTAATCACCATGTCCGTGGTTCGAGTCCACGTCGGGGAGCTTGTTAAACAGCGGGACGAAACTTGTCTCCAGGTTGTGTTCGGGCCCCCGGTCGACACCAAGTCGCTCGGGGGTTCGCCTTTTCGGGCCAAGGTCGCGCGACCTTGCGCGACCGCGAAAGCCGTCCGTTCAGTGGGTGGCTGGGTGGAAAACGAGGTGCCGCCCACCGAAACGGGACACGAAATCGACCGGCCAGATTCGCTTGCGAAATCGCGAGGCTCGCCGGAACCTGTGCTCTCTCGCATGACGAAAAAGGCCTCCCCAAAGAAGCGCGTCGCACGCAGGAAGCCCGCCGCCACCACGGCGACGGCGCTCGCCGCGCCTCGGGCAAAGCGGGCGATCATCGAGGGCGGGGACACGCGCTTCACCGAGGTCATCGCGCTCATCGAGGCCGCTCGTGGCCGTGCGTACCAGGCAGTGAACATCGAGTTGGTCTCGCTCTACTGGCAGCTCGGCGAGTACATCAGCCGGAAGATCGCAAGCGCCGAGTGGGGAGACGGCGTGGTCGACGAACTCGCGGCATCCCTCGCGCGGCGCTTCCCCGGTCTCCGGGGGTTCACACGCCGAAACCTCTTCCGCATGCGCCAGTTCTTCGAGGCATACCGAGGGCACAAGAAAGTGTCACCGCTGGTGACACAATTGCCGTGGACCCACCACCTCATCATCTTGAGCGAGGCGAAGCCGGAGAAGGCGCGCGAGTTCTATATCCTCGCTGCCATCAAGGAGCGTTGGTCGAAGCGCGAGTTGGAGCGCCAGATTCGCTCGGGCGCAGTACTGCGCGGCGCTTCCATCTCGAAAAAAGTCTCACCAGCGGTGACACAAATTCACCCGACAGCTCTCGACGAGCTCAAGAACGCGTACAACCTCGAGTTCCTCGCGCTTCCCGACGGGCACTCGGAGGCCGACCTCCACGGCGCGCTGCTCCGTCATCTCGGCAGCTTCCTCGCCGAGTTGGGCCGCGACTTCTGCTTCGTCGGTTCGCAGTACCCGGTGCAGGTCGGCAACCAGGACTTCGCTATCGACCTCGTCTTCTTCCACCGAAGCCTGCAGTGCCTCGTCGCGTTCGAACTGAAGGTCGACAAGTTCAAGCCCGCCGACCTCGGGCAGCTCTCGTTCTACGTCGAGGCGCTCGACCGCGACGTGAAGAAGCCCCACGAGCGCCCTTCCATCGGCGTGCTGCTCTGCGCGACAAAAGACGATGAGGTCGTCGAGTACGCGCTCGCCCGTACAACGTCGCCCACGCTCGTCGCCGAGTACCAGACGTTCCTGCCGCCCAAGGAGTTGCTCCGCGCGAAACTGCACGAGTTGTACGTGCAGCTCTCGCGGAAGGCCGAGGACGCTCCTCGCACGGCCGTCACCAACAAAGGCCGTCTGCGGAGGCGTCCATGACGAGGAGTTTCAATGGCTGAGCGCAAGTGGGGAGCGCTCACGAGCGGCGCGACCTTCGAGTCCCTCGCGACGACCATCATCTTCTTCGAGGACTCGAAGGCTTCGCTCTTCGGCCGTCGCGGCAAGGACGGTGGGCAGGATGCTCGCTCAGGCGATGGCACGCGAGTCTTTCAGGCAAAGCACCACGAGAACGGCTCTGCGGCCGCCGCCATCCGCGACGCGAAGAGCGAGGCGAAGAAGATTGAGGAGTACCGGAAGCCCGGTCACAGTCGGCATGAGCAGTGGAAGGGCGTGACGCATTGGCGCCTCGTCACGAACGCCGCGTTCAACCCCACGGACAAGCAGACTTGGGACACGGAGGTCGTTCCTCTCTTCACCAAGCAAGGGCTCGTCGCCGATTATTGGGAGCGCGAGAACCTCAACGCGCTTCTCGACAAGCATCCCGAGATCCACCGCTCGTTCTTCGAGAACGAGACTCGCGTCTTTCTCTCGATCCCTGAGCTCAAGGAGCGGCTGCCCCACCAGGAGCCGTTCCTGCGCCGAGACGAGCTTGGCCCCTTCTGTGGCAGGACAGATGAGAAGGCGGCGATCCGCGAGTTCCTCGCATCGGAGAAACTCTTCCTCGTGATCCACGGCGCCGGGGGAACCGGGAAAACCCGCCTTCTCGTGGAAGCAGGGGGCGAGATTGCGGACGATGGCGAGTGGCAGGTCCTTTGGGCCAACATCGAGAGCATGGCCGCAACCAGCACATGGTTCGAGGCCATCGTCCCCGAACGCGCAACCTTGCTTCTCGTCGACGAACCGTCAGACGAGACCCTGCTGCAGCAACTCGCAGAACAGCTCGGCGGTCGCGTCGGGCGTACTGCGAAGTGGAAGGTGGCTGTGGCCGTCCGGTCGCCTAAGGATCCGGTCCTTCGATTCCTACGCGGGGCGCGGATGCGGCCGCGCCTTCAAGAGCTACTGCTCTCCGCACTGTCTTCGTCCGACGCCGAGGCGATGTGCTTCGAGTTGCTCAAGACCGGAAAGCTCGCTCTCCTGCCGGAAGACGATCGCCGTGAGGCGGCTCGAAAGCTCGGCACGGGGTTCGCGCGATTCCCGGTGTGGCTAACCCTCGCCGTCCAACACCTCGAGGACCACGGCAACCTCAAACAGATCCCTGTCAATGCCGAAACCCTCGCCGATGAGTATCTCCTTGAGATCGAGAAGAGCCAATCCGAGGTCGCACCAGAGTCTGTGCGAGCCCTGTTGCGATGGGTCGCCCTCATCGGCACGGTCAATCGCGAGGACGACGCCACCGTCAAACTCATCGGAGACGGCAGCCGCGTTGGCTCCGTCGTTGATGTGCGGAGTCGTGTCGCTTCCCTCGTGCGCCGCCGCGCACTGGCCGAACGCGGCGCGCATAACCGATTCATCGAGCTGAAACCCGACGTCCTCCGAGACCACGTTCTCCTGCGCTGGTTAGCCAAAGACGTCGGCGGCACGCATCCAGAGGCGTCTGACGATGCGAAGGCGCTCCTAGAGATCGTTCGTAGCGCGACACTGAACGGCGCGTTGAGCGGGCTTGGTCGCGCAATCCTTGTGTCTCTCGCTCGGACCGAGTTCCTGCTCCGGCTCTCTGAGCACGATCTCCGGCTCATCAGTGGCTTTTTTGCCGCGCTTGAAGTGTCGGTATCTATGATGCGCGCGAGCCAACGTGTAGCCCTTGCGGATGTCCTTGAAGCTGTGGCCCCGTTTCATCCACGGGCGGCTGCGTCGCTCGTGGGAGTGCTGCGTCGCGGGTCGGCGCCCGACGAGACGGTGGATGGAATCTTCGGCGAGAAGGTGATTGGGCAGGCCGACGTCCTGCTCTCACTCGCGTGGCCTCTGTTCGGCGGGGCGATGGGCGCGGAGTCTGCTACCGACCGCGAGGCGGTTCTTCGTGAGCTATGTGCGCTCGCTGAAGCGGAAGCCGAGCTGGCACTGAACCTCCCTCGTGGTCTGCCAAACAACGGTAAGCGCGCCGCGTCGCTGGTCACACGCGTCCTCGAAGGCGGCCCGCAGTTCTGGAGCGAGTACGATGACATCGCGAGCCAGCTCTGCACCGAGTTGATCGATACGCTCATGAAGCAGCCGCCGACTCCCGGACAGGTCGCTCTGCTCAAGGCGCTCGTCCAGCCAGTGCTCGCCCTCGAACGACGACAGAGCTGGAACGATGCTCAGTCTGTCACTTGGCGAACCTTCGCCATCGGCCAAGGGAGTCCAGCTTGGACCGCTCGAGAGGCGGTCTTCGCGCGTGTGAAATCCGCACTCTCGGCAGACGCGACACCGGCTGAGAGTCGTGTGCAACTCTGGCATGTGTTCGCGGAGGCACATCGCAACATCAACCAGCTTTGTGCTCGAGGTAAGAACGACCAATACTATCCGGCGCTACTCGGCGACCTGACGTGGACGCACGAGCTATTCGCAAAGCGAATCGCGGGCGTTGAGGAACTAGCCGCCGCTCGCAAGGTCTGGAGTTGGCACCATCGGTTCGAGAAGGAGCCGAAGCTGAAGGCCGCCGCCGATGAGTTGGAGAAGCTCTACACGGCCAACGACCTCGCTAAGGAGTTCGAGCCGCTACTGAGCGACGATAACTGGAAGGCAAAGGACGCCCGCGTCGTCGCGAAGGGGGCTGAGCTTGCTTCCGCGTCTCGGCCCGAAGCGATCGCAGGGTTCATCGATCGTGCCGAAGCATTCCTCCGAGCGAAGGACCAACTCTTCTCCCTGCAGGGCGTGGCCTGGTCACTGGGCACCCATGCTGAAGCCCGAGAAGTCGTAAGGCAATTCGTAGCGGCATCCCTCAAACAGCCGACCGTCAATCAGCGTTCCGAGTTCGGAGTAGTGATCGCCGTGAGCTGGGTGGCCACCGTCCGCGCGAGCGCTCCTGCGCGGGCCCATGTGCTAGTGGAGGAACTGCTGGCACAGTGCGGAAGCGACGAGCGGCGCGCAAACCTCTTGGAGCGCATCTACGGTCGGGTTCCGAAGCTGCGCGATGTGGGGGACTTCACTGCCGAGGAACACGCGCTCCTCCGTGGTTCGCGCGATTTGTTTGTGCGCACCGGCCGCGACGTCGCGTTCGTCGCTGCCCTTGCTCTTACGGTAGGCCATGAGTGGTCGGCGCTCCGTCCACTGCTGGAGGACGTGCTGCGCACGATCTCACCAGATCGGCTCCCTCATGCGATGTACATGCTCGTGGACGCGATCTACTGGGCGGTGCGAGAAGGTGCTGCCCTGGCGCCGCCAAGCGACTTGGCAGAATGGCTCATGTCCCAACTCCTCGCGCTCCCCGATTTCGATGACCTCGGCGGCAACGGTGAGTGGCACCTCACGGAGATCCTCAAGAGCCTGGGGGGCGTTGATGTTCGCTGGCTTCCCGGGGCGCTCGCGAAGCGACAGGAGCAAGAGGCGACCAACGGTGATGGGCATAAGGCACGAGCAGTCAGCCACGACGCGCGCGTCAGCAAGTACGTCCGCAAGATCGCGGCCGCCGAGGTAACTGATCCCGGTGTCACCGAAGCCGTGAACAAAGTATTGGACTTCGTCGACGACAACGGGACGGTCGGCTACTACCTTCCGGAGATCCTGAGCGACATCGATCCTGATGGTGTGGTAGTTCCCGCCGCCGTCTCAGTGCGCGCCAAGAGCGCTGCGGGGGCTGAAGACGTACGGAGGCTCGCGCGCATCGGCGGGGCCTACGCGGTCAACAGCTCCCCGTGGAGGACGATCGCCCTGGCAGTGATTCGCGCAGTTACGCCCCACGGCGCAGAGGCACTTCGCTCCGTGTATGGCTCTCTTGATGAACGGGGCATTCTCTCGTGGTCGGGGGCAATCGGTGAGGTGCCGCCGATTTTCATTGCTGCTGTCACCGAAGCCCGAACCGCGCTCGACACTGAGGTGGAGCCGGACCTTCGGCCATACTGGCAGCACCGCCTCACCCTCGCGGAAGCTGACCTGCGCGAACAGGAAGAGCGCGCGAAAGAGGAGCGCGGCGAATGAGCAAGACACTGGAGGATCGTCTGCAGGACGCCAAGACGGCGCTCGGCAAAGTCGATGGGGCTATCGCACGTCACGCTGGCAAGCTGGCCCCAGACGTCGAGACGCAGTTCAAGGCGATCGCCACGTTCGCCTCTAACGTCGAGCACTGGAACCAGATGTTGAGCGCGCGGCAGACGGCGCGCTCTCTGCTGGAAAACCTCGAGCAGCAAGCTGACCAGAACGACGACGTCCCGTACGGCGCATCGAAGGCAAAGTTCCAGACCGTTCGCTTGCTCGGCGTTCAGGGATACCTCGCCGCACAGTGGGCACTGGCGGATCGCCTCGTTGGCATGGCTGGCCAAGTCCTGTGCATTCGCAACTCCCTGCAGGACCCCAAGAATGCGCCACAGCTCGTATCGCACTTTGTCGGCGGCAAGGGGCCGGAGACGAAGACCGCTGCCATTGCGTTCTACTCGCTGCGGCACTCCTTCGGCTGGCCAATAGCGATCTCGTATGCGCTCCGGAATCACTTCCTTCACGACGGCGCGGGTGGCGACTTCTTCGCCGGTCCGACGGCTGCGTCTGCGTTCAGGATCTCTGTGCCAGGTTGGGCACGAGTTGAGGAACGCGTGAAGGAGTACAACATAAACGCCACTCATTCTCGACTCGGGAACACGTGGGCTCCCTCGGCTGGCGACGACCTGCGAAAGATTCTGGACACCTGCGCGCCGGAGATCGACGAGGCACTCGGCGTGCTCGTCGGCTCCGCGTGCCAGATCGCCATGGCGCACGTCGGCTTCATGTTTGGAGAGGACTGAGGTCGGCCCGCAGCAACGAATGCGAGTTCTACGACGATCCGGAGCTATATCACTCGGCCTGCCCGGCCAAGCACGCGTCGCTCAGCCTGCTCATCGAGCGCTGCGAGTCGCTGGAGCTACTGATGAACGGTGAGCCGCATGTTCCTCACGAACACGCTCCGTGTCGCCGCCGTGCAGAAACAGCTCCCGCGCGGGGTGATATGCCGAAAGCTCCCACCGACTCATCGCGCCGAGCTGGTGCAGGACACGAGACCAAATCTTGATTTGGTTCAGAGACGTATCGGCAACATGACACTCGAACACTCCGCACCAGACCTTCGCTTCCAGAGGATCTCAATAATTTCAGACAGTTTCACCTCTCTCCATGGAGAGGCGGGAAGAGGGCAGTTTGCCGGTGGGTTACAGGAGGGGAGCCATTTCTTCCTCCTTGCGAACTTCGCAGCGAGGGTCAGTTAACGAAGCCCCCAAGGTACCTGCCTCGGGGGCTTCGTCTTTTCTCCCTTGATTTCCCGAGGGTTTGCGCTCAGGCGAGCGTCGCGCATGCCGGGACGGCGTTCGCGATGAGAGCGCCACGCGCGTGAAAAGGCGCGCATCGAGGGCGCGCGGGACGGCGTTCGCGCTCTCTTCTCGTGCCCACGGGGAGACCGTGGGCGGCGTGCGGCGCGAACCGTTGCAGGGCGTGCAACGGTTCCGCATGGCGTCGCCTCCACCAAACCGATCGGCTTCACCGGCCGAGAGCGAGCCGGAGTCTTGCGCCTGGGAAATCGAGGGGTTGCCGAGAGCGCCGAGGAGCGCTCGGCGCGACGCGCGGGCATCGGGCGCGTGGGTGGGCAGGTGAACGGGGCGAGAGCAGGCAGGGAGCCCTTCAGCCAGATCCCATGAACCTCCCCGAGCGCCCCAAGGCGGTCTGCCGAGCCCGCCGCCGGCCGCCACCAGGGCGCCCACATTGGCTCGTGGCGCGCCCGAAGCGCGGGCTGGGACGCCTGGCGCGGCCCGCGGACAAAGAGCGCCCGGGCGCGCCGTCCGCGAAGCAGGGGCGCGAGGGTGCAGCACATCACTTGCCGCGCCCCTTCTTCCCGCGCGTCTGGGCAGGCTTCTTGAGCTGCTTCGCTGTCGCCTCGAAGGCGGCGTCGATCATGCGCGGTTTCGCGTCCTGGAGCGCCTGGTAGCGCTCGTACTCGCGCTCGGCCTTCGCCTTCGCGACTTCTGCCGAGATTGTCCCCGCGTGATCGAGCAGCTTGCGGCCGGACGCCTTGAGGAACTCGTCGAGCTTGTCGACCCAGTCGCGCATCGTCATCGGCTTCCGCTCGAGCGCCTGCAGCTCGGCGAACTCGATGTAGAGGTTCACGATGCGATGGAGGACCTGCAGCTCGGGCTCGGTCAGGTAGTTCTTCGCGATCGCGGCGTCGGCCTTGCGGACCACGCCTCCCGGCCGCGTCGTTTGCAGGCCCATGAAGGGCTTCTCGCCGTCGGCGCGCTCGTGGACGATCTCGGCGGCCGTGTGCCCGTGCGCGGCCCAGTGCATCTTGTTCTGCACCGTCGCAAAGAACTGCTGCGAGAGGTCGATGTCGGGCTGGTAGTCGACGCTCGTCGCGTAGATGTCGAGGACCTTCTGGTAGAAGCGCCGCTCGGATGCGCGGATGTCGCGAATCCGCTCGAGTAGCTCGTCGAAGTAGTCGGTGTGGCCTGGACCGGGCGGGTTCTTCAGCCGCTCGTCGTCCATCGTGAAGCCCTTGACCAGGTACTCCGACAGACGAGCGTTGGCCCACTTGCGGAACTGAGTGCCGCGATGACTGCGGACGCGAAAGCCGACGGCGAGGATCGCCTCGAGGTTGTAGTGCTCGATCTCGCGCGCGACGGTGCGCTGCCCCTCGGTTCGAACTATTCGATGGCGTCGAATAGTTGCCTCCGGCGCCAGCTCCCCCTCGGCGAAAATCTCCTTCAGGTGGTGGTTCACCGTCCCGACGCCGATGTCGAAGAGCTGGGCCATGAGCGCCTGCGTGAGCCAGACCGACTCGTCCTCGAAGCGGCACTCGATGCGCGCGCGCCCGTCCTCGGTTTGGTAGAGGATCAGCTCGCCCTTGGGCGTGCCCTCGGTCGACTTCGTCACGGTCGGCTCCCAGCGTCGTGCTTCTTCTGGAGACGATCTTCAGGAAGCGCGGCGAATCGATCGCGGTCGGGCGCGCCGCCCAAGTCTTTGAACCGCTCGTGGAGCGCGAGGAGGATCTCGGCGTCGAGAGCCGCGTAGTTCAGCAACCCCGAGGTGCTTGGCGACGTCTTCGACCGAGACCCAAGGCTCTGTTGTCATTCCCTTTGCTCCGGGCCGATCGGGACCACTGTGCACTTGAGCACGGTACCCAGATCGGGCCTTGTCAACAAGACCCAAGGAAAGTCGATGAGACCGGAGGAGCGAGCCCTCGGGTCGCGGCGGGGTGCAACACCGTGCGCCAATGAGGTCCCCCGCGCCCTACCGCCCTGGGCTTTGCGCCGAAAAGTTCGGCGTTTTCGCGGGCTCATGTACCTTGCAGAGAGGTCGAATCCCTCGACATCTGACGCGAAGCGCTGCACGGAGTTCGAAGGGCTCAAAACCGAGTTTCCCGATCTCGCGGCGAACATCCGCGTCGAGCAGGGCGAGGCGAACGAGGAGCTCCAGAGGTAGGCGGTGCGCCTGAGTTGGGGCTGACCGACGCCCGAGGCTGCGGGGTGCGCAGCGTGTTCTACGAGGTTCAGGTGGTGGCTCCCCAGGGCAGGCTCATTCACCGATTCCGCAGCGGCGGACGCCTCGAGCTGTTCGCATCAGCTAGGCTGGGCCGGTGTCGCTCAACGATGGCTACGTGTACCGAGAACAGCTCGCGTCCCGACCGGGCAAGAGTGCGCTCGCCTATATCGCTGACAAGTACCGCCACTCCTCTGAGCAGGAGTGGAAGGCGCGGTTCGTACGGGGCGAGGTGCTGCTCGACGGAGTCACCGCGAGCGGCACCGAGCTGCTGCGAGCAGGCCAGCTCCTCTGCTGGCACCGCCCGCCGTGGGAGGAGGGCGACGCACCCCGAAGCTACGAGCTCGTGTACGAGGACGCGGCGATCCTCGCGGTCATCAAGCCGAGCGGGTTGCCGACCCTTCCCTCGGGCGGCTTTCTGAAGAACACCCTGCTCCACCTCGTGCAGGCCCGGTGGCCAGAGGCGGTCCCCATGCATCGCCTGGGTCGTGCGACGTCGGGCCTGGTGCTCTTCGCGCGCACGCGAGCTGCAGCCTCCGGGCTGGGCAAGAGCTGGAGCGAGGGCACCATTGAGAAGCGGTACCGCGCGCTCTCGAGTGGCCGGGCCGAGCAGGATCGCTACGACATCTCCGCCGCCATCGGGCTGGTGCCTCACCCGCTCCTGGGAGCGGTGCACGGCGCGAGCGAGGCGGGCAAGCCCTCCCGGAGCACGGCCCGGGTGCTGGAGCGGCGCCCGTTGCACACCCTGTTCGAGGTCGACATCCACACGGGACGTCCAGAACAGATTCGAATCCACCTGGCCTTCATCGGCCATCCGCTCGTGGGGGACCCGCTGTTTGTCGCCGGCGGCCTGCCCCGGGCCGATCACCCCGGTCTGCCCGGTGACGGCGGCTACCTGCTGCATGCCGAGTGGCTCGTGTTCGCGCATCCGCTCTCAGGCGCACACATGCAGCTTCACGCCCCGCCGCCTCGCGAGCTCAGGACAACGACGAGCGCATAAGAGGGATGGGGGCCCAGTTGAGGGGGAGGGAGGGTACACAGGGACCGAGGAGGGCCGCTGACGGGGCCGTCCGAGTGATGCTCCCGGCCGGTGGACAGGCCGCACAGCCCCCTTGGGGTACACGCCTGCCCAGGCTGCGCTCCCATCAGGTGCATGGCAGGGGCTTGGGCCGCTTGGCTGTCTTGAGTCTCAACACCCCGCGGCCTGCGGCCCGGGCTCCTCTACCTCCTCTGGCCTCGGCCAATGTGCAGGCCTGGCGCATGATGCGTGAGCACTTCGGGCTCCAGGGCGCCTGGAGGCTCGCCCAGGGAAGCACCCTGGGTGGCGATCACGCGCGAGTAGAAGCGCGCGCTGTCCTTGGGAGTCCGTTTCTGGCTCTCGAAGTCGACATGGACGATGCCGAACCGCTTGGTGAAGCCGAGCGACCATTCGAGGTTGTCGAGCAGGGACCAGACCATGTAGCCGCGGACATCGACGCCCTGCTGGATGGCGGTATGGACGGCAGTCAGGTGCTTGCGCAGGTAATCGATTCGCAGCGGATCGCGGACGCGGCCGCCCTCGGCAACCGGCGGATCGAAGAAGGCGGCGCCATTCTCGGTGATGTAGATGGGAATATCTCCGTAGCGCTTCTTCACCATGAGGAGTGTGTCGATGAGGCCCTGCTCGAACACCTCCCACCCCGTCTCCGTGTACGTGGCCTGCTTCTGCCGCACCGCCGCCGCCCGCTGCGGCCAGGAGCGCTCGTCAGAGCGCGTCACGCTGCGCGTGTAGTAGTTGATGCCGAGAAAGTCGATCGGCTGCCGGGTCAGCTTGAGCGCCTCTTCTGACCAGGGCTGCCAGGCCTCGCCGAAGACCTCGGTCATCTCTTCGTCCGGACAGCTCCCAAGCAGCGCGGGATCGAGGAACTGCCGGTTGAAGTACCCGTCCGCGCGCCGGGTCGCCGCCTGGTCAGCCTCGCTGTCCGAGGCGGGATACTTGGGCTCGAGGTTCACCACCAGGCCTATCTGGTGCTTGCCCATGGCCCGATAGGCCTGCACCGCCGCGCCGTGTGCCCGCATCAGGTTTCGCGAGGCGATCGGCGCCTCGAAACGACTCCTGTGTCCGGGAGCCAGCGTCCCGTGCAGGTAGCCGCCGTCGGAGACGACCCATGGCTCGTTCAGCGTCGCCCACTTCTTCACCCGGTCGTCGAGCCGGCGGAACAGCGTGGCGCCATATTCGGCGAACCAGCCCGCGATGTCTGGATTGAGCCATCCACCGAGATCGTCGAGCGCGGCCGGCAGATCCCAGTGAAAGAGCGTGACGATCGGCTCGATGCCGCTGGCCAGCAGCGCGTCGACGAGCCGGTCATAGAAGTCGAGGCCAGCCTGGTTCACGGCGCCCTTGCCATGGGGAAGGATGCGGCTCCACGCGATGCTGAAGCGATACGCCTGCATGCCCAGCTCGCGCATGAGCGCCACGTCGCTTGCGTAGCGGCGGTAATGATCACAAGCGACATCGCCGGTGTCGCCGCTGGGTGTGAGGCCTGGCGTGTGCAGGAAGCGCTGCCAGATGTTGGGACCCGCGCCGTCGGCAAGCGGTGAGCCCTCAATCTGGTAGGCCGAGGTGGCGCAGCCCCAGAGGAAACCAGGTGGGAACTGGATGGTCTTTGTCATGTTCGATCTCTGTCTTCAACCCTTGATGCTGCCTGCCAGGAGGCCTTGGATGTAATAGCGCTGCAGCACCACGAACAGCGCCAGGACCGGCAGCACCGTGATGACGCCGCCGGCCATCATCAGCTCGCTGTCCTGGACGTGCTCTCGCGTCAGCGCTGCCAGCGCGACTGGTAGCGTGTGGCGGCTGTCGTCGGTGAGCACGATGAGCGGCCAGAGAAAGTCATTCCACGAGCCGAGGAAGGTGAAGATCGCCAGGGTCACCAGGATCGGCCCCAGCACAGGGAGCACGATCGACCAGAAGAGGCGGACCTCCCCTGCCCCGTCGATGCGAGCCGCCTCGAGCAGCTCGTCCGGAATGGAGAGTGCATACTGGCGCACGAGGAAGATGCCGAAGATGTTGGCCGCTGGCGGGAGCAGCACTCCCAGGTACGTGTTGACGAGCCCCATGCTCTTGAGAAGCAGGAACAGGGGGATCATGGCGACCTGGGCCGGAATGAGGAGGGCACCGAGCAGGAGCCGGAAGAGGCGCTCGCGGCCGGCGAAGCGCAGCTTGGCGAACGCATATCCCGCGCTCACGTTGAAGACGAGCGCAAGCAAGGTGGCCGCCGTGGCCAGGAGCAGGCTGTTGAGGAAGCCACGGCCCATGCGGGTCTGAGCGAGGAGCTGTCGGTAGTTCTCGAGCGTAGGCGCACGAGGGAGCAGCGGCGGTGGAGAGCTGCTCGCCTCCCCCGGAGCCATGAAGGACACCGACACCATCCACACCAGAGGTCCCAAGGCGACCACCGCGGCCGCGAGCAATGACGCATTCACCAGGACGGCCCGCGATCGCAGCGTCATGGCTCACTCCAGCGGCGAAGGGCGAAGAGCTGCACCATCGTCACCGCGAGGATGAGGAGAAAGAGGAGGAAGGCGACCGCCGAGGCGGAGCCGAGGTTCCACCATTTGAAGCCCTCGTCGTACATGAAGTAGAGGACGCTGGTCGTGCTCTGCAGCGGGCCCCCCTGGGTCATCACGTAGGGCTCCGCGAAGAGCTGGAAGTAGCCAGCCATGGTCAGCGTGCTGACCAGGACCAGCGTGGGAGCGAGCGCGGGCAGTGTGACGAAGCGCAGCTGCTGGGGAGCGGTGGCGCCTTCGATGCGCGAGGCCTCGTACAGCTCCTCGGGGATGCTCTGCAACGCGGCCAGGAAGATCACCATGTTGAAGCCAAAGTTCTTCCACACCGCGAACAGGATGATCGCGGGCATGGCCCAGTCGGGATCGCCGAGCCAGTCAATCGGATCGATGCCCACCCATCCAAGTACGGCGTTGATGAGGCCGTAGCGGGTGTGGAGCAGGTAGTTCCAGATCACCGCGACCGCGACCAGGGTGGTGACCACCGGCGCGAAGAGCGCGGTGCGGAAGATCGTCTTGCCACGCACCACCGCCGAGTGGAGGAGCAGCGCCGCCGCGAGCGAGACCGCGATCGAGAGCGGGACTCCGGCGATGACGAAGAAGAGCGTGTTGCCCAGCGCCTTCCAGAAGAGGGGCGTCTGGAGGAGGTGGAGGTAGTTGCCGCCCCCGACAAACCGAAGGTTGTCCAGCCGCGCCAGGGCGTAGATGTCGAAGTCCGTCAGGCTGAGGCCAAGCGCGGCCAGGACCGGCAGGAAGAAGAAGACGGCGAGCATCATCAGTGCGGGCGTGACGAACAACCACCCGGCGCGCGCGGCCTTCACTCCCCCGCCTCCCGCGCCAGGATCCAGCGCCGCTTCTCCAGGATGCGGTCTGCGCGCGCATCCAGCTCCGCGGCCGCGGCGTCGACGGTCAGGCCCCCGTGCGCCGCCTGCTCGGCGACGATTCTCATCTCGGTGACGATCCGCTCCCACTCCGGCACCTTGGGGGTGGGCTCCACCCTCTCGAGCTGCTCACGGAAGGCGGCCGCATGGACGTCGCCGCTGAGCGCCGGATCATCCCAGCTCGACCGCCGGGGCGGCAGGTTGCCAGACAGCGCGTAGAAGCGGCGCTGCACCTCGGGCCGCGACAGGTACTCAACGAGCTTCCAGGCCGCCTCCTTGCGCCGTGAGTCCGCGAACACCACCAAACTCGAGCCTCCGGCGCTCGACAGGCCGGGGCCGCCGGGTCCAGGCAGCGGCGCCGTCATCCAGCTCTCCTGGAGCTCCTTGGGCAGACGGCGCCTGAACTCGCCGATGTTCCAGGGGCCGGTGATGTAGAAGGCGAAATACCCGCGGGCAAACTCATTCCATACATTCGCGATCTGGGTGTTGGTCGCGCGTGGCGCCAGCTCCTTCTCGAACATCTCCAGATAGAAGCCAAGCGCACGCCGGAAGCCCTGGCTGCGAAAGTTGCCCCACCGGCCGCCATCGCGCAGGAGGGGCTCTTCCTGCTGGAGCCCGAGGAGGAGCAACGGCTCGAACTCGTTGAGCGGCAGCAGGATCGAATAGTGCTCCGCGCCAGGCAGCCGCTTGATGGCGACAAGCATCTCCCTCCACTCGTCCCAGCTCCTGGGCGGGCGAGGAAAGCCGGCTTGGGCCAGGAGGTCGCGGCGATAGAAGAGCAGCCGCGTGTCGACGTACCAGGGCACTCCGAAGAGCTGGCCATTGATGACGTTGGTGTCCCAGATGCCGGGAAAGTAGTCCTCCTGTTCGACGAGGGACGACGCCGCGACAGCCGAGTCCAGTGTGGCGAGCGCTCCGAGCGAGGCGAACTCCGGGATCCAGGTGTTCCCCATCTGCGCCAGGTCGGGCGTCGCTTCACCCACGAACGCGGTCAACAGCTTCTCGTGCGCCCCCTGCCAGGGGAGCTGCTGCACCTTGACGCGGATCCCGGGATGGCTCGCCTCGAAGTCACGTGTCAGCTCAGCCACCACCTCCCCTTCCCTGCCCATCGCCCAGAACTGGAGCACGATCTCGCCCGGCTCCGGACTGGTACAGCCGGCCATGCACCAGCAGAGCAAGGCCACGCCGAGCAAGCGGGCCCCCGTCCGCGTTGGCCGCGCAGCCGCCACCGTCACCTCTCCTCCTCCAGCCAGCCACCCTGGAAGCCAGCGCGCTCGAGGCCTGCGCGGATATAGGGGTTCTTGCGCATCACCCGCCACACGAGCTGGCTGCGGTGGTTTTCGATCATGGCGATGATCGGCCCCTGATCGATGCCGAGATAGTCGTCGGCCACCCAGCCGAGGCCCGGCACCCGGCGGCCATCCGCGAGCGGAACCTCGTGATCGAAGCTGGGATTGAAGGAGTCCAGAAAGCCGTAGGTGGAGTAGATGTGCTCGCCGTAGCGGCGGCGCAGCTCCATGATCGCTGGGATCACGATCTCGGGCGCGAACGGGAGGGACGCGGCGGCCGCGGTGGGCGCCAGCGTGCCGTCGTCATTCGAGCCTGGGCCACGGGCGGAGTAGCTGCGAAACATCCGGCGCTTGCCCTGGTAGTCGAGCTCCGCGTCGGCCGGCCCGTCGCAGGCGGTCAACCCCCAGATGTCCTGGCCGTACCCCTTCCAACCCTCGGGATTGGCCATCGCATATGCGCGCTGTGCATACGTGGCTCGGCGGCTGTTCTCGAAGTAGTCGATGCCGCGGCCACGCATGTAGCTGTCCTGGATGCCTCGGAAGTCCACCCAGACATGGCTGTATTGATGGCCGAAGTGTGGAGGGAAGCTCAGATGCTCCTGGCCGAAGAAGGTGCCCCAATCCTTCTCATAGCCGGAGACCCACGCCTGCCAGGCCACGGACTCCACGGGAAAGGTCGGCGAGCCCAGCGCGAGGAGGACCAGCAACATCGCCTCATTGTAACCAATCCAGTCATAGGCAATGAAGCCAGCCTCCGGCGTCCAGCCATGCGAGATGGCGGGCGGGCGCGCCTGCGCCCAGCGCCAGTCGACACGGCGATAGATCTCGTCAGCCAGCTTCCGGATCTCTGCTTCCTGCGGATCGGCGCCGTCGAAGTAGGACTGTGCGAACAGCACGCCTCCGAGGAGCAAGGCCGTGTCGACGGTGGAGAGCTCGGTTGTCTTGAAGCGGTGCCCCGACTTCATGTCCAGGAAGTGGTAGAAGAATCCCTGGTGACCGCTCACGCCGCTGGCCTCGGGGCCCTGCGGCGCGGAGTGGAAGAAGCGCAGCGTGGCGAGCACCCGCTCGCGAGCAGCCTCGCGGCTCACATAGCCGCGCTCGACGCCAATCCCATACGCCGTCAGGCCGAAGCCGACCGCGGCGATGCTGCTGAAGGACGGGCTCGGATACCGATCCGGGACGAGGCCGTTCTCCGGGTTCGCCGTCTCCCAGAAGTAGCGGAAGGTCCGCTCCTCCAGGTCATCCAGCACCACCTGCGGGGAGCCTCCCGTGGCGCTCGGAGACGAGCGCAGGTCCGGGTGGCTGCTGGCGCAGCCCATGATTGCGATCGAGAGGAGCGCCGCAGCCGCCACGACGGAGGGAAGCTGGCGGCTGCCTGGGCGTACCATCAAGGGGAGTTCCTCCTCAGAAGCTGTAGCCCATGCCGAACTGGAAGCTGCGCGTCGGGCCGACCAGGCTCGAGGGCTGGCCGAACTTGGGGTTTGGATCCCCTGTCTCTGGCGGGATGAACCCGTCGTATCCGCCGTAGTTCTTGGCGTTGAAGAGGTTGAAGCACTCAGCGAAGGCATTGATCCGACGGCCCTCGAAGATCGTGAAGTCCTTCGCGAGCCGGACATCGACCTGGCTGTACTGGAGGAAGCCCTCCGCCCTGCCTTCATTGCGGCGGAGCACGAACTCGGTCGGCCCGAAGCCCTGGGACGCATCGGCGATGGTGAAGGGCACGCCGGATCCAAGCGTGATCAGGGTAGACAGCTTGAACTCCAGCGGCAGCCCGACGATGCCGGAGAGCACGAGGCGATGGCGCTCGTCCGTCGAGGTGGGCGTCACCGGGCTGTCCTTGACGGTCGGGTAGTCGAAGTTGAAGAGCGTCCCGCGCTCCTTTGCGACGCCAAAGGTGTAGGCCAGAGACGCGCCCCACTGAACGCCCCCCTTCGAGAGCTCGCTCGAGTAGGGCTTCTCAGCCGAGACCTGCACGCCGCCATAGGTGGAGGTCCGGTCGTCGACCGAGATGAGGACATTGCCAAAGCCGCCCGGCGTGGGGATGAAGTCGCGGTTGCCTGTCGACCTGCGGTTGGCGGGGTAGAAGCCGACACCGTTCTCGCTGCGGATGAACGTGAGCGTCACCGAGGTGTTGATGGGTCCGGCCTGCTGCCGGACGCCGGCGCTGAACTGGTCGCTGAACTGTGGCCTGGTGTCGTTCTCGAGCAGGAAGATCTCCGGCGCGGGCGCCTCGCCGCTCTCGATCAGCGCGTTGAGCCCCTCCTGGCTCAGGTACTCGGGCCGCCAGGCGATGGTCGGCTGACCATTGCGGGGGGAGCCGTCCTGCGAGAACCGGAAGGTGCGGACCTGGTACTGAAGGCGAAGCCGCTCATCCACCCCGGTGTTGAACAGCGTGCGATCGTAGTAGCGCCCGGCGCCGGCGAAGAGGACTGTCTTTCCATTGTCCATCACGTCAAACGCCACGCCGAGCCGCGGCTGCACCGCGCCCAGGAAGACGGGGCGCTGCTTGCCGTCGGTGACGTAGTTCTCGACCCGGAAGAAGTCGGGCCCATTCGTGGGCTCGACCAGGCGAGCGAGCTCCTCCACCGCTGCGCGGACCTCGCTGGGAGTCACGTAGTCGTTGTTCAGCGGATTGCTCTCGACATCCCACCGGACCCCCAGGTTCAGGGTGAGCCTCCGTGCGATCTCCCAGTCGTCCTGAATGTACACGCCGAACTGCGTGTTGTTGGCCGTCACCCTGGGATCACCAACGCCATAGGAGGCCTCGGCCGGGAAGTCGTAGCTGAGGTTGTTGGCGGCGTCGTTGCGGAAACGGAACACGGGGTTCCCGAAGAGCGTCTTCTCGACCTGGTACTGCTGGGAGGAGAGCTTCGCGCCGGTCTTCACCACGTGCTGGCCGGCCCACGAGAAGTTGGCGAAGGTCACGTCGTCGCGCAAGGTGAACGCCTGCTGGACAATGTCCTGGCTGGTATCGCGGCCGCCGATCCGGATGACGCCCTCGTAGTCCTGCCCGAACAGCCCGGGGTTCGCGGCGGTGGGGTTGAACTGCGAGTTGAGGTACTGGAACGTGGCCTCGTTCGTCAGCGAGCCCAGCCGCAGCTGATGCCTTGCCGCGGTGGTGAGCACATTGTTTCGTACGTTCTCAGCGCTCTCGGCGCTCACGACGCCGCCGAAGCTGCGGATGTCGGTCTCTCTTCTGAGGCTGACGCTGAGATCCACGGTCTGGTTCTCGGCCGCCCGCCAGGTCAGCTTTCCGAAGCCGAGGTGCTCGCGGAAGGGGCTCCCGAAGCTGCCCTGGAAATCGCCGAACCGGCTCAGGTTCTCGTCCGTCGGGTTGCCCATCGTCACCATGTTCGAGCGATTCTCAAGGTTGCCCTCATAGGTCACGAAGAAGTGAAGCTTGTCCTTCACGACGGGGCCGCCCACCGCCGCCCCGAACTGAGAGCGCAACAGATCGGGCCGCTCCAGCTCACCGCGCTCCACGGCGAACTGATTCCGGGCCACCAGGGGCTTGTTCTGAAAGGTGAGGAAGACGTCGCCGTGGAGCTCATTACCGCCCGAGCGCGTGATGGCGGAGATGATCGCGCCGCCGGCCTGTTCGAACTCGGCCTTGTAGTTCTGGCTGACCACGCGGAACCCGCTGACCGCGAGCTGGGGGAAGGGGTTTCCGCGGCTGGAATCCTGGCCGACCACGCCGCCTTCAATGATGTTGTTCTTGAGGCTCACGCCGTCCACGAACACGTTGGTGTTCATCGCCTCGAGCGCGCCAGACGAGAAGCTCTTCTTGAACTCGTCATTGGAGAGGCGCACGCCGGGCGCGAGCGCCGCGAAGTTGAGGAAGTTGCGGCTGCTCTGGGGCAGGTTCTCGATCTCTTCGCGGCTGACGTTGGTGGCGACCTCGGACGTCGAGCTCTCTGTCGTCTTCCCCTCGACGACAATGGTCTCGCTCTGGCCGAGATTGAGCGGCACCTCCTCCTCGAGGTTGATGTCCAGGTCCACCGTCTGGCCGACCTGCACGGTGACCATCCGGTAGACCTCCTTGCCGTCGGGCTGGGTCGCGGTGATCACGTACTCACCAGGCTCCAGGCCCGTCAGGAGGTGAGAGCCGTCCGAGCGCGCAGTCCCCCTGGTCGCGAAGCCGCTGTTGGTGTTCACCGCGAGCACGGTCACGCCGGTGGATGCACTGCTCTGCGGGACGAAACCCACCCGGATGGTCGCCGTCGTCTTCTGCGCGAGCGCCGGGGCGGCCGCGAGCAAGATGGCAATTCCCAGCACGCTCCCCAGCCAGCCGAATCTGATGCTCAGCTTCTTCGTCGATCTCATGGCAACCTCGCTGCGCGACGCGGAGAGCGTCGTTTGGGCGGCTTCTCGGCACTGCAAGACTCGCGGACCACAACCTCGGGCAACAGCGCGCGCGACACCAGCCGCGTTCGCTCAGGGCTCTCGATGCTGAGCAGGAGCTGCTCCAGCGCGGACCGGCCGAGCTCCGCGATCTGCACGCGCACCGTGCTCAGGGTGGGGCTGACCAGCGAGGCGAGCGGGATGTCGTCGAACCCAGCCACCGCGATGTCGCCGGGGACTCGCAAGCCTGCCTCTCGGAAGGCGGCCATACACCCGAGCGCGATCACATCGTTGGCGGCAAAGATCGCGTCCGGGCGGCCGTGCTGGGCGGCCAGCTGTTGCCCGGCGAGGTAGCCCGATTTCTCGCTGAAATCCCCAGGCAGCACCTGCGGTGCGACCCGCGGCAGGGCGGAGGCCATCTCATCGCGATAGCCGCGCAGACGCTCCCGGGCGTCAAAGTTGAGCTCTGGCCCGGCCACGTGAACGATCCGCCTGTGGCCGCATCGGACCAGATGGCTGACCATGGCGCGTGCACCGCGGTAGCTGTCGATCGTCAACGTCGAGCGCCGGGCGTCGTTCAGCGGGCTGTTGATGAGCACGACGGGCAAGGCGCTGGGCAGGTTCTTGTCCAGGAGCGCGGCGTCGACGTGCGGCGACATGACGAGGAGCCCGTCCACTCTGCCGCGCATGGTGCGGATCGCGACGGCGAGCTCCGCCGCATCACCGTGCGTGCTCGACAGCAGGAGCTGCAGCCGCCGCAGGCGCGCCACGGCATCGATGCCACGGATGAGCTCGGAGAAGAACTCGCCGTGCAGATCGGGCAGCAGGACGCCGACGACATTCGTCCGCTGGGTGGCCAGGCTGCGCGCCCCGCTGTGCGGCACGTAATGGAGGGAGCGCACCGCCGCCATCACTCGCTTACGCGTGTCGGCGCCCACGTTGCCCTGGCCATTCATGACTCGCGAAACGGAAGCGATGGAGACGCCGGCCTTGCGAGCCACGTCCTTGATGCTGGCCACCGCTCCGTCTCGCGCGATTCCGGTCATTGGCTGGTGTTGTCATGTAAACGTTTTCCCGCTCGGAGTAAACGTTTTCCTGATGACGCTGCGCGGCGGACGAGCCCGATCCCCATCCCCACGCCCTGCGGCTTCGTGGTGAAGGACGGCCTTTCTGGTATCAGCGCGGGGGTCCCTTGCGAGGTTCCCATGCACGTCTTCCGCACCACAGGCGCTGGCGGTCCCGAGGTCCTCTCCCTCGAGGAGCGCCCGGATCTCACCCCTGGGTCCTCGGAGCTGCTCGTCAGGGTACGAGCCACCGCGCTCAACCGCGCGGACCTGCTCCAGCTTCGGGGGCACTACGCGCCTCCTCCGGATGTGCCTCCGGACGTCCCTGGTCTGGAATACGCGGGCGAGGCCGATAGGAAGGATGGGTGCGCTGTTGCGGGGTGCGGCCCGGGGCACTGCGGGGCAAGAGGGCTGCTGGAGGGGGCCCCCAGGCCTATGCGCCTGGCCGGTGGAGCGGCCGTGCAGCCCCCTTCAGGCACACCCCTGCCAACGCCGTGCTCCCAGCGGGGACTCGGCCGCTGGCTGGCGCGCCTTGGCTACCGCAGGGGTGCTCTCACCCCCACCACGCGCTCTGGGGGGGCCCCTGCGCCGGGGCCAGCCTCGGCGGCTGCCAGGGCAACGGGAAGGCCCGCGCCAGGTCAGAGAGCAACCGTGCAGAAGTCATCCGCAGTTCCTGTCGAGCCAATTGTCCAGACGCCGTCCGGACTTTCTTCACGCCGCCAGATTGTCCAGGCGCTGTCTGGACAGTCTCACGATATGCGAGGAAGAACGCTCGCATCTGGAAGAGGTTTGCGCGACCGAAGCCGCGGCCGAACCTCGCCGACAGGTCGCCCGCCCTGAGCGCTGCCGCGGCCACCTCGGCATCGTGTCCTTGTGAGGCTCGAAGTGGCCCTCCGTCCCGTACACGTTGACGTTGTACAGCACGGCGGTGAGGGCGGTAGGGTCACCCGGGCAGAGCTGCTGGCGGACGACTTCAAGCACGCCGGAGGCGGCCGGATCGAAGTTCAGGACGGTGAATGCCCCCCCTTCGGCCTTGAGGTGGAGGGCATCACGCACGCGGCGGTTGTACAGCGTCTTCCTGCCCTTTCCGAAGGGGGCCGGCGCGCACCGGGCGAGCAGAGGCTCAAGAGCGGGGTGTGGATCCGCGCCGCGCTCCAACCGCGTGATGGGCACCTGCACTCCGTCCTTGAAGCGCAGTGTCACCGGGGCTTCGGGCACGAGTGTGCCGCTGCAGACGAAGGGCGCGGAGATGCCGTGGACGAGGTTGCTCAGCTCCTCGATGACGGCTTGCTGATGCGCTGAATCCTGAGGAATTCGATGGGGCATGGTAGGGATATGCTCCCGTGGGTAGGGCCGACGTCTTCTTGGCAGCTCGTCGCGCCGCAGCCAGCGGGCTATCGTAGGGACATGGCGAGTGTGAGCCTCTCCGAGTTGCTGCAGCTGAGCGTGGCCGAGCGCATCCAACTGGTCGAGGATCTGTGGGACAGCGTGGCAGCCCACCCCGAGCAAGTGGAGACCGCGCCGGAGCAGCTCGCCGAACTCGAGAAGCGACTGGCCGAGTTGGATGCGAACCCTCAGGGGGGCGAGTCCTGGGACGAGGTCAAGGCGCGGATTTTTGAGTCCCTGTGAGCTGCGAGCTGCGGCTCCGCAAGCCCGCGCAGGCGGACATCGCGGATGCGGCCCGCTGGTACGAGGCGCACGGCAAAGGTCTAAGCCTTAGGCGCGGAGTTCCTTCGTGCTGTGGAGGCGTGCCTCTCTAACATCCGGCGCAGTCCGAGGACACCAGGGGGGACACAGTTCTAGTCCTGCCCCACCCGGTGCTATGCTCAGCGCTTGGGTGCCCTGCCCAGGCGCCCGCCTCTCCTGACGGAGAACCTCTTGCTGAGCATCCGGAACAAGACGCCTCTGGAGGTCGCGCTCTTCCCCTGGATCGATGCGGAGGGAGGCGAGGCGGCCGTGCTCCTGATCAAGGGCACCTTCAACCTCCGCAACGCGCGAGGCCCGCTCCCCCTCTCGCAAGCCCAGGTCCCGGTCACCCGAAGCGATGAGTACCGGGGAGCCCCCGCCTCCTCCAGCATCCTCTACGCCTCCGAGAGCTGTCCAACGAAGCCGGGGACGGACATCATCCTGATCGGACATGCCTACCCCCCGAGCGGGACCGTGAAGACCATGGACCTGACCCTCAAGGTCGGAGGGCTCCAGAAGGTGGTCCGGGTCTTCGGTGAGCGCAAATGGTTCCGCTCCGTGGGCGCCTGGCAGATGTCGCACCCCGTTCCCTTCCAGAGCATGCCCCTCATCTACGAGCGGGCCTTCGGCGGGGTGGATGCCAAGAACGGAGCGCACGACGCCCGCAACCCCGTAGGGACGGGGTTCGCGGCACGGAGCTCGGCGGAGCGCCTGGAAGGCATGGCCTTGCCCAACCTGGAGTCTCCGGAGGCGCTCATCCGCTCCTGGGACAGCAGGCCCGAACCCGCGGGCTTCGGCTTCATCGCCCCCTCGTGGCCCCCTCGCTCCAGCTACGCGGGCACCTATGACGAGGCCTGGAAGAAGGATCGCTTCCCGCTGGCGCCTCGAGACTTCGATGAGCGCTTCTTCAATGCAGCCCCTCGCGGCCTCGTCGCCCGGCCGCACCTGCGAGGAGGAGAGCCGGTCCACATCAACGGAGCTTCGAAGCGGGGGCCCCTGTCCTTCTCGCTTCCGCGCTGGACCCTGGAGGCCACCCTCTCCGTCCGGGGCAAGCGATCACAGTACACCCCGCTCCTCGAGACCGTGATCATCGAGCCGGACGAGGAGCGGATCATCCTCTCGTGGAAAGTGACCATGCCTTGTGCCCGCTCCTTCCTGTACATCGATGAGGCCGTCGTCACCGGGCGGATGCAGGAGTCATGAGCCGGCAAGAGTCAGGCGATGTGGCGGTCACCGCCCTGGGGCTCATCTCCCCCGTCGGGCTCAGCGCGGCGGCCACCTGCGCCGCGCTCCGGGCCTCCATCACCCGCCTCCAGGAGCACCCCTCCTTCCTGCCCCGGCTCCCGGAGCCTCCGCTCGCCGAGGCCGAGAAGGCCATCGTGGCTCCCGTCCCTCCCTTCCGCGAGCCGCGCTCGCATGTGGAGCGGCTGTTGGAGCTCGCAGTGCCTCCCATGAAGGAGCTGGTGGCGGGGGCGAGGATGGCGCGCAAGGATCTCGCCGCGACGCGCTACTTCTTCAGCCTGCCGGGCTCCCACGGCGGACGGCCAGGGCTCGCCTCGGGCCAGGACTTCGTCCTCCCGTACTTCGAGCGGTTGGCCATCTCCCCCGCCGAGCCCCCACAGCTCTACCGCGAGGGCCAGACGGGAATGTTCACCGCGCTGATGAACGCGGTGCAGAGCCTGCGGCAGGGGGCCAGCCGCTTCTGCGTGTTGGTGGGGGTGGAGTCCTACCTCGATCAAGCGACCCTGCGCTGGCTGGATGAGACCTGGCGCCTGAAGAGCTTGAGGAACATCGACGGCTTCATTCCGGGCGAGTGCGCCTCGGTGGTGCTCCTGGAGACCGCGAGGCAGGCCAAGGCCCGAGGACAGCCCGTGCTCGCGCGCATCCGCAGCCTGGGGAGCGCCACGGAGGAGCGGACCATCGAGTCTGACCGCCTCTCCTCGGGGCGGGGGCTCGTGCAGGCCATCCGGAGCGCGGTGGAGGCCGTGCCTCAGTCAGAGCCCATGTGGACGATCTGTGATCTCAATGGGGAGAGCTATCGCGCCCACGAGTGGGGGCTCGCCTACACGCGCATGGCGGAGCTCTCCGGGCTGCAGCTGCAGCGGGTGCTCTGGCACCCGAGCGACTGCATTGGAGATGTAGGAGCCGCGTCTGGCGGGCTCTACCTGGCCATGGTTTCCCGCGCCTTTGCGCGCGGCTATGCTCCTGCTGCGCGGGCGTTGCTCTGGGCCTCGGCGAGCGGTGGTCAGCGGACGGCCTGCGTCGTGGAACAACCCAGCTGAGAGGTCACCATGGGGAGCAAGGTCAACGTGAACATGAGGACCGTGGTGCACAAGGCGAGCAGTGGCATCGCCACTGGCTTTCCGGATGTCTGCAAGACGCCCTCACCGGCCGGGCCTGTGCCGATTCCCTACCCCAACATCGCGAAGTCCTCGGACACGGCCAATGGGAGCACGACCGTGGAGGAGGAGGGAGAGCCCTTGATGCTCAAGGGCTCGAACTTCTCCCAGAGCACCGGCGACGAGGCGGGGAGCGCGGGCGGGGTCGCCTCGTCCACGACCCGGGGCAAGGCCGAGTTCGTCAATTACTCGTTCGACGTGAAGATCGAGGGCAAGAACGTCTGCCGCCTCGGCGACATGATGGTGCAGAACAAGGGAGGGAGCCCGAACACGCCTCCCATGCCGGAGGTGCAGCCTCCCCTGGTCATGGTGCCACCGATCGAGCAGAGCCCGAAGAAGGTGAACCTCACCTCCGCCAAGCTCTCCACCAAGGCTCAGCATGAAGCGTGAGGCCTGCTCACGACACACCGGACCCTAGCGGATTGGGAGTACTGGAATGGCGCCTCGCATACAGTGGGTCAATCTTCCCTCGGAGGACACCGCCTCGCTGAAGCGCTCACGCTTCGCGGGAGATGGCGTCGACAGCGAAGATCACATGGGGCGGGACGTCTTCATCGAGGCCGAGTTCGACACGAAGGACGCGTCCGCGGTCGCCACCCTGGTCATCGTCCCTGGCGGGGACAATGCCAAGAAGCCGGTGCTGGCCGCAGACAGCTCCGAGAAGGCGGGCACCGCCAAGGATGGGAAGGTCAAGTTCAAGGTCACCTTGTCCTCGGCGGGAGGGGACAAGTTCAAGTTCAAGATCAAGGACAAGGAGGGCAAGGAGAAGGAGATCCCCGACGAGATCGAGACCCGGCGGATGCTCTACTACCAGGTCATCCTGATGAAGGGCATGAGCGCGACCGAGGCCGTCCTGTGCTCGCACGCCGAGGCCGAGTTCCTGAACGAGGGCCGCAAGCACTTCATCAAGCTCGTCAAGATCGCCTCCAAGGGAGAGATGAACGGGCTGGCGAACTATGACGAGAGCCAGCAGGGCCAGATCCCCACCCAGGCCAAGGCCTCCTACTCGGACTCGAAGAACCCGTACTGCTTCGCGCTCATCCTCGTCAACCAGCTGGCCGCCTCGACTTCAGAGACCGTGCTCTCGGCCGCCGAGGTGGAGATCACCGATGCCACCGCCACGGTCGAGCTCAAGGCCGCCAACCCGCTCTGGTTGGACCTCGACGCCGCGGGCACACCTGAAGCCAACTGGTTCCTGGAGGGCAACTTCCAGCCGACGGATGCCAAGCTGCCAGCCGTCAAGATCGAAGCGGCGGATGTCTCGCCGAAGGGGGCCGCCGGGACGAGCACCCTGGTCGTGAAGACGGACAAGATCGCCAAGGGAACGAAGGGGAAGTTCAAGGTCAAGCTGAAGACGGTGGATCGCTTCAGGACGGGGCTCAGCCTGGGCTCCAACTTCATCTGCGTCGCGACACGCGCCTACTGGAAGGCGCGAGACGACAATGAGATGAAGTCCACGCTGGTCCACGAGGCCGGGCACAAGCTCGGCATGGTCCCCGGCACCCAGTCAACCTACTACTCCAACCGGGGCGGCCACTGTAACCACAACACCAACAAGTGTGTGATGTACGGGATCATCCACTCGACGCGTGACAATGTCTTCTGTACGGTCTGCAGCGAGAGCGTCCGGGGGTTGAACCTGGATGCCCGGACGCTGCCTGGGTTCACTCCTCCCTGATGCGCTCCCTGATCCGGACACCTCTCGGGTCCCTGGCCCTGGGAGCGCTGCTCGCCGGGGCGGCCTGCCGGCATTCCCCTCCCGCTGCCTCTCCCCCTCAGACTATGAACGAAGAATTCAAGAGCCCCTTCGACGTCAGGCCAGGGTACAAGGATGAGACTCCCTTCTCGCCCACGGTGGAGGACGGGGCCCAGGGAATCCGCATCGCCATCCCTCCCGTGGTCACCTTCGCTCGCGGCGCCTCGTCCGATTCGGAAGAGGGCTTTGCCTATATTCCGGTCAGCATGACCTTCCTCTTTCCCGTCTCCTATGCGAGCCGGTTCGACGCCATCACAGCGCACATGGTGGCGGTGGCGGTGGATGCGAAGACGGGGGCCTCCTTCAGCGCGCCGATTCAGGAGCCGGACTTCGTTCCGTCACCGCCCCGTCCTCCAGAGCCCGCCCCTGGGCCCGGAGCGGTCCAGGTGGAGACCCTCTCGCTGCGCTACCTGACGTTCAACCTGGCGCAGGTGCTGCCTCTGCCAGTGGCGGAGGCGACGTATCGCGTCCACGTGACGCTCGAGCAGCACCAGTCCAACGTCGTCACCACCGAGTTGAATAAGCAATGACGAAGAGGGCTCCCCAGGCCCGGCGCCTCCCCAACTTCACCGAGGAGCCGGGTGCCGTCGTTCCCGCGCTGTCAGGCGCTGGGCTGCGGCTCGCCGCGGGCATCTATCAGCGCTCGGATGGCGTCCGCTCCATCTGGATCACCGGTGTCTGCCAGTGCCTGGAGGCGGAGCTCAAAGGACTTCAGGTGTCCATGCTGCAAGCGGTGGCGCTGCTGGCCGTCTATCGCACGATGCTCCTCCCCATCAGCTTCTCCGCGATCGGGCAGGGGCTCGTCTTCGAGGACGACATCCGGCGGGTGGGGCCGTACCAGCGCGCTTTCTTCGAGATTGATCTCTTCGCCCAGGCGCGGATACCGGCGCGGCCGGGGATCTACGACATCTGCGGCAGCGTGGGCCCTCACCTGGCTCCCGTCATTCGAGTGAAGCTCTGAGCCCGCTGCCTCGGCCTGGCGTCCATCACGGCTTGGCCTTGCCCGGAGCCGCCGGGGGTTGTGCCATGTCCCAGCGCACGAGCTTCGAGAGCCCGTCGGGTACCCTCTCGAGCGCGACGAGCGCGACCGGCTCGCGCGTCCAGAAGATGTCGTAGGACGAGGGGAGCTCCCCGAGGTACATCGGCTTTCCCGGCGTGTCGCCGAGCTGCTGGACGTAGAGGTGCATCCGCATCGCGGACTCAGCCCGGTAGTAGACCCAGTCACCCGCGGGCGAGAAGGCACCGAGCTGCACCTCCTGTCCGGGCGGCATCTCGACGAGGGGAATGGACTGAGGCGCCTTGGAGCTCCAGTCCACGCACCACACGCCCGCGGGCGTCTGCTCCTCCTTCTTCGAGGGAGGCGTGGCCCTGCCCAGGGCCAGGAGCGCGATCGGACGCGTGGGGTGCAGCCGCACCGAGTGCGGCGTCAGGCCGCCCTCCTTGAGCAGCTTCCCGGCGGCGAGCGCCAGCGGATGCTCGGGCTTGGGCTTGCCCAGCTCAGGGCCATACACCTCGAGCTTCCCGCTCCGGATCAAGGCCAGCAGCCCTCCTCCGGCATCCCAGGCCGGCGAGGCGGGCAGCATCGCCCCCAGCTCCAGGGTTCCCAGCAGGACGGACTGCCCCTCTTCATCCCCCTTCTGTCCCTCCTCCAGCCGGTAGGAGCGGATCCGGTAGTCGAGCCGATCCTGGGCCAGGTAGTTCGTCGAGTCCTCGATCCGGATGGCAGCAACGCGGGGCTCCAACGAGATCCATCGCGCCGCGGAGCCCACCTCCTCGAGATCCCCCACCACCCAGTACTCGAGGGCGTCCTTCCACTCGAGATCATAGAGGACGATGACCCGGCTCTGGAGCCAGGCGAGTGTCTCCGGTCCGGGAGGCGCCATGGCATGCAGGCGCCCACCGGAGACCTGACTGGTGAACTCCTTGTCCACCTGCGCGCGCTGCAGCTCGGAGCCCTTGAGCTCCAGACGCCACAACGCATCGTCCAGGGTCACCATCCCCACAGAGCCGGGGAGCGGCATGGGCAGCAGCAGCGCCAGCTTGCTCCAGGGGACGGGCAGCGTGTAGCGCGTGGGGGAGCCGGGCGCTGGCAGCTTGGGTGAGAGCAGGGGCAGTTCCCTCATGTCCGCACCTGGCTACTTGCCCTTGGAGGGCTTCGACGGGGTTTCCGTGAAGAGGATGGGGCCGCTGGCGAGACCGCCGCGCTTCTTGATGTCCTCCAGAGGAGCTTGCAGCCGCATCAGGGTCAGGTAGCGCATCTCGATCTGCTCCTCCAGCTTGCTCACGTCCACGGCCTCCAACCCCTTCTCCGACTGCTTGCGCTCCTCGATCGCCTGCTTGTGCTTCGAGACGAGGGCCTTCAGCCCCTCCTTGAGCTTGGGGGCGATCTCGACGAGGCGGTAGAAGCGCGACGGATTGACGATGGCGAACTGGTGAAAGAGGTTGAACTGCGGCATCCCCTCCATCTTCTGGGCACGCTCCAGGCCCGCGATGGTGTTGCGATGCCAGTCGCCGTACTCCACGGGCTCGGCGGTGATCATGTACCAGTCCGTGCCGTACATGATCTTCTGTTGCATCCAGGGATAGTCGATGAGGATCTTCCCCAGCAGCTTCCAGATCTCGTCGTCCATCAGGGGCAGATACGAGATGTCCGTATAGACATTCTCGAAGTCCCGGCAGAGCTCGACGATGGCGAGGAGCCAGCTCTTGGTGTAGCTCAGCTTCTGGTTGTCCGTGAGGACGGAGACCCCCTTCTCCACATTCCAGAAGCTCTTGTCGGAAGCGAAGTGGGCGAGGCAGAGCCGCAGCGAGGAGCATCCGGGCGACGAGAGGACCTTCCGCCAGGCCTCCGGGTGGACGAAGTTCTCGTAGAAGTAGCGCAGGCGTCCCTTGTCGAAGAGCTCCTCCCGCTCCGCGATGTCATTGTCGAGCTGGCGCTGCAGGAGCTTCTTCGTGGCCCAGCTCAGGGGGGTCGGCAAAGGAATCTTCAAGGGACCCGGCAAGGACGTCGGCAGGAATTTCTCTGCCAGGGCCAGCTTCTTCCTGGCTGATTGGATGCGCTCGTCGGCCTTCTTTACGTCCGCCTCGGCAGGCAGGTAGCGCTTGCGGACCGCCGCGTCCGGTTCGTTATCCAGGTAGAACTTGCGGTCATGGGTATAGAATCCGGCCGGCGTGCAGTGGGTCATGAGCGGAGTGCCTTTCGAGGCGCACTCCTGGAAGAACCACTTCAGTACGTCCGAGACGGGCGGGTGCGGGTCCGCGGGCATGTAGCCCTGCGGCGTGTACATCTTGAACCCAGCGAAGCCCCCCGCCTGCTCGGGAGTGGCTACCCTCTTGAAGGGGATCGTCTTGTCCGCCTGCTTGATGTAGCGGCGCGGCTCGAAGTGGTAGAGCGGGAGCACCCGGAAGGGGAAGGCCGCCGCGGCGAACTCGGTGTCGATGATCTGCTGGCTCCAGGTCTCGAAGGCCTTGAGCTCGGACGGATCGGTCTCGACCCTTGTGCCCTTCTGGGCCCGGTCGGAGCTGGTGCGGCGGTAATAGACGTAGACCGGCTTCCCGCTCTTGCTCACCTCCTTCTGGTAGACGGGCTCACCGTCGTAACCACTCAGGTGGCAGAAATCCATGTCCATGGTGAGGGCAATGGAGATCCCCACGAAGGAGTCCTTGGCCTCCACGATGGCCTTGGTGCTGGGATAGCTCCCATAGACGCTCGTCACCGTGTAGTAGCTGGGGATCCCCACCATGTCACCCGGGGGTGGCGGCACATAGACGGTGTGGTCCTGGAACAGGCCGTCGTTGAGCTTGACGGCCTCCAGGCCGATCCGCAGGGTGCTGCGGTGGGAGAACTCACCAATCGCGGGCACCACGGCGAGCACGTTGCGGCTGAACCACGCCATGCCCCTGCCCAGGCCGTTGATCGTCTTGCGGGTGGCCTTGGTGGACTCGAGGATGCCCACCCCCTTGTCCTTCATCATGGCGTACAGCGGCGGCAGGGGCGTGCAGTTGCCGCTCATGATGTGCATGTGGGCGTCGAAGGTGACAGGCGGCAGGACAAGCTTTCCCGGGGCGACGATGAGCTTCTGAGGCGCGCCCGCCTGAACGATGGACTCCGCGATGTTGGGGATCAGGACCCGGTCGTCCTTCTTGACCTCGTTGGGTCCCCGCGCGCTGCGCAGAGCGCCATTGTCCGGATGCTCATAGATCTGCTTCCACTGCTTGATCCCGAACTTCTGGGCGATGCTGTCGGGAGTATCTCCCTGATTGACGATGTACAGGTCCATCGCAGATCCACCCTGGGACTTCGGCTTTCAGTGAAGGCGCTCAGCCCTTGTTGATGCGGGCCTCGAGCTCCGGGAACACGATGCGGTAATCCCCTGGGGGCACCTTCTCCACCACGGCCTTGCCGCTCCCATCCACCTTGCCCTTCTTGATGGTGCCATCGGGGAAGTGGAGCTCGAAGGCCTGATCCTTCACCGGCTTGCCCTCCGTGTCCTTCAGCTCGACCTCCACCTTGAGCGGCTCGGGATCCTCGAGATCCTTCAGCTCCTTGGGCTTGACGGACTTGTCCTTCAACGAGCCGGCCGCCTGCTTCTTGATGGACTTGCCCTTGAGCTTGATGTCCGAGCCCTCCAAGGTGAACGTCTTGACGTTGAAGGCCACGTTGCCCGACTGCTCCACGCTCAGGATGAGGTGCCCCCCGACGATGAGGGAGAACTTGTCTGCCTTGAGCGAGAAGGACCTGGCATGGAAGATCGTCGGCTCCTTCACCCAGAGCAGGCTCTCCTTGCCGATCTGCTCATCCAGATCCTTGCCCATGGTGAGCGCCAGGTACCCCTTGATGCGGCTGTCCCAGTCCCCACCGACCTTGACCTCCTTGTCCTTGACGATGTTCTCCTGACGCGCCCCGGCGACGATCTCCTTCTGGGCCGCGGCCACCTCCACGGACTTGAGGCCGCCGACGGCCTCATTGAGGGCCAGGGCGACGTTGACGCCGTAGGCCGCGCCGATGGAGAGCGCCTTCGCGGCCCCCACGGTCTCCGCGGCGGCCTGGGTGACGAGCGAGGTGAACTTCCCGCCGACAGTGAGGGTCTGGTTCTTCTCCACGGACTCCAGGTGGTTGAGCTTCGTCGTGGTGGTCCGGTTGCCCGTCACCGTCAGGGTCTGGTTGCCCTCCACGCGGCTATCGTCATCGTAGCCCACCGACAAGGTCTGGTTGCCCTCCACCGTCCGGGAGCGCTCCTTCTTCACCAGCAGCTCCTCATAGCCACGCACCTGCTGGTCCTTGTCATTCTCCGTGACGAGGTTCTCGTCCTTCTGCGCGTGGGCGTAGAGCTCCTCGTCGCCCGTGGCGTCCTCGATGCGGAACTCGTTGAAGCCCTCACTGCCCAGGCTGGAGGCGCTCTTGAGGGTGGACTTCGTCTTCTCGTCCGGCAGGACATAAGGTGTCGGGTTGCTTCCATTGTAGACGGTGCCCGCGATGAGCGGCCTGTCCGGATTGCCCTCCAGGAACCGCACCACCACCTCCTGGCCGATGCGCGGCAGATACAACGCCCCCCAGGCGGGTCCTCCCCAGGCCTGGCCTACGCGCACCCAGCACGAGGCCTTGTCGTCCCGCTGGCCCTCGCGATCCCAGTGGAACTGCACCTTGATGCGCCCGTGCTCATCCGTGTGGATCTCCTCGCCCGCGGGCCCCACCACCGTCGCCGTCTGCACCCCCGGAATGTCCGGCAGGGGCGTGGTGCGCCTGGGACGGAAAGGCACCGCGGCCGGCATGCACTTGAACCTGTTGCGGTACAGAGAGCCCATGGCCTCGCGGCCCCCGGGTGTCTCCGGCTGCCGGCCCGTATGCACCACCTCCACCGCCAGGTACTCGCCTGAATAGGTGCCGTCGTCCTCCACCTCGAAGCGGTAGCCAGGAGTCAGCCGCGGACATACCGCCTCTCCCTCCAGCGTACGCGCCGCCTGCACCAGCTCTTCCAGGCGCACCTTGGCGGCGCTCTTACCCACAGCGGGCGCCACGTACTCACCGGGGTAGTCATACACCTCCAGTGAGGCGACGCCATGGGAGGTGTCCTGCCCCTTGCCCGACACGTCCAGCGAGGGCCTCACAAAGTCGTAGTCCTTGATGTGCACCTTCCCGGGACGCAGCCGATGCACCCGCTGCAGGGCGGAGAGGTACTCACCGTCCGTGGCCTGGCCGCGGTCTTCCCGCAGCGGCACCACGGCCCCCTCCGGCAGCGGCTCATGCACCGAGCGGGCATCCCCGATCACCAGGGTGTGGCCGCTCTCTGAGTGCTCGAAGAAGTAGAAGAGCCCCTCCCACTCCATGAGCCTGCTGAGGAAGGTGAAGTCCGTCTCTCGGTACTGCGTACAGTACTCGCGCGCCTCGTAGCTGCCGCTCAGCGACAACCTCACCTCGACGCCCGCGCCGCCCAGCACCTCCTCGAGGATGTCCGGCACCGACTTGCCCTGGAAGATGCGGCTCTGGTGCACGCGCGTCAGCCACCACAGCTGGGGCACCACCCAGATGCGGTACCGCCCCCTCCCCCCGCGATGCCCCAGGGCGCTGATGGAGCGAACCTTCCCGTGGAGGAAGCGCGGGCCGCCGCCGGGCACCTCGAAGGTCAGCAGCGCCTCGGCGCCCAGCAACTCCGGCGCCTCCAGGGGCACATCCCCGGCGGGGTGGAAGTCGATCTGGAATTCATAGAGGCGGCTCAGCCCCTCCGCTCCCGCGAAGCTGTCCACGGTGAGCTCGCCCGGGTCGAAGGGCCCCACCCGCAACGAGAAGGCTGGAACGCTGGAGCCTGCCATAGTGCCCCTCTGCGGCATGCCTCCGGGCCGCTCGATGCACGCCTCCGCCCGGATGCCAGAAGCCAGTTCGTCATATCACGAACGCCGCTCTTTTCAGTTCGGCCCTTGTGGTGTCGACCGCTCTCGATGACACTGTGGGCAGGGGGTTTCCCTATGGTCGCCACCGCTGCCCTCCTCGCAAATCAAGCTGAGTTCGATTTCCAGGCTGGCCCCCATGCGGCAAGAGAGCTGGCCGTGGTGGGGTTCGAGGCCGAGGAGACCGTCTCCCAGCCCTACTCCGTCCAGGTCACCCTGGCCGCGCCGGTGGACGTCTCACTGGACGAGAAGGAGCTGCTAGGCCAGAGCGCCCTGCTGACTGTGCACCTGGGTGACGGGACGGATCGCTTCTTCCACGGCATCGTCTCGCGCGTGGTGCGCTGGGAGTCCAACCGAGGCCCGGAGCGCCAGCACTGCCGCATCACCGTGGTGCCTCGCCTGTGGACGCTGCGCCACACCCGGCGAAGCCGCATCTTCCAGGAGATGACCATCCCGGAGATCGTCCACAAAGTGCTCGACGAAGCGAAGGTGGAGCACAAGCAGTTGCTCCAGGGCTCCTACCGCAAGCTCGAGTACTGCGTTCAGTACCGCGAGTCGGACCTCGACTTCGTCTCACGCCTGCTCGAGGAGGAGGGGATCTTCTATTACTTCGAGCACACCGAGGATGCCCACACCCTGATCCTCAACGACGCCTCGTCCACCTGCGAGGCCATGCCCGGCGACCCTCTCCTGGTGTTCCGCGACCTGAGCAACATGGTGGCCGCCAGTGAGTCCATCCATGAGTTCGCCGCGAGCGTGGAGGTCCAGCCCGGCGCCGTCGCCCTGAGGGACTTCAACTTCCTGCGTCCCGCACTGGATCTCTCCACCCTCTCCCACGCCCAGGATGGTGAGCCGGACCTCGAGATCTACGACTACCCCGCCCGCTACACGGAGCTGGGCACCGGCAGGACACTGGCCCAGGTCCGCATGGAGGAGCTGCGGGTGCGCAGTGAGATGGCGACCGGGGCCAGCAACTGCCGTCGCTTGGTCGCGGGCTATACCTTCGAGCTGGACGAACACCCCGTGGGCACGCTGAACCGGGACTACCTGGTGCTCTCCGCCCGCCACATGGGCCGTCAGCCCGAGGTCCTCACCTTCGGGCAGGCCTCCTCGGAGAGCAAGGAGGCCTACCGCACCGAGTTCGTCTGCATCCCCTCCCAGGTCCCCTACCGCCCCCCGCGCATCACCCCCCAGCCCACTATCTCCGGGGCCCAGACGGCCATCGTGGTCGGGCCCCCTGCCGAGGAGATCCACACCGACGAGCACGGCCGCATCAAGGTCCAGTTCCACTGGGACCGCGAGGGCCAGAACAACGACAAGAGCTCGTGCTGGATCCGAGTGGCCCAGGCCTGGGCCGGCCCCGGCTGGGGTGCGCTCTACCTGCCGCGCATCGGCCAGGAGGTGGTGGTGGAGTTCCTGGAGGGGGATCCGGATCGCCCGCTCGTCACCGGCAGCGTCTACAACGGCCACAACCCCACGCCCATCGCCCTGCCCGACAACAAGACGCAGAGCACGCTGCGCTCCAACTCCAGCCCCGGCGGCAGCGGCTTCAACGAGCTGCGCATCGAGGACGCGGCAGGCTCCGAGGAGGTGTACCTGCACGCCGAGAAGGACTTCAACATCATCGTCGAGAACGACAAGACGCAGCAGGTGCGGGGCAACGAGACGCTGCTCGTCCGGAAGGACCGCAGCCGCACCATCGAGGGCAACCAGTCGCTGCAGGTCAACAAGAACGACGACAGCATGATCGGCGGCAATCAGAGCCTGACGGTCGTCAAGAACCGCACCACCACCGTGCAGGGCAACCACACCGAGTCCGTGGTGGGCGACCAGTCCATCTCGGTGAACGGCAACCAGAATGTGACGGTGGCGATGGCCTCCGCGGAGACGGTGGCGTTGGGCAAGCTGCTCAACGTCGGCGGGGGCTATGCTGTGACCGTGGGGGCGGCCCTCAACCAGCTCGTGGGCGGCCTCATGTCCGAGCAGGTGGGCGGGGCCAAGGTGGAGGCGGTGGGTGCCAAGAAGTCCGAGACGGTGAAGGGCTCGCGCACCCTGCAGGTCGGCGGCAATCTCTCCGAGCAGATCGAGAAGAACCGCACCCTCAAGGTGGACAAGGACCTCGTCTTGAACGTGGGCGGTAAGCTCTCCCACGCCGCCAAGGACAGCTACACGCTGAGCGCCAAGGAGATCTCCCTGGTGGCCGAAGAGCAGTTCACCCTGAAGGTGGGCTCGGCGACCCTGGAGGTGAAGAAGAACGGGGACGTGGTCATCAAGGGCGCCAAGATCGAGGTCACCGCCAGCGGTGATGTCATCATCAAGGGCTCGAAGATCGCCGAGAACTGACGGCCGTCCCCACCGCCCCTCAGAGCCCGAACAGCTTCGAGAACGGGTTCATCGAGACCGAGGAACGTCCCGCCAGCGCCGCGCGTAACTGCGCGCGCTGCCTGAGCGTGAAGGCCCGCGGTTGAAGCAGGTGCGCACCTCGGCTCCGGATGGCCAGCTCCAGGGCAAGCACTGGCCGCCGCCGCATCGGCTCGGTCCCGAGCGCCTCCAGGAGCCGGCCGGCGTCAAGCTTGCTCCCGTGCAGATAACGTGTGCCGCGCTCGAAGCCCTTCTGAGCCTTCTGCCACCAGCGCTTCACCGCCTCCTGGACAGGGACCGGCAGACGGGTCTCGGGTCCCGGCACCAGGTTGGCATCCAGGTCCTCTTCCTCCAGAGGGATGAGCGCATCAGCCTCCTTCTCCGCGGCGCTCCGATACTCGCCCTCCAGCCTCAACCCGGTGATGGCGGAGAACGCCTCGCCCGCCAGCGCCGCAACTCCGTCATCGCCCATCCACTCCAGGCACACCTCCGCAGCGAGCGCCTGTCCACTGAACCCAAGCGCCCAGAGCACGTCCGCCCTCAGCTCCTCCTCGCGCAACAGCCGCGCGAGCAGCCCCACATCCCGTTCGTCCCCTCCCAGCGCCAGCAAGGCCAGGCACTGTCGCCGTCCCACGCCACCTTCCTCCGCGACCTTGTGGCACACCTTCCACGCCGCACGTGCGCCGGACACGAGCCCTGCCAGCAGGGCGGCCTCGGGCACGCCTGGGCGAGGGTCCACGAGGAGCTGGGGCAACACCGTCTGGACGACATCCCGAGGTAAGGGCCGCGCATCCCGAAGCGCGCAGATCACCGGATCGGCCTCGTCCCCGTGGAGCCACTGCGTCCGCTCCTCCTGCGGCACCGCGCCGCGAAATGCCAGCACCCGGAAGGCCATGGCCCGCAGAGCGGGATCCTCTGCGGAGATCCGCTCGAGCAGCGCCGCCTCCAGGCCCTCTCGCTCACTCAGCTCCATCGCACGGCCGATGGCCGCGCGCTGCACCTCGTCTCCCGAGTCGAACACCTTCAGCAGCTCACTCAGCTCCCGCTTCCCTCCCCCCGCGAGCAGCGCGAGCGCCGCGGCGGAGATCCGCTCTCGCTCGCCCGTCTCGAGGGCTGGCAGCAACAACTCTCCTACGGCCGCTTCGCCCCCTACGACGAGCCCGTCCACGTGGGCCAGCAATCGCTCCTCACAGTGGGCGGTGTCCTCCAGGCCATGGCTGGCGGACACCAGCGCGCTCTCCCACTGAGACCAGAGGAATGCCGCCTCGCTGAGGTGCTCCTCCAACACATCCATCAACACGGGTTGCATGGCTCAGTTGACCTGGACGCTGCCACCCTTGATGCGGTTGACGCCGGTGGAATGGGTCTCGACGTAGGTCCCCTTGATGATGAGCTTACCGTTACGTCGCAGGGTGATGCTGGCCTGACCACACTTCAGGACGATCTCGTCCGCTCCCTCGAGGACGACGCGCTTGCCATCCACGTGGGCCTCCACGGCCTGAGCTGGGACATCCTCGGCTTGTGGCGCTTCCTCCCGCTCCGGCGCACTTGCTGGCGCCAAGGGAGCTTCAGCGCTCGATCCGGCGAGCACCGCATCCAGCAGCGGAGTGGCGCTCTCTGTCTGGACCAAGCCGATGATCAGCGGCAAGCGTGGATCCCCATTCTCGAAGAGCAGCACGACCCCTGGGTGCTGGGCGGCCGCGCGCTGCAAGAGCTCGGGCTCCAGAGAGACGGTCCTCCGGGCGCCACAAGGCCCCGCTGGGTTGCCAGGGAAGTCCACGAGCGGAAGCCCCGCCTCATTCACCCCGACGAGCCACCCCACACGTGGGGAATTGATGGGGTCATCTCGGGTGGTGCTTGGAACTCCTGCGTGGGGAAGGTCTCTGGGTGAAGTCATAGCCCAACAGGTCTCCGTCCAGACATGGCATAGCACGCGGGGGGTTCGTGCGGGTAGGGGGCAGAAATCTGTCCTGACGCGTGGATCTCGTGGAGATGTGGCTCGCGACCATCGGCTCGTATTCGAGCTCCAGGCGGAATTGTTCGCAGCGGCGGACCTCGCCGTCGCTCGCCTGAGCGGCGAGGAGGCGCTCTCCGAGCCGTTCGAGTTCCTGGTCGAGTTCTTCCCCACCTCCCTGGAGCCGCCACGGTTGGGTGGAGGAGGTGGCGGATCTGGGCTTGCATCACGGCCGGCCCGAGTATCGCGTCCGGATCGGGCCGGTCCTGGGGAAGCTGCGCCACGTCCGCCGCAGCCGCATCTTCCAGAACCTCTCTGTCCCGAACATTGTTGCCAAGGTGCTGGCGGCGGGGAATGTGGAGCACCGTCTGGCGCTCTCCGGCAACTACCCCAAGCGCGAGCACTGCGTGCAGTACCGCGAGTCCGATCTGGACTTCGTGCTCCGGCTGCTCGAGTCCGAAGGCATCTTCTTCTTCTTCGAGCACGGCCGGGCTGGTGCTGCTGTCGCCGTGGCAGGCCCGGCAGCAGGTGAGCCCGCATGCCTGGCGGCAAGCCCGTCTCCCCCCCAGCCTCGACAGCGTCCGGAGGATCCAGCGGGGGCCATCCGGTGAGCATCCCCAGTAGAACGAGGCCCACCGGTACGACGGGCCAGGTAGAAAACTGGCAGATAGGAGTGTTCCTGGCCTACTGCACTGAGCGCGGGCACACACTCATCGACAGGGAGTTGTACGTGCCCGAGCACTGGTTCGCGGAGCCGGAGCGGTGTCGAGAGGCCGGGCCGGGGCAAGAGGTCCTCTTCCGCACCAAGCCTGAGCTGGCGCGGCAGATGCTGGAGAGGGCCTTGGAGGGAGGACTGAGGCCTTCATGGGTGGTGGGGGATGAGGTGTACGGGCGCGACCCGAAGCTGCGGGGGGTTCTGGAGGAGAAGCGGCCGCCATACGTACTTGGGGCGGCCTCCAATTAGCCGACAAGATGATTTCACTTATTATGCGGGAGTCTCTAGACTCTCCCTCACTTGAGGGAACATGGGGCGCGCTGGCGATCTGCTCTTCTCGTGGCTTCATATCTCCGACATCCACTTCGGGCACGGCGACGCGACGACCCGGGCGCACCGGACGCTGGTGCTGGACCCGTTCCTACTCGACATCGAGCGGGCCGAGCGTTGGGGCGCCCCGCTCCCCGACGCGGTGTTCGGATCCGTTCGCCTTCTACCGGGAGCTGATCCAGGACAGCATCGACGCCGGCTCGTCGCGCATCGAGGTGGCGCTCCAGTTCAGGCCGGGCCGCGGACCGGGGAATCGCCGTCCCCCAGCCTCGTCTGACACTCTTCCGAGGTAATTGGTGAGGACAATCCGATGAGCCTGCTCTCACTGCTCGCGCGACGGGCTACCGAAGCCCCTGGACGACTCGCCTACGCCTTCGAGGACGAGGGGAGGGGTAGGGACGCTCTGACCTACGGGCAGCTGGCCCGACGCGCCGCCGCGATCGCCGCCCGGCTGCGTGAAACCGCCGCTCCCGGCGACACGGTGCTTCTGCTCTTGCCCCAGAGCCTGGACTACATCGCAGCCTTCTGGGGTTGCGTCCACGCTGGCGTCATCGCCGTGCCGCTCTTCCCGCCCAAGCGCAACCGCGTCGACGAGCGGCTCGAGGCGGTGGTCACCGACTCCGGCGCTCGCCTGGCCCTCACCGATGCCGACACCCTGAGTGGTCTGGCGCGCCGCCTCAAGGACTCACCCCGACTTCAGGAGCTCCGCTGGCTCGACGTGCAGGCCATCGACCCGGAGGCGACCTCTGCGCCCGACGTCGACGTCGACCCCGACACCATCGCCTTCCTCCAGTACACCTCGGGCTCGACGGGCACACCACGCGGCGTCATGGTCTCGCACCGCAACCTGCTGACCAACCTGCGCGACGTGGACGCCGGCTGCCGCCACACGCCCGAGAGCGTGATGGTCTCGTGGCTGCCGTTCTTCCACGACATGGGGCTCATCTACGGCATCTTGATGCCGGTCTACGGCGGCTTTCCGTGCTACTTGATGACGCCGGCCGGGGTCATGCAGAGCCCCCGGCGCTGGCTCGAGACGATCTCCGAACGACGCGCCACCCACAGCGGCGGCCCCAACTTCGTCTACGATCTGTGCGTGCGCGCCATCCCCCCCGAGCATCGCAACGGGATCGACCTGAGCTCGTGGACGATGGCGCTGAACGGCGCCGAGCCGGTGCGTCACGAGACGCTCGAGCGCTTCGCCGCAGCCTTCCGTCCCCAGGGCTTCGACCCGGTGGCTTTCTCCCCCGCCTACGGCCTCGCCGAGGCGACGCTGAAGGTCACTTCCGTCCCCGTGGGCAGCCCGCCCAAGACCTACTTCGTCCGCGAGGGCGGCTTGCGGCGCAATCGCCTCGAGCTCGCGGGCGAGGGGGAGAACGGCCGCGTGGCACTCGTCGGCTGCGGCACGACGATGATCGACACGCGGATCCTCGTCGTCGACCCGGAGACGCGCAGGCCGTGCGGGCCGGACGAGGTCGGCGAGATCTGGGTCGCCGGCGACACCGTGGCACGAGGCTACTGGCGCCGCCCGGAGGAGACCGCGGCCAAATTCCAGGCCCGCCTCGCAGAGAGCAATGAGGGCCCCTTCCTGCGCACCGGCGACCTCGGCGCCTTCGTCGACGGCGACCTGGTGATCACCGGGCGACGCAAAGACCTGCTCATCCTGCGCGGCTGGAACCACTACCCGCAGGACATCGAAGCGACCGTCGGCGCCTGCCACGACGCCCTCGAGGCCGACGCCGCGGCGGCCTTCTCCATCGAGATCGACGGCGAAGAGCGCCTCGTCGTGGCGCAGGAGGTGCGGCGCACGGCGCTGCGACACGTCGACCACGACGAAGTCATCGCCGCCATCTCCGGCGCCGTCACCGAGCACCACGACCTGCAAGTGCACGCCGTGGCGCTGCTACGCCCGAAGCATCTGCCGAAGACCTCGAGCGGCAAGGTGCAGCGCCAGGCCTGCCGCCGGGCCTTCCTCGACGGTACGCTCGACACCGTCGCTACCTGGACACGGCGCGCACCGCCGGCTGCTCCCTTCGAGGACACTGCCGGCTCCGGCGGGGCGCGAGCCTCGCGCGCGGCTCGCCAGCTCGAGGACTGGATCGTCGGCCACCTCGCCACCGCCCTCGGCGTCGACCGTGCGGTGATCGACGTCGACCAGCCTCTCGCCCGCTACGGCCTCGGCTCGCAGGAAGCCGTACGCCTGTCGGCCAAACTCGCCGAGCGCCTCGGCCGCGCGCTGCCCACGACTCTGGCCTACGATTACCCGACGGTCACCGCGCTGGTGGCGCACCTCGCCGCCGGAGGCGGCGAGCCGCAGCGTGACGCAGGCAATGATGCCCGCCACCGCCGAGGTAAGGACGGGGACTCGGACGACCCGATCGCCATCGTCGGCGTCGGATGCCGCTTCCCCGGCGCCGACGGCCCCGACGAGCTGTGGAGGCTCCTCGAGCGCGGCGCCGACGCCGTCGGCGAGCGCCCGCGCGAGCGCGACCGCCTCGCTGGCCTGGCGCCCGACGCCGCGAGCGACGCGCCGGAGGTGCGGCGCGGCGCCTTCCTCACCGCGATCGAGCGCTTCGACGCCGACTTTTTCGGTCTGTCGCCACACGAGGCCAGGCGCATGGACCCGCAGCAGCGGCTCCTCCTCGAGGTCGCCTGGCACAGCCTCGAGGACGCCGGCCTGGCCCCGGACCGCCTGGCCGGCTCGGCGACCGGCGTCTTCGTCGGCATCAGCGGCAGCGACTACGCCCGCCTGCAGACCGCCGACCCGACCTGGGTGGACGAGCGCGCCGGCACCGGCAATGCGGGCAGCATCGCCGCCAACCGCATCTCCTACAGCCTCGACCTGCGGGGCCCGAGCCTCGCCGTCGACACCGCATGTTCATCGTCCCTGGTGGCGGTGCACCTCGCCGTCGCCAGCCTGCGCGCCGGAGAGTGCGAGCGCGCCCTCGTCGGCGGCGTCAACCTGGTGCTGACACCGCACTGGACGATCGCCTTCTCGCGCGCCGGCATGCTGGCCAAGGACGGCCGCTGCAAGACCTTCGACGCCGCCGCCGACGGCTACGTGCGCGGCGAGGGCTGCGGCCTCGTGGTGCTGGAGCGGCTGAGCAGCGCCCGCGCTCGCGGAGCGCAGCCGCTCGCCATCCTGCGAGGCACGGCGGTCAACCAAGACGGCCGCAGCAACGGCCTGACGGCGCCGAACCGCGCGGCGCAGGAGGCGGTGCTGCGCCGCGCGATCGCAGACGCCGGTCTCGAGCCGCGCGACATCGACCTGGTCGAGGCCCACGGCACCGGCACACCGCTCGGCGATCCCATCGAGGTTCGGGCGCTCCAGAACGTGCTCGGCGAGGGCCGCAACGCATCGCGGCCCTGCGCGATCTCCTCGGTGAAGACCAACATCGGCCACCTCGAGGCGGCCGCCGGCATCGCGGGCTTGATCAAGGTCGTGCTGGCGCTCCGCCACGAGACGATCCCCGCCCACCTCCACCTCGAGCGCCTCAATGAGCAGATCGCGCTGGAGGGCACGCCCTTCGATATCCCCACCCGGCCACGCCCGTGGCCCCGCGGCGACGTGCCGCGCCGCGCCGGCGTCAGCTCCTTCGGCTTCGGCGGCACCAATGCCCACGTCGTCGTGGAGGAGGCGCCGGGCGACGGAGCTGAGGCCGAATCGACGCGTCCCGACCGAGAGGTCCATGTGCTGCCGCTCGCCGCCAAGACGGCTCCGGCGCTGGCGCAGCTCGCGCGCCGCGTCCACGACGCGCTCGGCGACGGCGCGTCGCTCGCCGACGTTGCTTATAGCGCCGCCACCGGTCGCAGCCCCTTCGGCGAGCGCGCCGCCGTCGTCGCCGACTCGATGGCCGCCGCCCGCCAGGCGCTGGCCCAGCTCTCGAGCGGCGAGAGCCACCGCGGCGGCGTGCTGCACCGCGCCAAGGCGCCCATGCGAGCACCCGAGATCGTCTTCCTCTTCACCGGCCAGGGCTCGCAGTACAGCGGCATGGGGCGCCAGCTCTACGATACCCAGCCGATCTTCCGCGACGCCGTAGACGGCTGCGCCGCGAGGCTGCGCCGCCAGGCCGGTATCGAGCTGCTGCCCCTCCTGTTCGACGCGGCGAGCTCCGAGCGCCTCCTTCAGACGCGTTACGCCCAGGTCGCCATCTTCGCCCTCGAGCTCGCCCTGGTGAAGCTGTGGAGCGCCTGGGGCGTCGAGCCCGACGCCGTCTTCGGCCACAGCGCCGGTGAGCTCGCCGCCGCTCACGCCGCCGGGATCCTGTCGGCCGAGGACGCCCTGCACATCCTCGCGGAGCGCGGCCGGCGGATGCAGGAAGCGCCAGGGCCAGGTGCCATGCGCATGGCCCTGACCACTGAGGCAGCGGTGCGCGATGTCCTCGACGCCGTCGGCGGCGAGCTCGCCATCGCCGCTGTCAACGGCCCGGAGAAGGTCGCCTTCTCGGGCGCCGCCGAGGACGTGGCACGAGCCGCCGAAGCGCTGGCCTCCGGCGGCGTTACGGTGCTCGACCTCGCGGCGGACCACGGCTTCCACTCGCCGTTGATGGCGCCGGTGGTCGAGCCGCTGGGCCGCCTGCTGGACCAGGTCACCTTCCGGCAGCCGGCTTGCCGCGTGGTGACCGGCGCCGGCGGTGATTTCCTCGCCGAGGGCGCCACGCTCGACGCCGGCTACTGGCGGCGCCAGCTCCTAGAGCCGGTCCGCTTCGCCGACGGCATCACCCGCCTGCTGGGCAGCGGTCACCGCCTCTTCGTCGAAATAGGACCGACCGGCACGCTGTCGGCGCTGGCGCGGCGCTGCCCCGGCGCCGGCGAGGCCACCTGGCTCTCCAGCCTGCAGCAGGGGCGCGGCGCCGAGCGGACGCTTCTCGAGGTGGTCGCTGCCCTTCACGTGCGCGGCGTCGCCGTCGACTGGCACGCCTTCGACCGCCCCTTCCGCCGCCGCCGCGTGCCGCTGCCGAGCTATCCGTTCCAGCGCGAGCCCTTCTGGTTCGAGCCGCCGCGTGCCGCCCCCGTCGCGAGCGTCTCGCCTGCAAGGCTCCTCTCCGCAACGCGAGGTGATGCTCCGATGCACACTCCAGCCCCCGCGGTTTCCGCGTCGGCGCCGGCCGTCGAGACAGGCGTCTCTCCCATCCTCCGCCACCTCCTCGAAGAGACCAGCCGCCTGCTCGAGCGGCCAGTCGCCGAGATCGATCCGCGGGCGCCCTTCCTCGAGCTGGGCGCCGACTCCATCGCCCTCGTCCACCTCGTGCGCGCGGTGCAGGTGGGCTACGGAGCCAAGCTGCCGGTCCGTCTGCTCTTCGAGGAGGTGACGTGCCTGGCGGCGCTCGCCGATCACCTCGAGCGCACGACCGACCGGCGCCCGGCCGCACCCACTGCGGCACCGGCACAGGCGCCGGCTGCGAGGCCGGCGTCGACGGCCCTCGACAACGGCAGCGGTCTCCACCAGCCGACGCAGCCGGCCGCGCCCGCGCTGGTGCCGGCAGGGGCAACGGCCGCGACGCCGGCGTCGGCTGCTCTCGAAAACGGCGGCGGCCTCCACCGGCTGATGCAGCACCAGCTCGAGGCGATGTCGGCGCTGATCCGCCAGCAGCTCGATTTCCTCGCGGGCACGCCCGGCGCCTCCGCGCAGGCGTCGCCTGCGGCCGCCGCCCTGGCGCCCGCGACATTGGCGGCGGCGGCGGTCGGATCCGAGCCCGCCGCCGAGGACGACCCTCCAGGAGGCGACCGCAACCCGTTCGGCATGGACCGCTTCTCCGCGCCGCCGCGGAAGCTCGAGCCGCGCCAGAAGGCATACATCGAGGGCCTGTCGCGCCGCCTGTCGGCCCGCACCGGCACATCGATGCGCTACGCCGACGAGCACCGCCGGCGCTGGGCCGACCTGCGCATGGCGATGACCTTCCGCCTCGAGACCAAGGCGATGTGCTACCCGATCGTCGGCGAACGCTCCGCCGGCGCGCGGGTCTGGGATGTCGACGGCAACGAGTACGTCGACCTCGCCATGGGCTTCGGCGTCAACCTCTTCGGCCACAACCCGCCCTTCGTCATGGAAGCGATTCGCCGCCAGCTCGAGCGCGGCGTGCACGTGGGGGTCCAGTCGGACCTCGCGGGGCAGGTCGCCGAGCGCGTCACGGCCCTCACCGGCCTCGAGCGCACCACCTTCTGCAACTCCGGAACCGAGGCGGTGATGACCGCCCTCCGCCTGGCCCGCGCCGTTACCGGCCGCACCCGCATCGTGCAGTTCTCGGGCTCATACCACGGCCACTCCGACGTCACGCTGGCCGTCGCCGGCGGCGCCCCGGACGGCTCGGGCTCACCGATGGCGGCGGGCGTATTGAGCCAGACGGCCCGCCAGTCGCTCGTCCTGCCCTACGGGGAAGAGCGGGCGCTGCGGGTGATCGAGGAGCACCTCGACGAGCTCGCCGCCGTCCTCGTGGAGCCGGTGCAGAGCCGCCGCCCCGAGCTGCAGCCGGTCGAGTTCCTGCGCCGCCTGCGCGAGCTGACCCGCCGCGCCGGCGTGCCGCTGATCTTCGACGAGGTGATCACCGGCCTGCGCTCGCATCCAAAGGGCGCCCAAGGCCTCTTCGGAGTCGACGCCGACCTCGCCACCTACGGCAAGGTACTTGGCGGCGGCCTGCCCATCGGCATCGTCGCCGGCCACCCGCGCTTCCTAGACGCCGTCGACGGCGGTTCCTGGCGCTTCGACGACGACTCGGTGCCGCGGGCCGAGATGACGTTCGCCGCGGGCACCTTCTGCAAGCACCCGCTGGCGATGGCGGCGTCGCTGGCGGTGCTCGATCACCTGATCGCCCAGGGCCCGGAGCTGCAAGCCGACCTCAACCGCCGGACCGCCGCGCTGGTCGAGCGCCTGCGCGCCGTCTTCGCCGAGGAACGCGCACCGATCGCCGTCCATGACTTCGCCTCGATCTTCCGCTTCGCCGCGCTGGAGAACTCGAGCTACCTGTTCCAACCCCTGGAGATGGACCTCTTCTACTACGGCCTCATCGAGCGCGGGGTCTACGTCTGGGAGGGGCGCACCTGCTTCCTGTCGACGGCCCACACGGAGACCGACCTCGACCACCTCGTCGAGGCGGTGCGCGGCAGCGTGCGCGGACTGAGGGCGGCCGGGTTCTTCGCCGATGCCAGCGGTGCCCCGGCGCGGCGCGCCGCGGCGACCGACGAGCGGCCGCTGACCGAGGCACAGCAGCAGCTCGCGACCCTGGCGCGGATGAGCACCGGCGGCTCGAGCGCCTATAACGTCGCCGGCAGCCTCGAGCTGCGCGGTGCCCTGGAGGTCGGCGCCCTGGGCGCCGCGCTCGGCGACCTCGTGCGCCGCCACGAAGCGCTGCGCACGGTCCTCAGCAAAGACGGCGAGCGCCAGCGCATCTTGCCGTCGCTCGAGGTCGAGCTCGAGACCACCCCCCTCGACAGCGCCGCCGGTGCATCCGCTGCCGACGCCTGGCTGCTGGCCGAGAACGCCCGCCCCTTCGACCTGACCGCCGGTCCCCTGCTGCGCGCGCGCCTGCTGCGCCAGGCGCCCGAGCGCCACCTGCTCACCGTCGTCGCCCACCACCTGGTGGTCGATGGCTGGTCAATGGACGTCATCGTGCGCGACCTGCTGCAGCTCTATGCCGCTCGCGTCGCCGGCTCACCGGCGCCGGCGGCACCGTCGATGCAGTGGCGGGACTATCTCGCCTGGCAGCAGGCCGAGGCGGCGCGACCGGCGATGGCGGCGCACGAGGCCTACTGGCACACGCTCCTGGCCGGAGCCCGTCCCGACCTCGCCCTGCCGAGCGACCACCCGCGGCCGGCGCGTCGCAGCTTCGGCGGCGGGCGCGTGCGGGCCGAGACCTCGCCCGAGCTCACCGCCGCCGTGCGCGCCTTCGCCAAAGAGCACGGCTGCACCCTGTTCATGACGCTCTTCGCGGCCTGGACCTCGCTGCTACAGCGCGTCACCGGCCAGGAGGATCTCACCGTCGGTATTCCCGCGAGCGGCCGGCCGCCGGAGGCGACCTCCCTCGTCGGCTACTGCTCGCACCTGCTGCCGATCCGGCTCGATCGCGGCATCGCCGGCACGGCCTTCACCGAGCAGCTCTCCGACATTCGCCGGCGGCTTCTCACCGCCTACGAGCACCAGGACTATCCGTTTGCACGCCTCTTGCGCACCCTGAAGCCGGACATCGACCCGGGGCGCTCGCCGCTGCTGGCGACGACTTTCAACCTCGAGCGCGCCTCAAGGCCGCTGGCAATCGCCGGCCTCGAGGCCGACCTCGTCTCGGCACCGATCGCCTACACCGGCTTCGATCTGCACTTCAATGTCCTCGACGCCGGTGACGCCCTGCGCCTCGAGCTCGACGTCGCCACCGACCTCTTCGAGGTGAGCACGGCGCGGCGCCTCCTCGACACGTTCCTGCACTGGCTGGGCGCCTTGCTGACGGCGCCGCAGCGGCCGATCGATCGCGTCGACCTGCTCGCCGAGACCGATCGCCGGCGCATCCTCGCCGCGTGGAACGACACTCGCGGCGAGGCGCCGCAGCGGCCGGTTCACCAGCTGATCGCCGAGCACGCCGAGCGCCGTCCCGATGCGCCGGCGGTGGTCACCGAGAACGCCACCCTGAGCTATGGCGAGCTGGTCGCCCGCGGCAACCAGCTCGCACACCGGCTGATCGAGCTCGGCGTCGAGCGCGGGGAGCGGGTCGGCCTGGCGACGGTGCGCGGCCCGGAGATGATCATCGGCCTGCTCGGCGTCTTCGGAGCCGGCGCCGCCTACGTGCCGCTCGACCCGACCCTGCCGGCGGAGCGCCTCGACTTCCTCGTTCGGGACGCCGGGCTACGCATCGTGCTCACCCACGAGCCGGCCGCCGCCGCGCTGCCCGCCGGCGACTGGCGCACCGTCTGGCTCGATCGCGACGCCGGCACGATCGCCGCGCTGCCGCGCACCGCCCCGGAGCGCGCCGTGGGTACCGGCGACCTCGCCTACGTCATCTACACGTCGGGCTCCACCGGCCAGCCGAAGGGCGTGATGGTCGAGCACGGGCCGATCGCCAACCTGGTCGAGGCCCAGCGCATCCTCTTCGACGTCCGTGCGGAGAGCCAGGTGCTGCAGTTCGCCAACTTCGGCTTCGACGCCTCGGTGTCCGAGATCTTCGTCACCCTCGGCAACGGCGCCTGTCTGCACCTCGCCAGCGCGCAGGAGATTGCACCCGGGCCGCCGCTGATCGACACCCTCCGGCGCCGCCGCATCACCCTGCTGACACTGCCACCGTCGGTGCTCGCCAGCCTGCCGCCCGGCGACCTTCCCGATCTCGAGACCGTGGTGAGCGCCGGCGAAGCCTGCTCGGCGGCGGTGGTCGAGCGCTGGGCGAAGCACACCCGCCTGCTCAACGCGTACGGGCCGACCGAGGGTTGCGTGTGTGCCACCGGCACGTTACTCGCGGCCGAGGACGCCGGGCGCGAGCCATCAATCGGCGGACCGATCCGCAACGTTCGCGTCTACGTTCTCGACCGCCACGGCGAGCCTGTGCCGGTCGGCGTCACCGGCGAGCTCTTCATCGGCGGCGCGCAGGTTGCGCGCGGCTACCTGGGCCGGCCGGCGCAGACGGCGGCGAGCTTCGTGCCCGACCCGTTCAGCGGCGACGCCGGTGCCCGCATCTATCGCACCGGCGACCTGGCGCGCTACCGCGCCGACGGCCAGATCGAGTTCGTCGGCCGGCGTGACCACCAGATCAAGCTGCGCGGGTTCCGCATCGAGCCCGGCGAGATTGAGAGTCGCCTGCTGTGCCGCGACGGCGTGCGCGAGGCCCTGGCCCTGGTGCGGAGCGGGCAGCTCGTCGCCTACGTCACCGGCAACGACATCGACGTCGACGCCGCGAGGCGGGCGCTGCGCGAGGCGCTGCCGCGCCACATGGTGCCAGATCACCTGGTGGTGCTGCCAGCCTTCCCGCTGAGCGCCAACGGCAAGATCGATCGCGACCGGTTGCCGGATCCGAAGAGCGCGACACCGTCGGCCGAGCAGCGGCCGCCGGTGACGCTGATCGAGCAGAGGATCGCCGAGATCTGGAAGGAAGTCCTGAACACCCAGCACGTCGGTCTCGACGACAGCTTCATCGGCCTCGGCGGCCACTCGCTGCTCGCCATCCAGACCGCAGGTCGCATCGAGGAGAGGCTGGGCGTGCGCGTGCCCCTCGAGGTCCTCTTCTCGGGCAAGGATCTCGAGAGCCTGGCGCGAGACGTCGAGGCGCTGCTGGTCCACCGCGGCGACGCCAGCGACCTCGAAACGCTGCTCGACGAGCTGGAAGAGCTCGGCGAGGAGGAGCTGGCCGGCCTGCTGGCGCCAAAAGGGGACGCGCGATGAGGATCCTGCTGATCCAGCTCATCGACTATCTCTACCCCTTCGGCGGCGCCCACAAAGCCAATCGCCTGCTGATGGAGGGTCTGGCCGAGCGTGGCCACGACTGCTTCGTCTACGCGCCAGCCTACGAGGCGATCAAGCCGCGGCCCGACGAGCGCGAGATCTTGCATCGCTCGCTCGCGGAGAGGGGCTGCGAGCTGGTGCGCGAGGACCAGGACTTCGTCGTCTACCGCCATCGCAAGGTCGAGGTTCACGGGATCGTCTCGGAGTTCACCCTTGACGTCTACCCGCGCTTCTACGCGGGCCTGCGGCGCCTGATCGAGGCCACCCGTCCCGACGTCGTCCTCGTCTCAGAGGACCAGACGGGTCTCTTCCACAGCGCCGCCCTCGACGCCGCCGCCGAGCGGGTGATCTACCTCGCCCACTCGCAGGCGACGCTGCCCTTCGGCCCGGCCGCTTTCGACAAGGACGGCCGCAAGACCACGCTCTTCAAGCGCACGCCCGGCATCCTCACCGTCAGCGAGTACGTGCGTGACTACATCGCCCGCTGGGGGGGCTGCGCGTCGGAGGTGGTGCCGTTCCCGGTCTACGGGGAGCCCGATCCGGCAGTACAACCGTCCTTCGACCGAGGTGCCGTCACCCTCGTCAATGCCTCACCGCTCAAGGGTCTATCGATCTTCCTCGGCCTGTCGAGACGCTTCCCGGAGGTGCCCTTTGCCACCGTCGCCGCCTGGGGCACCGAGACCGAGGATCGCCGGCAGATCACTGGCCTGCCGAACGTCACCGTCCTCGAGCCGCGGGAGCGTATCGACGAGATCTTCGCGCAGGCCCGCGTGCTGCTCGTGCCGTCGCTGTGGGGCGAGGCGTTCGGGCTCATCGTCGTCGAGGCGATGCTGCGCGGCCTGCCGGTCCTGGCAAGCGACGTCGGCGGAATTCCCGAAGCCAAGCTCGGCGTGCCGTACTTGCTGCCGGTCCGGCCGATCGTTGACTATGAGCGACCCGATCCGTCCGCCAAGCCGATCCCGGTCATCCCCGAGCAGGATCTCGGCCCCTGGCAGGAGGCGCTGGCCCGCGTGCTGGGCGACCGGGCGCACTACCAGGCCCTCGTCCAGCAGTCGCGCGCGGCGGCCCGCGCCTTCGTCGACAGCATTGACCTCGGCCGCTTCGAGCGCTGCTTCGAGCGGGTGTGCGGGCGGCGGCCCGCCGTCGCCCGGGCGAGCGCTCCCGCGTCCCGCCGGGACCACCTCGCCCGCCGTGTGGCCGAGCTCTCGCCGGGCCAGCGGGCGGCACTGGCGGCGCGGCTCCTGGAACGTAAGCAGGGGCGCCGTGCCACCACGATCCCTCGCCTTGCGCGGCGTGAGGACGGCCGTGCCGACGACTTCCCGTTATCGTTCGCGCAGGTGCGCTTCTGGCTCCTCGATGAGCTGCACCGCGGCAGCTACAGCGTGGCGATCGCACCGTACTTGCTGACCGGTCCTTTCCGCGCCGACCGGCTCGCGGCGAGCCTGGCGGACCTGATCGAGCGCCACGAGCCCCTGCGCACCACGTTCCCCAGCGTCGACGGCGAGCCTGTTCAGCGGATCCACGCGTCGATGCCGGTGCCGCTCGTGCAGGAGGACCTCCGGCACCTCCCAGCCAGCGCCCAGGACCAGCGCCTCCAGGAGATCTTCCGCGAGGAGGACGAGCGCGGCTTCGACATCTCCGCCGAATGCTTGTGGCGCGCCCGCCTCGTGCGCCTGGCGGACGAGCGCCACCTGCTCGTCCTCGTGTTCCACCACATGATCTACGACGGCTGGTCGACGGGCATCTTGCTGGGGGAGATGACCGCCCTCTACCGCGCCCACTGCCTCGGGGAGCCCCTCCACCTGGAGCCGCTCTCTGTCCAGTACGCGGACTTCGCCGCGTGGCAGCGCCAGCGCCTGTCGGGCCGCTCGCTCGAGCACCTGCTGTCGTTCTGGCGCGACCGCCTGAAGGACCTCCCGGCCTCGCTGGCCCTGCCCCTCGACCGCCCGCGCCCGGCGCTGCAGGGCTTCCGCGGTGCGCACCTGCCCTTCGCCTTCTCTCCCGAGCTGGCGCAGCGCGTGCGCCGCCTGGCAAAGCGCGAGAACGCATCGCTCTTCATCGTCCTGCTCGCCGCCTTCAAGGTCCTGCTCTATCGGTACAGCGGCCAAAAGGACATCGTCGTGGGCACGCCGACCGCCGGCCGAGACCGCAGCGAGCTGGAGGCGATCGTCGGCAACTTCGTCAACATGCTCGTGCTGCGCACCCGGCTGGAGCCGGGAGCGAGCTTCGGGGACCTGGTCGGCCGCGTGCGCCGCGGTGCCCTCGAAGGCTACGAGCACCAGGAGCTGCCCTTCGAGAAGCTGGTCGAAGCGCTGGCGCCGGAGCGCGATCCGAGCCGTCACCCGATCTTCCAGGTCATCTTCGCCCTCAACCAGCGGCCGGAGAGGAAGGTCTCCTTCCACGCCGTCGAGACCGACTGGCACCCGACGCCGGCCGAGACGGCGCGCGTCGATCTGGCGCTCGAGCTGTGGGACGAGCCGGACGGCCGGGTCACCGGCGCCATCGAGTACAACATCGAGCTCTTCGAGCGCGCCAGCATGGAGCGGCTGCGCGACCACTTCCTCACCCTGGTCGAGAGCCTGGTCGGAGCACCAGAGGCCGCCGTCGGCCGCGCGCCGATGCTGCTCGGCGAGGAGCGCCAGCGCCTGCTGCCCGAGCGCACGCCGCCGCGGTGGACGCTGCCCGAGGGGGGCGTCCACCAGGACGTGTCGCGCTGGGCGGAGCGCAGCGGAGAGGAGACCGCCGTGGCGGCCGCCGAGGGGACGTTGACCTACCGCCAGCTCGACCGCGCGGCGCGCCGCCTGGCGGCTCACATCGACGCGCTCGGTGGTGCCGGAGCGCCGGTGGCGCTGCTGCTCGGCAATGGGCTCGATCACGTGGTGGGGATGCTCGCGGCGCTGCACGCCGGCAGCCCCTTCGTCTGCCTCGAGCCAGACTACCCGGCGGCGCGCATCCGCCACATCGTCAGCGACGTCGGCGCCCGCGTGCTCGTCCACGCCGCCGCCAGCGGGCACCCCGAGACGCTGGAGGCCTGGCGCCGGGCGGGGGCTCCGGCCCTCATCGACGCCACGCGCCTCGACCCCGAGGCGGACGACGCCGGCGAGGGCATGAGCCGAACGCCGCGGCCCGATGACCCGATCTACGTCGCCTACACTTCGGGCTCGACCGGCAAGCCCAAGGGCATCGTACAGACACATGGCGGCTTCCACTACCTGATCCGCTGGTTCAGCGAGCGCTTCGGCATCCAGCCTGGCCAGCCGATCGCGCAGTGGATCTCCGTCGGCCACGACCCCTGCTACGTCGAGGTCTTCGGCGCCCTCTGCTCCGGCGCTACCGTCACCGTGGCCCCGCGCGACCTGCGCCAGGAGCCAACGCGCGTGCTGCAGTGGCTCAAGGACGAGCGCATCTCGCTGGTGCAGATGGTGCCGAGCTTCTGCCGCGAGCTGCTGGCGTTGGCCGGCGAGGAGGCCCCCGCCGATCTCCGCGCCGTCCTGCTCACAGGGGAGGACCTGCCCATCGCGCTCGCCGCCGCGTGGCGGAAGCGCTTCGGCGAGCGGACGCGGCTCTGGAACGTCTATGGTCCGACCGAGTCGATCCTGGTCACCAGCCACGCTATCGAGCACCTGAATCCCGAGCGGCTGCGCGTCCCGGTCGGCACGCCCGTCGACGGCTGCCGCCTCTTCGTCATCGACGGCGAGGGCCAGGCCTGCGCCACGGGCGTACCGGGCGAGATCTTCGTGCGCTCGCCGTTCCTGGCCGCTGGCTATCACGGCATGCCGGAGCTCACCGAGCGCGCCTTCGTGCAGAACCCGCTGCACGACGACTACCCGGACCGGGTCTACCGCACGGGCGATCTGGCCCGCTGGCTCCCGGACGGCACCCTCGAGCTCCTCGGCCGCACCGACGGCCAGGTGAAGATCCGCGGCTTGCGGGTGGAGATCTCCGAGGTCGAGGCCGTGCTCGGCCGCCGGCCGGAGGTCGAGGAATGCGCCGTCGTCGTTCTCGACGAGCGCGGCACGCAGCGCCTCGTCGCCTACGCCGTCCCCGCCGGCGAGGCCAGCGCCGCAACGGTGCTCGCCGCCCTCGGCGAAGAGCTGCCGCGCTTCATGGTGCCGTCGGCGCTGGTCTGGCTCGAGGCCATGCCGCGCCTCGCCAATGGCAAGATCGACCGCCAGCACCTGCGCGCCCTCAACGTCGAGGCCGGGCGCCCCTACGAGGTGCCACAGGGGCAGCTCGAGCGCACCGTCGCCGGCATCTTCGCGGAGCTCCTCGGCCTCGACGCCGAAGGCGTCGGCCGTCACGACGACTTCTTCGTCCTTGGCGGCCATTCGCTGCTCGCCACCCGCCTCGTCAACCGGCTGCGCAGCAGCGAGGGGGTCGACTTCTACGTCCAGCACGTCTTCGGCCATCCCACGGTCGCCCAGCTCGCGGAGTTCCTCGCCGCCAAGAAGCCCACTGGCGACGCCAGCGATCTCGAGAATCGGCTGGCTACTCTCCTTTCCCGCGTCGAAGATCTCTCTGACGCCGATACTGAACGCCTGCTCTCACAAGCGAGTGAGGGCATCATCAAACTGACAACCTGAGCTCGGCTCTCTCGCCGACGACGTCGGCGATGCAACTGCAAAAGAGGATATCCCATGCTAGTCACTGGACAGGGTCATACTATCAATGAGGTCTTCGCCGTCGCCGTCGCGAACGAGCGCGTCGAGCTCGATGCGGGTCAGCTCAAGAAGGTGCGCGCCACCTACGAGCGCGTCCAGGAATGGGGCCAGCAGAGCTACCCGATCTACGGGGTCAACACCGGCTTCGGCGAGCTGATCAACTTCATCGTGCCGCCGAGGTACAAGTCCGACCTGCAGCGGCACCTGCTGCTCAGCCATGCCGCCGGCGGCGGCCCGGTCTTCGCACCAGACGTGGTCCGCGCCATGATGCTGGCACGCATCAACTGCCACATGAAGGGCCATTCCGGCGTCAGCCCGCGCGCTGTCGAGATGATCGCCGAGCTGCTCAACCTGGGCCTGACGCCGCGCATCCCGGAGCAGGGCTCGCTCGGCGCCAGCGGCGATCTCGCAACGATGTCGCACCTCGCGCTGCCGCTCATCGGCTACGGCCACCTCCGCAAGGGTGACGGCGAGTTCCGCCCCGCCGCCGACGTGCTCGCCGAGGTGGGGATGGAGCCCCTCGAGCTCGGCTACAAGGAGGCATTGTCGCTGATCAACGGCACCTCTGGCATGACCGGCGCCGCGGCGCTGGCGCTGGTCAAGGCCTACCGCCTGGCCCGCCTGTCGCTGGTCGCCAGCGCCGACGTCGTGCAGGCGCTGCACGGCTCGACTCGTCCTTTCGCTCACGAGGGCCACGAGCTCAAGAACCACCGAGGCCAGATCCTCGTCGCGGAGGTGATGCGCGAGCTGCTCGCCGGCAGCGAGCGCACCCGCGAGCATGCCGACATCATGAAGGCCATCTCCGAGCGTGTCGGCGGCGATGATGTCGCCGACTCCGGCATCCACCTGCAGAGCGCCTACTCGCTGCGGTGCATCCCGCAGGTCATCGGCCCCGTGATCGAGACGCTCGACTTCTGCAAGCGCATCGTCGAGGAGGAGCTCAACTCCTGCAACGACAACCCGCTCTTCTTCGATCGCCCCGAGAACAGCTTCCATGGGGCCAACTTCCACGGCCAGTACGTGGCGATGGCCTGCGACTATCTCAACATCGCGCTGGCCGAGATCGGCGTGCTCGTGGAGCGCCAGCTCAACCGCCTCGTCGATCCGCACCTGAACGGCCACCTCTCGCCCTTCCTCGCGAGCGGCGAGCCAGGCCTCTTCTCCGGCTACGAGGGCGGCCAATACCTGGCCACGAGCATCGCCTCGGAGAACCTCGATCTGGCGGCGCCCGCGTCGATCAAGTCGCTCCCGTCGAACGGCCAGAACCAGGACATCGTCAGCATGGGCCTGATCGCCGCCCGCAAGTCGCTGCGCCTCGCCGACAATATCGAGAACATCATGGCGGTAATGCTCGGCGCCTGCCATCAGGCAGCTCATCTGAAGGATGTCGGCGAGTACAGCCCGCTGACGCGGCGCTTCCACCAGATGCTTGCCGAGCTCGTGCCGGTCTACCGTGACGACTCGCCGCTGTGCGACATCATCGCCACGGTGCGCGAGTTCCTCGGCTCCGGGAGAGTCACGGCCTACCTCGACGAGCACGTCGTCTTGGCCCGCTGAGGCATGACCCCTCCGACCGCCCGCCGGCCCCGCAGCGCCACCGCGCGGGACTGCGGGCGGTCTTCCCGCGCTCCTCGCCGGGGCGCCACACCAATTGGAGTCCGTCGCCCGGCGGCGGACGCTCCTTTGGAGGATGCCGTGGTTCTCGAGAAGCTCTACGCCAACGTGGCCAAGCTGCCACCCGAGAAGCAGAAGCTGCTGCTGACGTTGATGGCCCAGCAGGGCCTGTCGCCGTCGCAACTGCCGATCGTCCGCGTCGATCGCAAGGCCGGGAGCTATCCGCTGTCCTTGCCGCAGCAGCGCATCTGGCTCCTCCACCGCCTCGCCGGCCCCAGCCTCTACAACACACCCTGGATCCTTCGCCTACGCGGTCGGCTCGACCGTGAGTGTCTGGCCGCAGCGCTGGCGCGCATCGTCGAGCGCCACGAGGCGCTGCGCTCCTGTTTCCCCTTCGCGGACGGCTCACCGCGCCAGCGCATCCAGCCGCCCACCCCCGTGGATCTGCCGACTGTCGACCTGCGTGCCGTCACCGGCGCGGCGGAGCGCGAGTCGCGCTTACGCCGCGAGCTGCTGGCAGAAATCCAGCGCCCCCTCGATCTCGAGCACGGGCCGGTCTTCCGCGCCCGCCTCTTCGCCCTCGCCGACGACGAGCACGTGCTGATCGCCACCACCCACCACATCGTCTCGGACGGCTGGTCGACCGGCATCTTCTTCCACGAGCTGGCGGAGCTCTACCGCGCCGCCGAGGAGGGGCGCGATGCCAACCTGCCCGAGCTGCCGGTGCAGGCCGTCGACGTCGCGGTGTGGCAGCGGCAGTGGCTCGAGGGACCGATCCTCGAAGGCCACGCCCGCTATTGGGAGCGGCAGCTCGCCGGCCTGCCGCCTTCGCTCACCCTGCCTTTCGACCGGCCGCGACCGCGCGGCGTCGAGGCGAGGGCGGCGACGCTTCCGCTCCACGTCGGCGCCGGCATCACGGCGCGCGTCGAGGCGCTGCGCCAGGCGACCGGCTCCACCCACTTCATGGTCTTGCTCGCCGCCTTCGGCGTCCTCCTCGGCCGCTACGCCGGCGGCAGTGACATCCCGATCGGCACCCACGTGTCGAACCGCAACCGGCGCGAGCTGGAGCTGCTGATCGGCTTCTTCGTCAACACCCTCGTGCTGCGCATCGACCTCGCCGGCGACCCCACCTTCCGAGCCCTGCTGGGGCGCGTCCGCCAGACGACCCTCGACGGCCTCGAACACCAGGACATGCCCTTCGAACGCCTGGTCGACCACCTCGGCGTGGAGCGCCGTCCCGGCGTCATGCCCCTCTTCCAGGTCTCCTTCACGCTGCAGGATCCAGCGGCACCGGTACCGACCGTGGAGGGGCTGCGCTTCGAGCCGATGCTGCTCGATGACGAAGCCGCGCGGTTCGACATCGACCTCCAGATGTGGGCGGAGGGCGACACCCTCGGGGGATTCTGGAGCTACGACCGTAACCTCTTCGACGACGATAACGCGCGGCGCATGGCCGATCACTTCCTGCAGCTGCTCGAGCGCCTGGTGTGCGAGCCGGACCGGCCGGTCTCGCAGCTGCCGATCCTCTGCGAAGCCGAGCGCGCGCTCGTGGTCGAGCGCTGGAATGCCACCGGCCGCGAGGCGCCGTTCGTTCCGCTGCACGAGCAGGTCGCGGCCTGGGCGCGCCGCGCGCCGGGGGCTCCGGCGATCCGCTACCGCGAGAAGACCTGGACGTACGGCCAGCTGGACGACCGCAGCGATCGCCTCGCGCGCGAGCTTCGCCGGCGAGGCGTCGGTCCCGAGGAGGTGGTGGCGTTCGCGTTGCACCGCGGCCCCGAAATGGCGCTCGCCGTGCTCGCCGTCGGCAAGGCTGGCGGCGCCTTCCTCCCCCTCGACCCCGACTACCCTGCCGAGCGCCTGCGCTTCATGCTGGAGGACTCGGGCGCTCGCATACTGCTCACCGCTGGCGCGCCGGTGGCGCTGCCGGTGGTGCGCGGCCTCGAGGTCCTCGACCTCGCGCAGCTTGCCGACCTGGACGCAAACTCAGGCACCTCCGTGGGCGGCGAGCCCGCCGCCCCGACCCTGCAGCCCGACCACCTGGCCTACGTCATCTACACCTCGGGCTCCACCGGGCGTCCGAAGGGCGTGGCATGCACTCACGGGGGGCTCAGCAACATCGCCCAGATCGGCCGCGACGCCATCGAGACCCGGCCGGGCCACCGCGTGCTCTCCTTTGCGCCGTACAGCTTCGACGTCTCGCTCTGGGACCTGACGACGGCACTGACCGCCGGCGCCACCCTCTGCGTCGCCGACCAGGAGGATCTGCAGCCCGGGGCGCCGCTGCAGGCGCTGCTGCGCGAGCAGCGGATCACCCACGCGACCCTGCCGCCGACGGCGCTGCGCCACCTCTCGCCGGATGGGCTGCCCGACCTCGAGACCCTGATCTCCGGCGCCGAGGCCTGCCCGCAGGAGCTCGTCGACGCCTGGGCCGGGCGCCTGCGCTTCGGCAACGTCTACGGCCCCACCGAGGCGGCGATCTGGGCGACGCTCAAGCTGTTCGACGCCCCCGAGCCGGTGACCATCGGCCGGCCGCTGGGCAACTATCGCGCCTACGTCGTCGACGCGTGGCTCGAGCTGGTACCGATCGGCGTCGTCGGCCAGCTGGCCCTCGGCGGCATCGGCCTGGCGCGCGGCTACTACCACCAGCCTGGCCTGACGGCGTCGCGCTTCGTGCCTTCCCCCTTCGCCCGCACCCCCGGCGAGCGCCTCTACCTGACCGGCGACTTCGCCCGCTTGCGCCCCGACGGAGAGATCGTCTGCCTGGGCCGGATCGACAACCAGATCAAGCTGCGCGGCTACCGCATCGAGCCCGGCGAGATCGAGGCGACCCTCCTCGAGCACGAGGCCGTGGACGAGGCCGTCGTGGTCGCCCGCACGGAGGGTGGACACACGCAGCTGGCGGCCTTCCTCGCCGCCAGAGAGCCATCCGCCGACCTGGTGGCGGCAGTGCGCGAGCACGCGCGCCAGCGGCTGCCAGCGCACCTGGTGCCGGCGCTGTGGAAGGTGCTGGACCGCATGCCGGCGACGCCCAACGGTAAGATCGACCGCAAGGCCCTGGCGGCGATGCGACCGGATCGCGGCGCCGTCGCGCGCGAGATCGTGGGGCCGCGCAACGCGGTCGAGCAACGGCTCGCCGACACCTGGGGGCGGCTGCTCGGGATCGAGCGGGTCGGCATTCACGACAACTTCTTCGATCTCGGCGGCGACTCGATCCTCGCCATACGCCTGATCGCCGAGCTGCAGGAGGCCGGCCTCGCGCTCGACGCGCAGCAACTGCTCGAGCACCAGACCATCGCCGAGCTGGCGCCGCTCGCCGTCGACGCGAGCGCGGCCGGCCCGTCGCGCCGGCTCGTCATGGCGCTGCGCCGCGGCGGCTCGAAGCCGCCTCTCTTCACCTTCCCGGGCGGCGGCGGCAATCCGCTCTACCTGCACCCGCTGGTGCGGCACCTCGACGGCGAGCGCCCCGTCCTCGCCCTGCGCGCGCCCGGCCTCGATGGCCACGAGCCGCCGAGCGCCTCGATCGAAGAGGTGGCCGCGCGCTACGTCGACGCCGTGCGCGCCGAGCTCCCGCACGGCCCCTTTCTCCTCGCCGGCCACTCCTTCGGCGCGTGGGTCGCCTTCCATGTCGCCTGGCGGCTGCGCCAGGAGGGCGACTTCGTGGCCGGCCTCGTCGTCTTCGACATGCCGGCGCCGAACACCGAGCGCCGGCTGGTGCTGCCGGTGATCGACGACGCCGACTGGCTGCGCGGCAACCTGCGCCTCGTCGAGCGCCTCAGAGGCGCGGCGGTGCCGGTGCAAGACGCCGATCTCGAGGGCCTCTCGGTCGAGAACTTCCTGGAGCGCTTTCGCGATCACCTCGAGCGCGCCGGCCTGATCGCTCGCGGCAGCGACGTCGCGGCGGCGCGCGGGCTGCTCGAGGTGTCGAAGGCGAACGCCCTGGCGCTGTCGCGTTACACGGCTCCGGGTCGCATCGACGTGCCGATCCACCTGCTGCGCGCGGCTTCCTTGCACACCGACGACGCGCCGCTGCTCACCTCGGCCGCTGAGGATGATCCGGCACGCTGGGGCTGGCCGCGGCTCACCGATGCCCCGGTCACCGTCGATACCGTCGCCGGAGACCACATCACGATGTTCTCGCCCGACCGCACCGCCAACCTGGCCTCCCGGCTAGGCACTGCGCTGGATGCTTTCTCCTCCGCCGTCCGCGCCTCTGCGCCGGGCGCCTTGTCTCCAGCCCTCTCGAGGTAGCGCCCGGTGAAGAAACTCGCCATCATCGCGGTCAGCCAGCTGCTCTCGCTCCTGGGGTCGGGGGCGTCAACCTTTGCGCTCGGCGTCTGGGCCTACCAGAACACGGGCTCGGTCACCCAGTTCGCCCTCGTGCTCTTTGCCGCCGCCGTGCCAGGCGTGCTGCTGCTGCCGGTCGCCGGCCTGCTCGCCGACCGCTGGGACCGGCGGCGGACGATGATCTTGAGCGACACCGGCGCCGCTGCCGGCACTGCAGCGCTGGCCCTGCTCTTCTTCTTCGACCACGTCGAGATGGGGTGGGTCTACGTCATCCTGACCTTCAGCAGCTCGATGGGTGCCTTCCAGCGCCCCGCGTACTCCGCGGTCATCGCGCAGCTGGTGTCGAAGGAGCAGCTCGGGCGCGCCAACGGCCTGGTACGCGCGACGCAGGCGGTGTCCCAGCTTCTCGCGCCCTTGCTCTCCGGCGCCCTGCTCGGGCTGATCGGCATCGAAGGCATCCTGCTGCTCGACCTGGTGACCTTCGCCATCGCCGCCGGAACCCTCCTCGCCGTCCGGTTTCCGCCCCTTCCAGAGGATCCCGCGACCCGGGCCGCATCGACGTGGGCCGAGCGCTGGAGCGAGCTGACCGCGGGCTGGAGGTACGTGGTCGAGCGCAGCGGGCTGCTGGCGCTGATGATCTTCCTGGCCGGCATCAACTTCTCGTTCGGCCTGGCCAACGCGCTGGTGCAGCCTCTGGTGCTCTCCTTCGCCTCGCCCGCCGGCCTCGGCACGGCGCTGACCCTCGGCGGCGGCGGTCTGCTCCTCGGCAGCGTGGTGATGGGGACCTGGGGCGGCCCGAGACGACGCGTCCACGGCATCTTCGGGTTCACGCCGCTGGCGGCGCTCGGCGTGTTCCTGGTCGGCCTGAAGCCGTCGATCCCCTGGGTGACGGCCGCCATGGCGCTGGTCTTCTTCTGCCTGCCCTTCATCGAGGGCTGCACCACCGCGATCGTGCAGAGCAAGGTGGCGCCGAGCGTCCAGGGGCGCGTCTTCGCCATCACCCACATGATCGCCGGGTCCATGGCGCCGATCAGCTATCTCCTCGCCGGCCCGCTTGCCGATGGGCTCTTCGTGCCGCTGATGACCGCTGGCGGCCCGCTCGCCGGGCCGCTCGGCCCGATCTTCGGGGTGGGCGAAGGACGGGGCATCGCGCTCCTCATGTCGGTCCTCGGGGTCGCCCTGCTCCTGACGACCCTCGTCGCCTTCGTCCTGCCGCGGGTGCGCGGCGTCGAGGACGAGCTGCCGGACATGGTGCCTGACGCCAGCGACCCCCGCCAGGTGCAAGGCAGCCCACAATGAGTTCGGCGCATCGACCTCAGCCGGATCGAACGCCGCGCCCGGACGAGCGCGGCCTGGAGGTCGAGCTGGAAAAAGCACGGGGCCGGTGACAGTTCCTCCCCGCCCCGGTGTTTCACCCCCAGGAACCGGAAGGAGCGAGTCCGTTGGCGATCGAGGTGGAGGCCTGCTACCGCCGCTATGGGCCCCAGGTGCTTCGGCGCTGGCGCTTCCTCCTGCGCGAAGAGGAGAAGGCCGTGGATGCCATGCAGGAGTTGATGGAATGCCCCAGGAGGAGACCGCCCGCGAGGTGGGCCTCTCCGTCTCTGGAGTGCGCAAGCGCCTCCGAGCCCTCTCTTCCGTCCTGAACGAGCTGGAGGCCGCATGAACTCCCCTCGCCGTACCCCGGGCTGGTTGCTGGAGCGCATCGCCCTGGGCGAGCTTCCGCCCACCGAGCTGGCCGCCGCCCGCGCCCGGCTCGCCCTCGAGCCCGATGGCCCCGCCCGCCTCGCCGCCCTCGAGGCCGACAACCACGCCCTGCTCGAGAAGCCCCCCCCCGCCACCGTGGCCCGCGAGGTGCTGGCTCGCGCCGCCCAGGGCCGGGAGGCGGCGAAGGAGCGCCCTTGGGGCCGCTTCGCTCCGGCCTTCGCGCTGGTGCCGATGCTGGCCGCCACCGCCCTCTTCGCCGTGACACGCCCGGGCGCGGGCGCCGCGGACACCGGGGCGGAGGTGCCCGAGGTGACGCGCACCAAGGGCCTGATGCCCCAGCTCGTCGTCCACCGCCAGGGCGCCGCCGGCCCCGAGCGCCTCGCCGATGGCGCCGCCGCCGCCGCGGGTGACGTGGTACAGGTCTCCTACGTGGCCGCAGGCCGCCGCCATGGCGTCATCCTCTCCGTGGACGGGCGCGGCGTGGTGACCGTCCATGCGCCTGATGTCAGCGCGTCCGCCCCCATTGCGCTCGCGGGCTCCGGCACCCACGCGCTGCCGCGGGCCTACGCACTGGACGACGCGCCCGCCTTTGAACGCTTCCTCTTCATCACCTCGGACACCCCCTTCGCCCTCGACGAGGTGCTCGCCGCCGCCCGCGAGGCTGCTGTCTCGGGCGACGCGCGCACCACCCCGCTCGCGCTCCCCGAGGGCTATACGCAGGTGTCCTTCACCCTGGAGAAGGTGTCGCCATGACTCGAGTGCTGGTGCTGCTGACGCTGTTGGTGGCTGGAGTGTCCGCCGCGGAGACGCCCGTGGCCGTGCGCCGGCTGGCGCTGCTGGTGGGCGTGAATGATGGAGGCCCCGAGCGCGTGCGCCTGCGCTACGCGACCACGGATGCGCGCGCCTTCGCCAAGGTGCTTGGCGAGCTGGGCGGGGTGGAGGCGGCAGATCAGGTGCTGCTGCTGGACACCGGGCGCGCGGGGCTCATGGAGGGCTTCGCGCGGGTGAGGGGCATGATCGAGTCCGCCCGCACCTCCGGGGCCCACCGCGTGGAGGTGCTCCTTTATTACTCGGGGCACTCGGACGACGAGGCCCTGCTGCTCCAGGGCGAGCGCGTGGACTATGGCGAGCTGCGCCGCGCCCTGGCGAGCCTGCCGGCGGACGTGCGCATCGCCGTGCTGGACTCCTGCGCCTCGGGGGCCTTCGCGCGCCGCAAGGGCGGCTCCCCGCGCCCCGCCTTCCTCGTGGATGTGGGCAGCCAGGTGAAGGGCCACGCCATCCTCACCTCCTCGAGCGCGGATGAGGCCTCACAGGAGTCTGATCGGGTGGGCGGCTCCTTCTTCACCCACCACCTGATCTCCGGCCTGCGCGGCGCCGCGGACGTGACGCGGGACGGGCGCGTGACGCTCAACGAGGCCTACCAGTTCGCCTTCCACGAGACGCTGGCGCGCACCGAGCGCACCCAGGGCGGTCCCCAGCACCCGGCCTATGACATGGAGCTTGCGGGCACGGGCGATCTGGTGATGACGGACCTGCGCGCCACCTCCGCGGGCCTGGTGCTGACGCAAGAGCTGGAGGGCCGCTTCTTCGTGCGAGACGAGGCAGGCGGGCTGGTGGTGGAGCTGCTGAAGGTGCCTGGGCGGCCCACGGAGCTGGGGCTGGCGCCCGGGCGCTACCAGGTGCGGCGCGAGCTGAACGGGGCCGTGTCCGAGGCGAACTTCCTCCTGGCCGAGGGCCAGCGCACGCCGGTGACACCGGGGGAGTTCGCCTCGGTGCTGAGCGAGGCCACGGTGTCACGCGGCGGCGAGGTGCTGGGGGGGCCGTCCGATGCGCCCGTGGCGCAGGTGCAGGCGCGCGGGGTGGGCGGCCGCAAGCGGGTGCCCTTCAACCTGGGGTTGGTGCCGGGGGTGAGCGTGAACGCGGCGGCGGCTGGGGGCTTGCCGGTGGAGAACCAGGTGGCGCTCGGGGTGATGAACGACGGCGCGGCGCTGGCCGGAGGCGTGGCGCTGGCGCTGGTGTCCAACGCCTACAGCGAGGAGGCGCGAGGCCTGCAGGCCGCGGTGGGCGTGAACGCGGTGGGCGCGGGCCTGCGCGGGCTGCAGATGGCCGTGGGCGTGAACGCGGCGACCGGGGAGGTGGATGGCTTGCAGATGGCCGCGGGCGTGAACGTGGCGACCGGGGAGGTGGATGGCTTGCAGATGGCCGCGGGCGTGAACGTGGCGGGGGGGGACGTGCTGGGGTTGCAGGCGACTGCGTTGGTGAACATGGCGCGGCGGGACTTTCAAGGGTTGCAGGCCTCGGCGGGGGGGAACTGGGTGGGCGGTGGGATGACGGGCTTGCAGGCGGCGGCAGGCTTCAACCGCGCGGAGCGCGTGAACGGCCTGCAGCTGGCGGTGCTGAACGTGAGCGGGGATGTGACGGGGGCCCAGGTGGGGGTGATCAACGTGGGCAAGGTGGTGAATGGCGCCCAGGTGGGGGTGATCAACGTGGCCGAGGAGGTGCGGGGCGTGCCGCTGGGGTTGCTGACCTTCGAGGAGAAGGGGCAACTCCACCTGGAGATCTGGTCCAGCGATATCCAACTGACGAACGTGGCGGTGAAGTTCAGCGGCCAGTACGTGTACACGACGCTGGTGGCGGGGATGGGGCCGGACGATCGGCTGGACCGCTTCAGCTATGGGCTGGGGTTGGGCGTGCACCTTCCGCTGGGCTCCCGCTTCTGGCTGGACCTGGACGCGGTGGTGAACACGGTGCACATGATGAAGGATCCGTTCGAGGGCCAGAACCTGCTGACGCAGGGGCGGGCGATGCTGGGCTTCCAGGTGGCGCGGCGGTTCGCCGTGTTCGCCGGGCCCACGTACAACACCTGCCTCGCCTTCCGGCCGGAGGATCATCGCAAGCTGACGACGCTGCCGGTGCGCCAGCGCTCCTTCGGCCGGGACAACACGATTCAGTACTGGCCCGGGGTGCAGCTCGGCCTGCGGCTCTGATTCCTGGAGCACCTGCCGGCCTCGCTTCCCCGCGCCCCACCCTCCTCCCCCCCTCCCGTTCCTACGAAGGCACCCGGGCAGACCCGACTTCCCTGGGCCGAGCTTCTGCGCAGAACATTCGCAGTCGAGGGGGCTGTTGCTGACTCATTTCCCGCGCACTCCAGGCTGGATACCGGTTACCCTGCGGTGGCCCATGAGTGAGACCGAGGATACAACGCTCTACAAGGTCGTGGTGAACCACGAGGAGCAGTACTCCATCTGGCCGGCGGACCGCGAGAACGCGCTCGGCTGGAAGGACGCGGGCAAGCAGGGCACCCAGGCGGAGTGTCTCGAGTACATCCAGCAGGTGTGGACGGACATGCGCCCGCTGAGCCTGCGTAGGAAGATGGAGCAGAACCACGGCTCGTGAGCGATGATCACGCTCTCGGCTCGTGATCGTCGTGCCCGGATGATCGCGGACGGAGGCGACCGATGACCGTGGCCAAGGAAGCAAAGTCATCGGCCAGGAAGGAGAGGTTGCGCTCACCCGCCCGCGCATACCCGTCCCAGTAGAAGATTGCCCCCGCGCGCTCCCCCGTGACCGACAGACAGACCTTGTCCACCCCCTCGGTCGTTGCAATCGGGAGCGGGCGGGCGGGTGGAGAGTGAGATCATCCGCGTTGAGTTCCAGTGGATGGGTGCAATTGGCGAGAGTTCTCCTCGGAGCCGAGCTGGCTGGCCGGTGGATCTCGCTCAGCCGAATCAATACCTCTCATCCACGGTGCCGCTCTGCAACCCGGTACAACTGCGTGAGGGAGTAGTCGAGCAGTGATTGACGCGAGCGCATGTAACGGTGAGCCCGGAGGAACGGAAGCCACACGCGGTCGCCGACGCGAACCTGAGCCTCCTCGAGCTTCTTGCGCGGGATCCACTGCCCACCCAGGTTGCGGATCAACACCTCGCCCAGGTATCCCCCCACAGCCGGCACCGCGTGCTCGTCGATGTTGCGTCGCTCAAAGACTCTCGGAAAGTCCTCACGCCAGAACTGGAAATCGACGTCCGTGAGCGACTCGGGGATCTCTTTGAAGACCGAGGGCACCTTCGTGTGCATGAGCGCCACGAGGTGCTCCGCGAGCAGCGAATAGTGCTCGCAGGCGGCCTTGGGGTCCGGCACATCCGAAGGCAGGGCGGCATCCTCGAGCAACCACTCCTCCGGCTCGGGCGGCTGCCAGGCGTTGAACTCGGCCACCTTGCGCTGGCGCTCGGCGATAGCGACGTGGTCCACCACGCGCGAAAGGAGCGGAGCTACGTCTGGGTGGAAGCGGGGCTCGACAGGGACGAGCGCGGCGCTGCGCTCGCGCAGGGTGCGCAATACGGTGTCAAAGTCGAGCTCCGGCCGGAGGTGGACGTGCGCGCGGGCCTGGGCCTGGCGCGCCCCCTCGGTAGCAAAGTCCGCGGCGGTGGGCCAGATGATCAGGAGGATGGAGCCGTTGGGGAGTTCCTCCACCCGGTGGGCGGGCGTGGACAGCATGCGCTCGCGGCCGACGGCCTCCACCAGCTTCGGGCCGAAGATGTTGAGCCAGCACACCTCGTAGATCTTGTCGAACCCGTCTCGCATCGTGGTTGCATCGTCGCGGCCGTAGTTGGGCGCATCCGCCAGCTGGTCCTCCGCCAGGCTGTTGGCGTCGGCATAGGTGGTGACGGGATAGTGGGAAGCCCAGGCGCGGACCATGTCCACGAACTCGCGGCAACGGTCCTCTCCCTTGAAGACGGAGAGCGGTTGGACAGCGACCCAGATGTACAGTTCGGGAGCGCGCGGTGGGAACTTGAGCCTGAGCGTCATATCCAACGCGGGCCCTCTCGTGCGATAGAGCCCGATGGACGTGCTGTTTTCGTCGCGCTTCTCCTCCAGGGATTTCCAGATGGCGGCACGGGAGTACTTGCAGTGTCGCTTGCCTCTGATGACTTCCGGCATCCAGTCGCCCGCGAATGTCTCAAGGGCATGGAGGAAGGGCTCCAACTCACGCTCAAGCGGAGCCCGCGGGTTGAAGGTACCTTTGAAGGAGAGCCGGAGGCGGTCCTCCGGATTCAAGTCGTGAAACTTCAGCACCTTCATTGCACCAGCACCTCCACTCCCTTGACACTCTCCTCGGCTTCGATGATGGCCTCCCTCAATGCCTTTGGGTCTCTCGGTTTGAGTTCGCCGCCCTCGTAGATGAGACGGACCCTGCGGACCGGTACCTTGGGCCCGAGGTATTTGAGCACGGGACGGCGGATGTTCAGCGTCTCGCCATAGTACCGCAGGGCATCCCTTGCGTCCGCCTTCATTTGCCCGGCCAATGTCTCGTCGTCCAGCAGGCTGGGGTTGCGGCTCTTGAAGCTGAAGGACTCCACGCGTGGCGGCTGGCCGACTGGGGGGCGATCCTCGATCACAAGCACGTCCACGAAGCGCACGCCGGGTTGGCCCTCCTTCGCCACCCCCACACAGGTCTCGATGCGCGGATCGACAAAGTCCCGGAGCCAAAGCCGTTGCGCTCGTGGCAGCGCTGCATCCGCGCGCAGCAGGGCCACCATGAATCGCTCGAACGCCAGCACTCGGGCGAACCGCACACGCAGCCACTCGTAGCCCTCCCACCGAAGGGGTCCACCTCACACCTCAGGAAACAAAGGCCCCTGCTGCGCATCGCTGCTACGTTCGTTGGCATGCCAGCCCCAACCAATTCTGCGAACACCGGCCAACTCGCGGCTCTCTTGGACGAACTACGAAGGTTCGTCGCGGATCGGGAATGGGCGCAGTTCCACGATCCCAAGAACCTTTCGATGGCAGTCGCATCCGAGGCCGGCGAACTTGTAGCCCTGCTACGTTGGGTGCGGAACGACGAAGCTGATGCGTTCGTCCGCCTTCCAGAGAATCACGAGCGCCTCAGAGCAGAGGTCGCCGATGTCGCCATCTCGCTTCTGCTGCTGTGCGACAGGGCAGGGATCGACCTCCAGAGCGCCATCCTCGACAAGCTCGAAGTCAACCGCAGGAACTACCCCGCCGAGAGCACTCGCGGTCGCGCGGAACGCCCTGAACGCCATCGCCCCTGAGCATGCCCCCTCAAGCGGTTTCAGCGACCAGAAACTCCAAAATGCCCAGGTTGTGCCTTCTCCCCCAACCTCCCACGTCCTGGTGAAAAGGCAGAGCACCTACTCCGCTTCGCGCTGGCCAGCCCTCCTGGGCCGGCCGCTTGGCCCCAGCGAGGAGCGGTTGTGTCTCTGTACTTCGTCCCAGCAAATCGCCAGAACCTGGATTGCTCCATCGAGCAGAATGTCCCCCTTGAGCGGCTTGCACGTTACGTTTCGGGCAGCATCATCGAGGAGATTCAGGCTCGAGCTGGAATGGAGGGCATCCGCTGCTGGGCGATGACTCACACCAAGCGTGCCACCTTCGACGCCATGCGCCCGGGGGACATCGTCCTTTTGTCAGAGAGGGGCACCAAGCGCTTCACCCACTACGCGCAGGTGACTTTCAAGCTCGAAAACAAGGCTCTCGGTGACGACCTGTGGCCCGTCAAAGGCGAGAATTCCTGGGAACTGATCTACTTCCTCCGAAACATTCGTCACGTTAGCATTCCCAAGGCTGAGTTCGTGACCCGGTTCGGTTATCAACCCAACTTCGATGTTGCAGGGGCCATACGAGTATCAGACGAACGAGTCCAGGCCTTCGAGGCAAGACATGGCCCCATCGAGGACTGGTTCGACATCCCCTACTCTCATGAAGAGTTCACGGGAGTCTTGGGCGAACTGCATGATGCCGCGATAAGCAACTACTCTGCTGACGACGTCACTGCTGTCGCCAAGCGACGTCGGTTGCACGCCAGATTCGCGGCGCAGGTCAAGGCAAACTATGGAACGGCCTGTGCCATGTGCGGCATCACAGAGCAGGACTTCCTGGTCGCAGGCCACATCGTTGCTTGGGCGGAGGACACGAAAAACCGACTGAACCCGGCAAACGGATTGTGCCTTTGCGTCCTGCATGACCGGGCATTCGAACGAGGCTATCTCATCATTGATGAAGGGTTCTACATTCGGATGAACCGCCGTATCCGCCCTGACTCGCCACTGGGCAAACAACTGAAGGATATGGATGGCCTCCGCCTCCGCCTTCCTGTCAGCCACCCTCCCGCCCCAGATCTCCTGAAGCGGCACCGGGACAGATTCCCGCTGTGATGATCCGGGCGAACGCCGGCCGGTACGGGCTCGGTGCCGCTCTTTTCGCTGGCACGCAGGAATCCGCGTGGCACGACCTTTGAGGTAAGGTGTCTCTCCCCTACTTGAGCCACCCCATGGAGACACCTCGAGCCCTCGCGTTGAACCCCGCCCTCCTTCCCCCGGGCACCCGCGTGGGTGACTGGCTCGTGGTGGCCTGGGCCGGCCAAGGCGTCCACGGCGCTGTCTACAAGGCCGTCCCCGTGGACAATCCCCTCGCCTCTCCCGTCGCCCTCAAGCTCGCCCTGCTCCCCAGGGATCCTCGCTTCGCGCGCGAGGTGGAGCTGCTCTCCTGCGTGCGCCACCCCAGCGTCCCGCGCCTGTGGGAACACGGCGAGTGGCAGCACCCCGGCGGCGCCCGCTACCCGTTCCTCGTGATGGACTGGGTGCAGGGCTCGCCGCTGTATGACTGGGCTCGGCAGCACAACCCCTCTTCCCAGCAGGTGCTCCGGCTCCTGGCCCAGCTCGCGAGCGCCCTCCGGGCCTTGCACGCCCAGGGCTGCCTCCACCGCGACCTCAAGGGCGACAACGTCCTGGTGCGCCACTCCGACTGCCGCGCCCTGCTCACCGACTTCGGCTCCGGCCGCTTCCCGGACGCCCCCACCCTCACCCCGGACCTCTTGCCTCCGGGCACCCCGGCCTACCGCTCCCCGGAGGCCTGGCTCTTCTCACTCCACTTCTTCCGTGACCCCAACGCCCGCTACCGCG
>JAFGNZ010000030.1 GCA_016926755.1 Myxococcaceae bacterium | reverse complement strand
CGTCTACCGCTACGCCTTCCCGGAGGCGTGGGCCGCGTGCAGCCGGCACCTGGACCTGACGATGGGCACGGTGAACACCATCGTGCTGATCACCTCCTCGCTGACGGCGGCGCTCGCCGTGCACTACGCGAAGGGGGGAAAGAACAACCTGGTGGCGCTGATGTTCGTGCTCACCATCGCGATGGCCTGCGCGTTCCTCGTCATCAAGGGCTTCGAGTACAGCCACAAGTTCCACGAGGGCGCGCTGCCGGGCCGCCACTACACCATGGAGGCGGTGCAGCTGCCGGGCTCGGCGCTGTTCTTCACCGTCTACTTCCTGGCCACGGGCCTGCACGCCTTCCACGTCATCATCGGCATGAGCGTGCTGGTGTGGCTGACGATCAAGGCGATGGTCCAGAAGAACTTCGGCCCCAACAACTACACGGCCGTCGAGCTGGGCAGCATGTACTGGCACCTGGTCGACCTGGTCTGGATCTTCCTCTTCCCGCTGCTGTACCTCGTCTAGGAGCGTCTCATCATGTCCGTGGCCAACGAGTCACATCAGGAAGAGCACAACATGCAGGCGCACCACAGCGCCGCTCCCTACTGGATCGTGTGGGCGCTGCTGCTGTTCTTCACGGTGGTGACGGTGCTCACCGGCCGCATGCACATCCCCAACTTCGCGCTGGCGCTGGCGCTGCTCATCGCCTGCACGAAGGGCATGCTGGTGCTGCTGTTCTTCATGCACCTGAAGGATCACCAGGGCGCCAACCGGCTGATCATCGGCGTGTCGGTGCTGTTCGTGGTGCTGCTGCTGATCCTGCCCATGGCGGACCTCGCCACGCGCTTCCGCGGGGCGAACCCGGCCGGCTCGCACCTGAGCGATCTACCGGACCTGAACTTCCCGACGAAGCCGGGAGGCAGCGCCCACGGGGCCCCGCAGATGCAGCACGGCGGCGGCGCGCAGGGCGGCCACTAGCCAGAACCACCGCTCCGGCGGTCTCCGCGCGGCGCCGAGGGTCTCCCCGGCGCCGCGTGGCATTTCCCCCCCCAGCCATGCGCCTCGTCCTCGCCACAGACGCCCAGAAAGCCGAGCGGGATGTCGTCACCTACCCGGCCTGGGGCCCTCCCCTCAGCGTGGAGGGCTATATGGAGCGCGAAGAGCGGCTGCGCGCCCACCCCTGGTCCCGCGCCGAGCTGAAGTCCTGGCTGCTGTGCGCGGAGGACGGCGGCGTGCTCGCCTCCTGCGAGACGTACCGCACCGACAGCCTCCTGCGCGCTCCGGACGGCGCGCTCACGCCGGGTGACAGCTTCGCCATCGCCAGCGTCTTCACCGAGGAGCGGCTGCGCGGGCGCGGCTACGCCACGCGGCTGATGGACCTGCTGGCCGCGGAGCTGGAGCGCGCCTCGCCTCGCGCCCAGAGCGCGCTGCTCTTCTCGGACGTGGGCGCGGCGATCTACCAGCGCTCCGGCTATCAGGAGTTCCCGGCCTGGGACTGGCGCCTCGCCCCGGAGCCGGGTGAGCCCTCCGCGCTCGTGGACCGGCTGCTCACGGAGGCGGAGCTGGGCGCGGCGCTCGCCCGCATGCGCAGGCCCGAGGCGCCCTTCTTCTACTGGCCGACCGCCGCGCAGCTCGACTGGCACCTCGAGCGCGAGCGCATCTACGCGGAGCTGATGCCCCGCCCCCGCCCCGAGGCCAACGGCGCCACGGTGGGAGAGTCCACCGCCCTCTGGTGCATGCTGGGCCGCACCGGCACCTTGATGGTGCTGATGTTCGACGCCCGCTCGGCTGGAGACGCGGCGGCGCTGCTGGGCGCCGCCCGCCGCGTGGCGCACCGCGCGGGCCTCTCGCGGGTGGTGCTGTGGGAGGAGCCTGCCACGGCGCCGCTGCTGGCGGGAGTGCCGGGCGCGCGGAGAGAGCCTCGGGAGGGCTCGCTGCCCATGGTGCGGCCGCTGCGGCCAGGGCTGCCCTCCGGGTCGGCCACTCCCATCCCTCGGGCGCTCTGGGTGTAGGCCCCGCTGGGGGTAGGATGCGGCCATGGCCAAGCGCACCCGAATCATCGAGGGCACGTGGAACTGCTCCTCATGCGGCAAGAAGGGCATCCTCGCCCGGTACAAGAAGTGCCCCGACTGCAACAACCCGCGCGAGCTCACCGGCGAGGAGTCCGAGTTCGACTTCGGTGGGACGGACGCGAAGACGGGCAAATCCCTGCGCGAGAGCGTGGCGGACGAGAAGGCGCTGGAGATGGCCAACGCGGGCGCGGACTGGTTCTGCGCCTACTGCGGCGCCTCCAACCGGGGTGACCAGCCGATCTGCAAGAACTGCAAGGCCGAGCGCACCGATGACGCCAAGGCCCTGAGGGAGGAGGAGGATCCTGGCCTGCCCCCTCCCAAGCCCCAGCAGGCCCCTCCCCCGAAGCGGACGTGGCGCACCGTGGCCATGGTGGTGGGGGGCAGCCTCCTCTTCTGCTGCGGCAGCTCGTTGATCTACGGCGTCTGGGCGTCGTGGACGCACGACTACGCCGGACAGGTGGTGAGCGCCGAGTGGAAACGCACCGTGTTCCAGGAGCGCTTCACGCCGGTGACGCTGGAGGGGTGGAGGGACGAGCTGCGCACCCAGGCGCCGCGCATGCCCGTCAACGGCACGGGAGAGGTGGCCGGCGTGGAGAACATCCGCGGCTGCGCCTCGCGCCAGCGCGGCACCCGGAAGGTGCCCGATGGCACGGAGCGCGTCTGCTCGACGAAGACGCGGCGGGTGGCCTGCGGCACGGAGGAGAAGTGCCGCACGCGGAACAAGGGCAACGGCTTCAAGGAGGAGATCTGCGAGGACGTCACCAAGTACTGCAGCGAGTCCTACGAGGACTGCCGCAACGAGACGCGCTACCGCACCGAGCCTGTCTATGCGCAGCACTGCAGCTATGACACCTACCAGTGGAAGGAGCTGGATCGCCGCGAGGACTCGGGCCGGGACGAGCAGCCGCCGCGCTGGCCGGAGCTGTCGGCGGGCCCGACGGATCGCCTGCGCCGCGAGGAGAAGTACTCCATCCACATCCAGTACGAGGATGATGGGCCGCGGAAGACCGTCCTCGAGCCGAAGACGGAGCAGGAGTACCTTGGCTGGAAGAAGGGCCAGCAGGTAACCGTCACCGTGGACAACACGGGGGAGCTGAAGAACGCCGTCCCGCGTTGAGTGGAGAGGCGTGAAGTTCCCTGTCTGTTCCCCTGGAGCCCAGGCCATGGAGTGCACCCGCTGTGGCGCCTGCTGCGTGGCGCCGGACATCGCCGCGCTGGACAAGCCGCTGGGGATGCGCTGCCCGCACCTCACCGCGGATAGCCTGTGCTCCGTCTACGAGCACAGGCCGCAGGTGTGCCGGGACTACGCGCCGGATGAGGTGTGCCGGCTCATCGAGGCCCCCACCCTGGAAGAGCGCGTCCAGAAGTACCTGGACCTCTTCGGCCTCGGCGCCGAGGCCGAGAGCGCGCGACAGCAGGGCTGCGCCTCCATGCGCCGGGCGCGCGGCATGTCGTGAGCCACCGGGCAGTCTCGCGGCTCCCGACCCGCCAGGCACTTGTCTCTCCACGCCCTGGGCGGTATCGCGGGCCCGTGCGCTTCGAACCGACCGACTCCTTCATCCCCGCCGCGGGCCTGGCCTCGCCCCACGCGCAGACCATCTACGCCTCGCTCGCGCGCCCCGAGCGCACTCCGATGGTGCGGCGTGAGCGCCACGAGCTGCCCGACGGCGACTTCGTCGACCTGGACACCTTCGACGGCCCTCCTGGCGCCCCGCATGTGATGGTGCTCCATGGGCTGGAGGGCTCGTCCAAGGCGGGCTACGTCACCGCCGTCCTCCGCGGCGCCGCCGAGCGGGGTTGGGGTGCCACCGCCCTCAACTTCCGCTCTTGCAGCGGCGAGCCCAACCGCCTGGCGCGCTCGTACCACTCGGGGGAGATCGGCGACGCGCTCGCGGTGATGAAGCTCCTGCGGGCCCGGCTCACCGGCCCGCTGTATGCGGTGGGCTTCTCGCTGGGCGGCAACGTCCTCTGCCGGCTGCTGGAGGAGACAGGGGCGGCAGCGCCGGCGGACGCCGCGGCGGTGATGAGCGCTCCGTACGATCTGGATGCCTGCTGCCGCAAGCTGGACGGCCCCGGCCCCTTCCAGCTCCTCTACCGCCAGCGCTTCCTGCTCAAGCTCAAGCAGAAGGCGCGCGAGAAGCTCAAGCGCTTCCCCAAGGCGTTCGATCGGAGGGCGATGGAGGCCGCGCGCACCATCCGCGCGTTCGACGACGCCGTCACCGCGGGGCTGCACGGGTTCCGGGACGCGGCCCACTACTACGCGGAGGCGTCCTCCGGCCCCAGGCTCGGCGCGATCCAGAAGCCCACGCTGCTGCTGAGCGCCAATGATGATCCGATGCTGGAGAGTCCGGTCATCCCCCCCCACGCCGCGAACAACCCGCACCTGAAGATCGTCGTGACGGAGCAGGGAGGCCACGTGGGCTTCGTCTCCGGCCGAGTGCACGCGCCGCGCTTCTGGGGCGACGCCCAGCTGCTGGCGTTCTTCGACGCCGTGCACACCGCTCAGCCGAAGTAGAGGATGAGCCCCAGCTTGGCGGACGGCACCCTGTAGAGGAAGCGTCCGCCCTCCGCGCCCACCTCACCGAGCCTCCCGATGAAGGGCTCCCCGAGCGCCTCCACGTTGGGCACCTCCAGTTGGAGCCAGCTCACGCCCACGCGCAGGGAGATCATCAGGCTGCCGGGCGCGCCGAACTCGAAGCCCAGGTGCGTGCTCGCGTAGGAGTACCCCACGCGCTCCATCGAGTGGAGCGGAGGCTGGGAGCTGTCCGCCATCCTTCGGGCCAGCTTGTCCGCGTCTCCGCTGAGGGTGTGCCCCAGCTCGAACGAAACGGAGGGCGTGTACCAGCCGCGCTTCGGCAGCAGCGTGATGCCGGCCCGGGCTCCCAGGCGAACACCGTTGTGGGTGGCGCCGATGTGCAGCCGCACGGCCCTCGAGGGCCGGAACGCCGCGGAGAGCCCGGGCCCTCCGGGGATCCCCGCATCGAGCAGCAACCCGAAGGGCGCCAGCCGCTCGGGATCCTGGGATCTGCGCTGCACCTCCGGCGCCTCGGCCCGCGCCGTCGATGCAGCGAGCATGAGCCCCGCCACGAGAAACGCACCTGGTGTCCCTATGCCTGTCCTCCCCGCCATCAACAATCAGGGCAGCCGGCCCCGGCGAGCACACGACCCGCCAGGAACCGGCTCGCCGCCTCCTCCATCACGCTCCTGTCCAAAGCATCGGGCGTGCCGTCCCCTCTCCCGGGCCCCATTCCCCTGTCATTTCAAAGGCTTGAATGGCATTGCGCTTCAGAGCGGGAGACGGCTCCCATCGCCCCCCTGTAAGAAGTTCTGGCCACGATCTGGAGCCCAGCAAAGGAGGCGGTTCGCCCTCATCCAGGCTCGCCGGCCTGCTCGCTCCAGGCGCCGTCGCAATGCCAGCCGGGCGCGCTAGAACACGGCCATGTCCAGCCTCCCGCCCTGCGGACCGTATCGAACCCGGCGCGCCCTCGGCACCACCATCCCGGAAGGACGCCTGGTCTACTTCCACAACCACGGCGATCCAGGCCCCGGCCTCTACCTGCCGAGCGGCTGGAGCACGAACCGCGCTCGCTGGCAGGCCCACGGCACGCCGCTCCCCACGCCCGAGTGGGTCGAGCACCTGGAGCCGCTCCTCGCCGAGGGCCTCTATCGCGTCCGCGCCGGCTTCACCTGCTGCGAGGAGCGCTGCCGCACCTTCGAGGAGGAGCAGCTGGTCCAGCTCGGCTACAACGGCCTGGCCGAGCCCATCCTCTTCGTCCCCGAGTGGGACTCCACGGGCCTGCGCTTCCCCACCACGGGGACCCTGGTGGACAAGGCGCGGCTGGGCCAGCTGGTGCCCCTCAAGGTGGCGGAGGCGGAGGAGCCCTCCTCGGAGCACTCCACCTTGCACTGACCCGACTCCCCCCTGCACCGTCTGCGACCGTGAGCCGGGACGGGCTCACTTCGCGGGCGTGAGCGTCACCTTTGTCTCGCCCAGGAGCTTGCCCTGCTCGTCCGTGAAGCGCGCGCGGACCTCCAGCGGCGCGGAGAGCCAGCCTCCCTGCACGGGCGTGCTGTACGCGAGCGGCACGTCCACGCCCGGCGTCACCGGCGCCACCTCGCCCTCGCGCGGGAAGAACCGGAGCACCTCGCCCGAGGGAGCCTGGGCCGCCACCGACAGCCGCGCCCCTTCCGGCGCCGTGTAGCTGAACTGGACCGCCGCGCCCTCGGGGCACGGGAGCCTTCCGCCCGGCAGCGCCTCGCCCTGCACCTTCCCCTCCGGAGACACACAGAAGGCGCGCACGCCGAACGCGCGCTCCCCCGAGCCACTGCGCGCCTGCCACTCGCCGCCCGCCGTCCCCGGCCCGCTCACCTGCGGGCGCACCACGAGCACCGCCACCGCGGCCACCGCCACCACCGGGAGGAGCACCTTCCATAAGCTCCAGAAGGAGCCGCGCTCCGGCGCGGCGGCGCGCTCGCTTGCCCGCACCCGCTCCATGAGCTGCGCCTCGAGCAGCGCCTCCCGCTCCTTCGGCAACACCCGCTTCTCCAGCGAGGACTCCACCCGCGAGAGCCGCTCGTACTGCTCGCGACACTCGGCGCAGCTCTTCACGTGCTCGCGCAGCCGCGCGTGGCCCGAGGCCTCCAGCGCTCCGAGGAACAGCGCGCTGAGCGCCTCCTTCGCCTCCTGGTTCGTGCACGTCATTCCTCGCCCCTCCCCTTCAAGAATCCCCAGCCCTTCGCCTGGAGGCCCTGCAGGTAGCCATGCCCCTGCAGGAAGTCGAGCAGCCGCTGCTTGAGCCCCTTCTCGCGCCGCCGCACCTGGATGCGCGTGAGGCCCACCCGCTCCGCCGCGCTCTCCTGCGCGAGCCCCTCGGTGAAGCGCAGCTCGAACAGCTCGCGCTCCTCCGACGAGAGGCCCCCCTTGAAGTCGCGCAGCAGCGCCTCCACCTCCTGATCCTCCAGCTGCTGCTCCAGGCGCTCCCCGCCGCCGGCCAGCGAGCCCAGCTCCCAGTCCAGCGTGGAGCCCTCGTCCTGCGGCCCCAGCCCCGCCACCACCTCGCGCGAGCGCGACTGCTCCAGCACCACGTTGCGAGAAATCCCCACGAGGAACTGCGCGTAGGGGCGCACCCCGTCGTACGCCATCCGCGTCCGGGGTTCGAAGGCTCGAGCGAAGGTCTCCAGCACGGTGTTCTCCACCTCGAGCGCACCCCGAAGGTGGGCAAAGCCCCGCCCACGAAAGGCCGCCGCGCGCAGGGTCCGAGCCAGGGGCTCGGCGTGCGCGCGATACACCTCTCCCAACACCTCCGGTGCGCCTTCCCGGAAGCGCCGCAGTCGTTCCTGATCCCACTCCCACGCCATCCCCGCCACATAGCAGCGGCGTTCAGCCGCCGTCACTCTCACTTGTCGAGAACGGGCGTGGGTGGATCGCTCCCCATGGGACGTGGCACGCTGGAGTCAACGTTTTCAGCCATGAGCGCTCTGCCCGCCATGCCTCGATCCCTCTCCCCTCCCCGCACCTTCCGCTGGCTGCTCCTGTCGGGCCTGTGGCTCGTCCTGGCAGGGTCGGCGCAGGCCGCGGAGCCCGAGCGTGTCTCCTACGCGCTCATCGTCGCCAACAACGCCAGCCTGGATCCCAAGCAGGCGGCGCTGCGCTACGCGGACGATGACGGGGCGCGTTACTACGAGCTCTTCGCGCCCCAGATGCGGGAGGCGGTGCTGCTGAGCGTGCTGGACTCGGAGACCCAGGCGCGCCACCCCGGGCTGGCCGCGCGCACCCGGCCTCCCACCCGCGCCGCGCTGAAGGAGTCCCTGGGCCGCCTCTCCACGCTGATGAGGCAGGACCGGGAGGCCGGGCGTACGCCGGTGCTTTACTTCATCTTCACGGGCCACGGGCAGCGCGGGCCCGCGGGAGAGGGGACGGTGAGCCTGCTGGACGGGCCCTTCACCCGGACGGATCTCTACGCGCAGGTCATCACGCCCAGCCCGGCCAGCTTCATCCACCTCATCGTGGACGCGTGCGACTCGTACTTCTTCGTGAACGCGCGGGGCGGGCTGCCGGTGGGGCCGGCGCAGGCGGCGGCGGTGACGCAGCACCTGGCCTCGCGCGAGCTGGATCGCTTCCCGCAGGTGGGCGTGGTGCTGTCCACCTCGAAGGCGCAGGAGAGCCATGAGTGGAGCGCCATCTCCGCGGGCGTCTTCAGCCACCAGGTGCGCTCGGCCCTGGCGGGCGCGGCGGACGTGAACGCGGACGGGCGGGTGGAGTACTCGGAGCTGACGGCCTTCATCGCCGCCGCCAGCCAGGGAGTGGAGGACGTGCGCGGCAAGGTGGAGATCTTCGCCCGCCCTCCGCCGCTGGACCGGAGCACGCCGCTGAGTGACTTGAGCCGCAGCGCGGGGCTGGGCTTCCTGCTGGTGCCGGAGGGGCTCGGCGGGCGGATGTGGGTGGAGGACACGCGAGGCGTGCGCGTGGCCGAGTTCCACAAGGAGCGCGAGCGCCCGCTGGTGCTCGCCCTGCCCCCCGACCGCGGCTACTACCTGCGCTCCCAGGGCCGGGAGGCGCGCCTCACCGTGCCTCGGGCGGGCGCGGTGGTGGATGCCGGGGGCCTGACGTGGAACGGCTCGGCGATCGCCAGCCGCGGCCCCGTGGAGGATGCCTTCCGAGACAAGCTCTTCGGTGTGGCGTTTGGCCCGCGCTTCTACAGCGGCTATGTGGCCAGCCTGGGCGATACCCCCGTGGCCATGAACCCGGGCCCGGATCTGTCCCCGTGATGCTCCTGCCCCTCGCGCTGACGCTGACCCTCGGCGCCGCGCCGCCGGGGGGGGCCTGTGAAGGCGAGCGCCTGACGCTCCTGCCCTTCGACGCGGTGGCCGTGCCACGCCCCGAGGCACGGCGCACGGAGGAGACGATCCGAGCGGCGATCGCCAGCAACTCCGCCGTGTGCCTGGAGTCGCGGCGGGAGACGGTGGAGCGGGTGCTCGCGCTGGCGGGAAAGCAGGCGCCCTGCGCGGACGCGGCCTGCCGGGCGGCGGAGGTGAAGGCCTTCGGCACGCGGTGGCTGGTGCGCGGGCGGGTGCTGGGGCTGGGGGGAGAGCGCACGGTGGCGCTGGTGCTGATCGGGCCGGACGGAAGCGAGGCCCGGAGCACCTTCACGGTGCCCTCGCTGGAGGCGGGGGCCGAGGCCGCCGCGGCGCGGGCCTTCTCGGGCCTGTGGGAGGGCCACGGCTCACGCCGAGCGGAGAAGGAGAAGACGCTGCGGCCCTGGCCCCAGGTGCTCATCGGCGTGGGCGCGGCCTCGCTCGTGGCGGGGGTGGGCTTCGGCCTGGCGGCGCGCTCGACGGAGAAGCGGCTGTCCGAAGGCACCGGGGGCTGCGAGGGCGAGGGTGAGGCGTTCCGCCGCTGCTTCGCGGACGGGCTGCGGCGGGGCGAGCGCCAGAGCCTCCTCTCCAACGCCCTGCTGGGGACGGGCGCGGTGCTGGGGGCGGGCGGTGCCATCCTCTTCGTGTGGGAGCTGCCATGAGCGTGCGCGGTTCCGGCCTGGTCGTGGCCCTCCTGTGCCTGCTGGGGGTGAGCTCCTCCTGTCGCTTCGACCCGGACCTCTCCCGCTTCGAGCCCTGCGCCGAGGATGGCTCCTGTGCCGCGGGCTACACCTGCCTGGCGGAGGCGCGGCGCTGCCTGCCCGACTGCGGCGCCCAGGCCTCCTGCCCTGCCGAGCCCCCTGCCGACGCATCCTCGGACGCCGGGCCGGACGAGGATGGGGGCGTGGATGGAGGCATGGACGGGGGCGCCAATGCGGGCCCCCTCTCCCTGGTGACGGAGGTGCTCGAGCCGGCGATCGAGCTGCTGCCCTACACCGCGACGCTGAGTGCCCAGGGAGGCACGCCGCCCTACCGCTTCCGGGCCACGCAGAGCCTGCCCCAGGGCCTCAAGCTGGATGGCGGCGTCCTCTCGGGCACCCCCGCGACGCCCGGAGACTTCCACGTGGCCGTGGAGGTCCGGGATGACGCCAGCCCCCCAGCCGTCGTGAGCGCGGGGTATGAGCTGCGGGTGCGCCCCCAGCTGCGAGTCGCCGGGCCGCAGAACCTCGTGGATGGCTACCAGGACGAGCCCTACGTCGAGACGGTGTCCACCACCGGTGGCACTCCTCCCTACCGCTTCACGCTCGAGCCCGGCAGCACGCTCCCCGCCGACCTCGCGCTCGATGCGGATGGGGGGGTGAGCGGCACACCCTCGGCCCAAGGGGCGCATGACTTCTGGGTGGTGGTAACGGACTCGGATCCGCAGCCGCAGACGGCGAGGCGGAGGTTGTCCCTCCAGATCTCCGCTGCGCCCCTGGCCCTGACGATCGCGAACCAGAGCGTGCCCGACGGGCGCGTGGGCACCGCGTACCAGTACACCCTGCGGGTCGCGGGCAATGCCTCGGTCACCTGGAAGCACGAGAGCGGCAATCTGCCCGGGGGCATCGGGTTTGACCCGGACACGGCGACCCTCGTGGGCAAGCCCAATGAGCCGGGCACCTTCAGCTTCAAGATCAGCGCGACGGGCGCCCTCGTCGCCTATGACGAGAAGACCTACCTGCTGACGGTGGAATAGCGCGGAGGCACCCGCGGACGTCAGGCCTGCCCCACCGGAGGGCGCAGGAGGCGGAGCAGATGCTGGGCGAGCACCTCCTGGAGGGACTCCTTCAGCGCGTAGAGGAGCTGGTGCAGCCCCTCGGCGGACTCGGAGGCCAGATCGCGCAGATCGAGCACGCGCTCGTGGGAGCCGTCGAAGACGCGCAGGCTGCCTGGCACGAGCGCGATGACGGGCTGGGCGGGGTGGCGCTTGCGCAGCAGGGCGAGGAAGAGCGGGTGGTCCTCGTCCGGCCGGCGCAGGTCCACCACGACGACGGCGGGGGGCGCGTCGGCGATGGCGGTGAGCGCGGCGTCGGCGTCCTCGGCCGCACGCACGCTGAGCTCCGGCTCCGAGAGGAAGCGCAGGAGCAGCTCGCGCGAGGCGCGGTGTGGGCTGACGATGAGGATGCGACGCATGCTTCCAGGCAGGTAACCGCAGCCTCCGCCTCCGAGCAAGCCCTCGGCTCAGCTCTCTGGCAGCCCTGCCTGCTCGGCGAGGAGCGGGTCCAGCTCCGTGGCGCGGAGGGAGCGAGCGACCGAGCCGAGCGTGGGGAGCCCTGGCAGGTCCTCCCCGCTCGCCGCGCCCAGCTCCTTGAAGCGCCGCGCGCCAGGGAGCACCCGAACCTCCAGGGAGCCGACGGTGGTGTTGTAGGCATCCACGGCGCGGTCCAGGTTCTTGCCCAGCTCCGCGAAGTGCCGGGCGAGTGTCCGGATGCGGTCATACAGCGTGCGCCCCAGCTCGCGGATCTCCTGGGCGTTGCGAGCCACGTTCTCCTGGCGCCAGCCGTAGGCCACCGCGCGCAGCAGGGCGATGAGGGTGGTGGGGGTGGCGAGGATGACCTGCCGATCCACGCCGGCCTCGATGAGGGCCGGATCCTGCTCCAGCGCGGCGCTGAAGAACGTCTCGCCCGGGAGGAACATCACGACGAACTCGGGGGTGGAGGGGAACTGCTCCCAGTAGGCCTTGTCGCCCAGGGCCTTGAGGTGGGCGCGCGTCTGGGCGGCGTGCTCGCGCAGCTTGGCCAGGCGGGTGGCCTCGTCGCGGGCCTCCAGGGCCTCGAGGTACGCCTGGAGGGGCGCCTTGGAGTCCACCACCACGCTCTTGTCGCCGGGCAGGCGCACCACCATGTCCGGCCGCAGCCGCCCGCGCTCGCTGGTGACTGTCTCCTGCTGAACGAAGTCGCAGCACTCCACCATGCCCGCCAGCTCCACCACGCGCCGGAGCTGGATCTCCCCCCACCGGCCGCGCACGGTGGGAGCGCGCAGGGCGCCCACGAGGCTGGCCGTCTCGGTGCGCAGGGCCTCCTGGGTGGTGGCGAGCGACTGGAGCTGCTGCGCGAGGCTGCCGTAGGCCTGGGCGCGGGCCTGCTCGAGCTGGCCCACCTGGGCATCCACCTTCTCCAGCGACTCGCGCAGGGGCTTCACCAGCTCCTCGATGGAGCGCTCGCGCTGGGCCAGGTCCGTGCGGGCGCCCTCCTGGAAGCGGGAGAGCTGGAGCTGGGCCAGCTCCAGGAAGGCCTGGCTGTTCATCCGCAGCGCGTCCGCGGAGAGGGCCTTGAAGGACTGGGCCAGCGCGTCCCGAGCGTCCGTGAGCAGCGCCAGCTTCTCCTCCATGGCCCGGCGCTCCTCGGCCGCGGCGGACAGGTGCGAGGACAGGCGCACCTCCAGCCCGGTGCACGCCTCCTGGAGCTGGCGGGCGCGCAGGCGCTCGGCGTCGAGGGCGCGGCGCAGCTCCTGGAGCTCGGCCTCGCGGCCCCGGAGGCGCTCGGCGAGGGTGGCGCGCTCGGCCTCCCCCTCCATCTGGACCAGCCGGGTGGCGTGTTGGAGGCGCCCCTGGAGGAGCAGCCAGGTCAATCCGGCCCCGAGCAGGCAGCCAGCGGTCAGCAGGGCGAGGGAGAGGACAAGGGCCATAGAGGGCCAGGGCCGTTAGCACAGCGGTCTGACATTCCCCGGTTCCACCCCATTGGGGAGTGGCGCGGGGGCGAGGAACAGGCTACTCACCAGGTTCTGCGGATGGCGACGGAGCTCCACTTCGACTGCGGCACGCTGGTCGCGCCCACCCTCCCGGATGATGCACGGTTGCGGGCGCTCTTCCAGAAAGACGCCCGTACCGGGGTGCACCGCGCCGCGGCATGGCGCTACCGGGAGGTGGTGCTGCGGCTGAGGGAGCTGGGGGAGCCGTACGAGGATCGGGCCCGGCGCTTCGAGCCGCTGGAGCTGGGGCTGACGGTGCCCATCGAGCCCTTCCCCCACCAGCGCGAGGCGCTCGAGGCGTGGCGGCAGGCCGGGAGCCGGGGGCTGGTGGAGCTGCCCACGGGGGCGGGCAAGACGCTGCTGGCGGTGCTGGCGATCGCCCAGGTGAAGCGGCCCACGCTGGTGGTGGTGCCCACGCTGGACCTGATGGCGCAGTGGCAGGGCGTGCTGGAGAAGCACCTCGGGGTGCCGGTGGGGCTGCTGGGCGGCGGGGTGAACGATCGGCAGCCGCTGACGGTGACGACGTACGACTCGGCGACGATGCAGACGGAGTTCCACGGCAACTGCTTCGGCCTGCTCATCTGCGACGAGTGCCATCACCTGCCGGCGCCCAGCTATCGCTTCATCGCGGAGGGCTCGCTGGCGCCGTTCCGGCTGGGGCTGTCGGCGACGATGGAGCGCACGGACGGGGGCGAGCGCGTCTGCGAGGAGCTGCTGGGCCCTCGGGTGTACCGCGCGGACATCCGCGAGCTCCAGGGCCGCTACCTGGCGCCGTACGAGGTACAGCGCATCGAGGTGCCGCTACAGCCCGAGGAGAAGGCGCGGTACGACGAGGCGCGGGCGCGCTACGTGGGCTTCGTCCGGAAGAATGGGATCGCCCTGGCGACGCCGGAGGGCTGGGCGCGCTTCCTGGCGCAGAGCCAGCGCAGCGACGAGGGCCGCGCGGCGTACCGGGCCTACCGCGAGCAGCGGCGCATCGCGCTGACCTCCAGCGCCAAGCTGGACGTGCTGTGGCACCTCCTCTTGAAGCACCGCGAGGACCGGGTGCTCGTCTTCACGGACGACAACGAGACGGTGTACACGCTGGCGCGGCGGCTGCTGCTGCCGGTCATCACGCACCACACGCCGGTGCCCGAGCGCAAGGCGCTGCTGGCCGCCTTCGCCAGCGGGGAGCTGCCGGTGCTGCTCACCTCGCGCGTGCTGAACGAGGGGGTGGACGTGCCGGACGCGCGCGTGGGGGTGGTGCTCAGCGGCAGCGGCAGCGTGCGAGAGCATGTGCAGCGGCTGGGGCGCATCCTCCGCCAGCGCCCGGGCAAGCGCGCGCTGCTGTACGAGGTGTGCTCCGCGCAGACGGCGGAGAGCGGCATCAGCGAGCGGCGGCGGCAGCACCAGGCCTACCAGGGGGGTGAGCCGTGCTGACGCGCGACCTGCTGCTCTTCCGCGTGCGCGAGGGGCGGCTGCGGCCCTCCTTCATCCGGCGGGAGGATCCGGAGCTGCTGGCGCTGGCCCAGGAGCTGATCTCGCAGGTGGAGGGCGCGAAGGGGGAGACGCGTGACGACGTGGAGGAGAGCCTCTCGTTGAGGGCGGGCGCCTTCTCTCGGCCGCGCGTGGCCAGGGGGCTGGTGAAGCTGCTGTTGGACCGGGCGCTGTTCGACGAGGCCGCCGAGGGCGTGGCGGAGGTCCGCTGGGAGCGCTTCCAGCTGGCGGCCCGGGTGATGAGGGGCCTGCCCCCGGACGCGACGGTGGAGGCGTACGCGGCCCGGCTCGCGGAGGCGCTGCCCGCGCCGCTGCCCGAGGTCCGCGAGGCGCTCTACGTGGACCTGCCGGGCCAGCGGCGGCTGCTGGGCTGGGAGGCGCTCACCCCGACCGAGCTGCTGGACCGCTACAACCTCGCGCTCGCGCAGGGCCCGCTGCTGGGAGCACGGCGCCTCACCCTGAGGGCACGGGCGCCGGAGCTGCTGCGCGTGCGCAAGCTGCTGCGGTGGTTGAAGTTCTGCCGGCTGGTGGCGGAGGTGCGGCGAGACGGCGAGGACTGGGCGCTGGAGGTGGAGGGCCCGGGCGCGCTGCTCTCGCTCCAGAAGAAGTACGGCCTTCAGCTGGCCAGCTTCCTCTCGGTAGTGCCCGTACTGGAGCGCTGGGAGCTGATGGCGGAGGTGGAGGCGAGCGCCCGGAGGCGGGCCGTGCTGGTGCTGGACCACCGGGATCCGCTGGTGTCACCGCTGCCCACTGCGCTCGGGCACATCCCCCCGGAGGTGGCCACGCTGGCCGAGGGCTTCGCGGACGCGGAGTGGGAGCTGGACCTCACGCCGCTGCCGCGCCACATGGGAGCGTCGGGGCTGTGCGTGCCGGACCTCACCTTCCGCCACCGGCGGAGCGGGCGAGAGGTGGCGCTGGAGCTCTTCCACGCATGGCACGCGGGGCCCCTGGCGCGGCGGCTCGGGGAGCTGCGCTCGCGGCCGGACCCGGGGCTGCTGCTGGGCGTGGACCGAGCGCTCGCCCGAGGCGAGGAGCGGGACGCGCTGGAGGCCCACCCTCAGGTGGTGCTCTTCAACGGCTTCCCCTCCGCGCGCAGGCTGCGCGAGCGGCTGGCCCGGCTCGTCGAGGAGCCGGTGCCCGCGGGCCGATGAGCCAGGGTCGGGTCAGCCGTTGCCGCCGCCCCGGCTGGGGCGGAAGTTCGCGGCCAGGACGCTGAGGAGCCGGATGGAGCTGCGGTCGAGCTGGCGGGCGCGGCGCATGAGCCGGCGCAGCTCGGCGGGCTCGCCATAGTCGGAGGGCGGCTCGGCGACCCACTTCACGTCCTGCGAGGGCCGCAGGCCGAGCGCCTCGTCGGCGGAGATGGAGAGGACGACGCAGAGCCGGCGGAACGTCTGGATGCTTGGAAGCATGTGGCCGCGCTCCAGGCGGCCATAGACTTCGCTCGCGATGCCAATGCGCTCGGCGACGTCAGCCTGCGTGAGATTGAGGCGCTGTCGGGCGAGGCGGGCTGCCCCTCCGAGCCGGGAGGCGAGGGTCTTTTCCATGTGTTCGTTAACCCAACGGGTTCGCCTATGTCGATATGACTTGCAGGGTTGGCTTCCAAGAACTCGGCGGGTAGGCTTGGTTCAACGTGACCAGGTGAGTCACATTGCTGGAGGAGGTGTGGTCGGTATGGCTCGGATTCAGAGGCCCGCGTTTCTCTTCGTGGACGAGGACCCGCAGTGGCTGGCGGCGCTGCGGCGCGCGAGCAGTGACCTGCCAGGTCCCAAGCACTTCGCGCGGAGCGCGGAGGAGGCGCTGGGGCTCCTGCGCACGCACCAGCCCGCGGTGCTGGTCACCGGCTACCGCCTGCCGGACGAGGACGGGCTGAGCCTCCTCGAGCGCGTGAGGGAGCTCTACCCGCGGGTGGCGTGCGTGCTCCACACGGCGCGCCCGGCCAGGCTGCTCCGGAGCGCGCGCGGCATCGCGCTGGTGGAGAAGCTCTCCACGCCGGAGAACCTGCCGGCGGCGCTGCGCGCGCTGTGGGTGGCCCTCACGGGTTGCCCGCCCTCCGCCTCCGACAGCGCGCAGGGGTGAACGTGGCCCGGCGTGTCAGCTCCCCGCGCTGGCCCAGTGCTGCAGGGTGGGCTCGACGACATCACTCAGGGACTCTCCAGCGGAGAGCAGGAAGAAGTGTCCGCCCGGGAGGAGCTGGACCTTGAAGTCCCGGGAGGTGAATTCCCGCCACCCTTCCAGCTCCTGGGGCGTGGGCTCCGCGTCCTCCTCTCCTCCCAGGGCGATGATGGGCATGGAGAGCGGAGGCTCCTCGGCGGCGGTGTACGTCTCCACCATCTCCATGTCCGCGCGCAGCATGGGAATCAGCAGCTCCAGGAGCTCCCGGTGAGCGAGCACCGCCGGAGGGGTTCCTCCGTACCGCCGAAGCACTTCGATGAACTCCTCGGTTGGCAGCTCGTGCACGCCCCTCTTCCGCAGCAGCGTGGGCGGCCGGCCCGCCGCCTGCAGCAGCCCCCGCGGCGCGGGAGCCCCCGAGCGCCGGAGCCAACGCGCCAGCTCGAAGGCAACGAGGGTGCCCAGGCTGTAGCCGAAGAAGGCGAACGGCCGGTCGAGGAGCGGGAGCATCACCGGAGCGAGCGCCTCGACAAGAGTCGTCACGCGGCGGAAGGGAGGCTCCGCGAAGCGCCCCTCGCGCCCGGGGTACTGGGCGACGAGCACCTCCACGGTAGGGCCAAAGTCCGCCCGACGATGGAAGACCGACGCCGAGCCTCCCGCGAAGGGGAAACAGAACAGCCGCAGCCGGGCCTCGGGCTTCGGTTTCCAGTAGGGGAACCACGCCTTGGCTGGCGCTCTGGCCTCTCCGTGTCCTGCCGTCATGGCTTGTTCTGCTGCTCTTCCATCCGCTTGCGCAGGCTCAGCGGGCGCATGTCCGTCCAGACTTCCTTGATGTAGGCGAGGCACTCTTCCTTCGTGCCCTCCTTGCCCGCATCCTTCCAGCCGAGGGCATTCTCGCGGTCCGCCGGCCAGATGGAGTACTGCTCCTCGTGGTTGACGACGACCTTGTACCGCGTCTTGTCATCTTCACTGCTCATGTGCTGCCTCCCCAAGCGCTGACGCCACCCTGCCACCGGATCCTACAAAGCTCGTACAGGGATCCGACACGAGCCGCCCACGGCTGTCCAGCACCTCGGCCGCTCAGCCGGCGGCCGGCGTCACGGCGCTGAGGCTCGCCACGGCATCGCGCCGGACTCCCCGCTCATGCCGGAGGCGAGCCGGAGCAGGCCCGTCCACCATGGCTCCTCGGTGACGCGCGCCACCTGGCCATCACGGTCCCGAACGAGCATCCCCTCCGGGGCGACGACGGAGAAGCGCGGCCGGGCGCCGAGGGCCTGGATGAGCGCCTCCATGGTGGTCTCGTCCTCTCGAGAGAAGGCCAGCGGGCCCACGGGGTGGCTGTGGGAGATCTCGGCGAGCTGCGCGCGGTGGCTCCAGATCGCCTCCCACCGCGCTCGCGAGTCGGGCAGGGCCACGGGGCTCATGGAGGCATCGCTCCAGAGGATGCGCCCTGCGCCGTCGATGAGGAAGCACACCTCGCGCCTCATGGAAGAGCCCTCACGCATGCCGGAGGATGACGAGGCGGTCCGTGTCGATCGCCTCCTTGATGACTGACGGCAGGCTCTCGAGCGTCACCAGCCTGTCGCTCGGCGGGTGGCCCAGGCAGATGCCGGAGTCCACCACCTGGAGTGTCTCCAGGTTCACCACGGAGATGAAGCGCTCGTCCATGAAGGTGAAGATGACCTCCAGGTTGCCATGGCCGAGCAGCCGGGAGCTGCGCAGCCGGGCCCCGGCGGCCTCCAGCGCCCGCTCGGCCCGCGCGATCGCGTCCGCCTCGCTTCCCCGCTGAGGCCTCCAGGCCTGCGGCCCGAGCCGCTGCTGCTGCGCCTCGGCGGCCTGCCGTGCCAGGGCCGCCACCTCGTGGCGCCGACGCAGCTCCAACATCTCGCGCTCGGCCAGCACCCGCTCGGCGGCGAGGGCTCGCAGGGCGCGCTCCGCCTCGGGGCGCCCCAGCTCCGCGACGCTGCCCAGGTGGGGGCGCAGCTCCGCGGGCGCGGCGGGGATGCCGAGCCGGCGCGACTGTGCCTCCAGCACCGCGTAGGCGAACGCCGCGCGCAGCGTGGCCGGCACTCCCTTGACCTGCGCCAGCGACGCATCCTCCTCGAGCGCGCGCCGGGCGGTCTCCTCCGCCTCGCTCTCGAAGTCGAGCGTGTCGAACAGCAGCTCCCCCGAGTGCCAGCGCCGGGCGCGGCAGGGCGTGAGCCTGGGGGGCTCCTCCGCGGGGAGGAGGTAGAGCTGCTCGGAGATGGAGCCCTCACGCACCAGCCGCTCGCCCACGAGGTGGCCGCGCACGGAGGGCAGCGCCTCCAGGCCCTCGGGCTCCGCGGGCCCGAGCGCGGCGGCGTCCCGGCCCTTGATCCGGAACCGGTACCAGCCCGGGGCCTCGGGCGGGGTGGCGAGCCGCAGCCGCCGATCCGCGGCATGGAGGAAGGCGCCGCCGAGGTACGGCAGCACGCGCTCCTCCTCCTTGCCCAGGAACTTCCGGTAGTCCACGCCCGCCTCCTACGTGGCCCGGCTCCGGGGAGCGGACTGCCCATGGAAGAAGGATGCGCCCGAGTGAAGAAGCCTTGTTTTCAGTCTCGCGCTCTACCACTGAGCTACCTCCCGGAATGGTCGGGAGGACCGGATTCGAACCGGCGACCTCAAGATCCCAAGTGCTTGTATGGCCTCTTCGGCCGGGCGCTTCACCTCGAAGGACGCGGCCCCCAGGCCCGGCCTGACAGGGGATTTCGTTGAGGCCCCCCTAAACGCCCGCCCGGCGAGCAGACCGCGGGCGGCCGCGGCTAGAATGCCCGCCGCATGCCTTCTCAACCTGGAAAGCGATTCGGCCGTTACGAGCTGGTCTCCCGGCTTGGCTTCGGCGGCATGGCCGAGACCTGGCGCGCCCGGCTGCTCGGGGAGGAGAGCTTTACCAAGACCGTGCTCATCAAGAAGCTCCTGCCCGAGTACGCCGACGACTACGCCTTCACCACCATGCTGATCAGCGAGGCGCGCATCTCCGCCACGCTCACCCACAACAACATCGCCCAGGTCTTCGACTTCGGCCGCGTGGGCTCCGAGTACTTCCTGGCCATGGAGTTCGTGGACGGCCAGCCGCTCCACTACGTCAACCAGCGCGCGCTGCTGGAGCGGTTCCCCTCCGTTCCCCTCCCCGCCGCCGTCTTCATCGGCATCGAGCTGTGCCGCGGGCTGCACTACGCCCACACCCGCAAGGACGAGAGCGGCAAGCCCCTGAGCATCGTCCACCGCGACATCTCTCCGGAGAACGTGATCATCAGCTACGAGGGCCAGGTCAAGATCGTCGACTTCGGCCTGGCCAAGGCCCGGGAGCTGCGCGGGTTCAACACCGAGCCCGGGGTGATGAAGGGCAAGTACCTGTTCTTCTCCCCCGAGCAGGCGCGAAGCGAGGAGGTGGACGCGCGCACGGACGTGTGGGCCGCCGGCATCGTCCTCTACGAGATGCTGTGCGGAAAGCTCCCCGTCGAGGGCCCCGAGTACGTGGTGCTGCCTCGGCTCACCAAGGGCGACTTCCCTCGCCCCCGGGAGCTCAAGCCGAACGTGCCCCAGGAGCTGGAAGACATCATCATGGATGCGCTCACCATCCGCCGGGAGGATCGCTACCCCTCCTGCCAGGTCTTCGCGGACGCGCTGGCGGACTACCAGCACTCCCTGGCGCCCCGCTTCTCCGGGGTGACGCTCTCGTACCTCGTCCAGGAGCTGTTCCGCGACGAGCTGACCCGCGAAGAGCGGGAGGTCCAGGTGCCCCGCTCGCTCCAGGAGGAGTTCGCCTCCTGGCGCAAGGAGCCGTGGGCCACTCGGCCCCCGAAGTCCTCCACGGCCACCGTGGAGGCACCCGCGGCGGCCTCGGCGGCAGCACCCGCGGATGCATCGGCGGCGGCCACCACCGAGAACCCTCTCCCCGCTGCGTCCCCAGAGGCGCCCGCCGCCGCCAAGGCCTCTCGCCCGAAGTGGCAATGGTACCTGGCGGTCGGCTCGGCGGTCGCGTCGGTGGTGGCCCTCGTCGTCATCCTGATCCTCAAGCGGGAGCCGGAGCCAGCGGGCGAGGACGAGGCAGCCGGATCGCCTTTCACCCGGGTCGCCAACGCGCCTGACCGGACAGCCGATTACGAGCGCTACATCGAGCGGGCGAGCACCGCCTTCTCGGGCCGGCGCTACCAGGTCGCCGCGACGAGCTATCGCCTGGCCCTGAAGCTCCAACCCAGCTCGATGGAGGCGAAGGAAGGCCTGGGCTTCTCGCTGGTGCTGGGCAGCACCGACGACTCAAGCAACGAAGAGGCGGTGAAGCTGCTGCAGGAGGTCCTTCACGAGAACGCCCTGAGCGGCCGCGCGTGGTTCGGCCTGGGCATGGCCCTCCATGCGCTCCAGGAGGAAGAGGAGGCCGCGGAGGCCTACAGGCAATACCTCGCCCTGGAGCCCTCCGGGCGGTTCGCTCCCGACGCCCGCCTCGCGCTCGAGCGGCTGGGCAAGAACTAGCAGACCTCGAGGAGGAGCTGGGTCGGCAGCGTCTGCACGTCAGCAGCGCCCTCCTTGTCCAGCAGGCCCACGGCGGAGCGGGCTCGCGCCGCGCGCTCCGCCTCGCGGGCTCACGGAATGAGCTCGGCGGCGGCCTGCCGCTGCACGTTGCCCATCACCGAGATCCCCGCCAGCGCGGTGATCACCTCCTGAAAGGGATCAATGCTGCCCGGGTGCTGCCCCAGGGAGTACTTCTTACGAATCTTGCCCATCCGGTACAGCGTCCCCTTCAAGGACACCCGGCCCGGCTTCTCCCGAAGCGCCTCCAGCGCCTCCGCGGCGAGGTAGGCCCCGTCCGGGGTGAGGCCGAAGAGCGCGGCGTTGGTTCGGACCAGCGAGCGCAAGAGCACCCTGGCCGTCGCGGCGTCACCTTTCTGGGTCCGCGCCAGGACGGGCCCCACCGCGGCCCGGCCCGTGTACAGGGCGACGCGCTCCAGGAAGGGCCGGCCACCGAACTGGAAGTGGGCGGGAGTCAGCCCGGAGTCCCAGAGGGGCCGGACCAGCTTCGGCTGCGCCAGCGTGAGCGCCGCCCGGGGCAGGGTGGTCAGGAAGGTCTCACTGCCGCGCTCCTGCGTCAGCAGCGTCTTCCGGAGGAGCTGTTGCCCGGCGGCGGTGTCGCTCACGATGTTCAGCGTGGCCACCGCGAGCAGGGCCTCCGCGAGCACGGGGGCCGCGTCCTGCGGTATCCCCTGCCCCTTCTCGAGCACCCGGGAGCAGGTGGGGATCAGCGCGACCAGCAGCGGGCTGTGGACCTCGAGCTCGCGGTGCAGGGCCTCCTCGCTGCCGCCGCTGGAGGGGTTGGCGCGCAGCTCGCGCAGGCTCGTGAGGACTGGAATGCAGCGAGCGCGCGCCTGATGGAGCACCTCGCGCAGCTCCGTGGCCAGGAGCTCCGCCGCCTTCGGCTCGCCGCCCGCCGTGAGCGTGACGATGAGCTGGATCACCAGGCTCCCACCACCGGGAGCAAGCTGCAGCGCGGCCCCTATCACCTGCGCCAGGGGCCCCATCGCGGCGGCGCCCCCCTTGCCGATCATCCCTCCCACCAGGGCCTCCGCCAGCGTGGGGAGGGTCTCCAGCTCCAGGCACTCGGCCGATTGCAGGAGCAAGACCCAGACGTCGCGCAGGTCCTCGGGCTTGAGCCCCACCGTGTCGCCGCCCAACCGCTCCAGGCCTTCGCGCCCTGCTTCGATGACCGCCGTGCGATAAGACGGGTTGGCGGCCCGCCGGAGCGCCTGAGCGAGCTGCGCGGCGCGCGCGACCGGCCCCTCGGAGGACTCCGCCAGCTGGGCTGCCTCCGCCGCGCCCGCCGCGGCCATCAGCCTGGCGAAGTTCTGGGAGCTGCGGACCCCCACCTGGTAGGCCGCGCGAGAGATGAGCGCGGCGAGCGAGCGCCGCTCGTCGGTGGGGATCTCGTAGATCCGGCCCGCCATCGCGTCCATCTGCGGTTTGACCTGATCAGCGAGCAGGTGCTTGAACTCGCGGTCCCGCTTCATTCCCAGCAGCGAGTTCAGGTACCGCGCCACGCGCGTGGGAGGCTCCCCCTGGTTCTCCAGGTAGAGCAGGAAGAGCGCCTCGCGCTTGGACTGATCGAAGTTGGACTCCTCCTGATCGTCCCCCAGGTAGTTGCGCGCGCGCTGATGGTCGCGCTCCTTCTCGTTGTAGTCGTCCAGGAGGACGATCTGGCTGCCGACCTCGGCGGCCCCACCCCTGCCCTTCCTCAGGGTCTTTCGGAAGCGGAACAGCCGTGTCCGCTTCAGCGCCGCGAAGGCGGACATGATCGGGCTCTGGTCACCCGCCTCGCCCGGCGTGTGCTCGGCCTCGGGAGCATGCGCCTCGCCCTTGCCCTCCGCGACCCGCTCGGAGGAGGGCTTCTCGGAGCGGCGAAGCTGTAAGGCGGAGGGGTTGACCAGGCCCTTGACGAGCTGCCCGGCCAGCCGCCCGGCGGAGATGAAGGCGGACCCGAACTGCTGGGCCACCAATTGAGCATTGATCGATTTGGGCGTGGCCGCCGCGGGCGCTGGTGGCGGAGGCTGCGCCGCGGGCGCCTGTGGAGTTGCCGCAGGCTGGGCGCTCCCCGTGGGTCCCGGGGCGTTACCTCGAGGTATTGCAGCGGGTAGCTGCTGGCCGCCGATCTTCGCCATTCGTGTCGCAGGGTATCAGCAGAAGCAACCGGGGCGGAACCCTCCAGGCCGTGCCTTCGCCGGAAGTCCACGCCCCGACATGCCCCGGGGCCCTGTCCTGTGTGTCAGCCAAGCCCTCATGGTGGCTGCCGCCGGCACTGGATGCGACCGCCACGCACGCGACAGGTGCCGGCGGCCGGGGGGTGGATGCCGTGGCGCCAGCCTACACGTGGGTCCTGCGGACCGCCGCCGTCATGTCCTCCACGCTGATTTCCTTCTGGTGCTGCGCGAACATCCACTGGTGTCCGTCGGGATCCACCAGGACGGTGGTGCGTGCACCGAAGAACTGATCGCTGGGTGCCACCAGCTCCTTGGCGCCGGCAGCCATCGCGCGGGCGTGCAGCGCATCCACGTCCGCCACGTAGACGAAGAGCGAGACAGGGGTGCCCCCGGCGGTGATGGGCGAGCGCATCCCACGCTGCAGACTCTCCGGGCCGATCATCACGGTGCAGTTATCGTGGCCCACCTCGGCGTGCATGATGCGCCCGCCAGGGCCAGGCAGCATGAACTTGCGCGTGAAGCCAAAGGCCTTCTCGTAGAAGGCGGCGGCCGCTGCGACATCACGAACCGTGAGGTGGGGGGTGATGGCGGTGGTCTTCTTGGGGAGTTGCATGGTGACAGAGACCTCTAGAAGGGGGGTCGCGAGTGCTTGAACCTGGTCGCTCAGCGCAGACCCCCTCTCCCTGCGGGAGAGGGGACCTCCACGGGCTCCCGGATCATATCGAGGGCCCATTGGAGACTCCACTCCCACGATGGCACGCCACTGCCCAACCTACGGAGTCGCCAGCCAGGGCGTGCCGCCTGAGCCCGGGGAGGAGCGCTCCCCGGAGCCCGGGTCCAACTAGGCTGCCTGCTTCCCGAGGAACGGGCAGGAGCCGCCGACCTTCTTGCCGTGCATCTGGGAGATGGCGTCGAGCCCACCGCCCTGCACCTTCGACAGGTCCGCCGCGGCGCGAGTCGGCGGCGGCAGCACGCCCTCGCGGCGCTGGGCGGCCTCCTGCAGCGCGTCGTTCATGGTCCGGTCCGCCGAGGCCGACGGCGCACCCATGTACACGCGGTCCATCACGTCGACCATGGCGTTCTCGAGCGAGTCGCCGTTGAGGACCCCGTCCGACGCCATGTCCGCGTCGAACAGCGCCTTGAGATCACCCTGGTTGAGGTTGACCTCCATCTTGTTGGGGCTGTTCATCGAGTAGGCCAGGATGGACCCGTCGATCTTCCCGCCGGTCAGCAGCGGCGAGTGACCCCACAGCTGCAGGACCTCGTTCTCGAAGTTGGTGAGGCCGTTGGCGCCGGTCTGGCGGTTGCCCAGATTGACGGGCCCCTGCGCGAAGTTGACGGGGGCGTTGCCGTAGCGCTGGGAGAGGTCCTTGCCGGTGAGGTTCTTGTAGAGCCCGAAGAACTCCTGATCCAGCGCCTTGCCGGTGATGCCGCCGTACTGGGCCTGATCCTTGGCGGCGAGCTCCTTGGCCAGCGCGACCTCGGCCGGCTTGAACTGCTCGGGGTTGTTCAGCACGTTGAGCAGCACGCCACCGTCCTGCTTGCCGGCCGACCCCATCTGGATACCCCAGAGGTGGAGGGCGGCGCGCTGACGCTCGTCCATGCCGCTCAGCTGGGTGCGCTCGGCCGAGCTCAGGGCCTGGTAGTTCAGGTTCGGGTCGATGGGCTTGCCCTCAGGGCCCGGGGTGCCCGGCGTGCCCGGCGTGCCGTAGCCGCCCTGCGCAGGCGGCGTGCCACCCGCGCCGTAGCCACCCTGCACGCCGCCCGCGCCTGGCTTGTTGCAACCAGGCTTCGCGCCGCCCGCGGCGGCATTGTTGCCCGCGGCGGCATTGTTGCCCGCGGCGGCATTGTTGCCCGCGGCGGCATTGTTGCCCGCGGCGGCATT
>JAFGNZ010000209.1 GCA_016926755.1 Myxococcaceae bacterium | reverse complement strand
GATGACCTCGGTCTCGATCTCCTCGGTGTACGCGCCGCTCGTCACGTCCAGCAGCGGCCAGCGCTTCTTCACCAGCAGCTCGGCGATGCGATCCTTGGTCACCTTCAGCATCTGGTTCTTGAACCAGCCCAGGAAGTCATCGTTGGTGGAGCGGCCCATGCCCACCAGGCCCACCACCAGCTTCTCCGGATCCGTCACGCGGATGGAGAAGTCTCCGTACACCATGGTGCCGATGCCCAGGCCCGTCTCCGGATCCCTCACGTCACCGATGGGGCCGCCGAACTTCACGCCCGGGTGCTCGCGCGTGGAGACGAAGAAGATCTCCGTGACGAAGAGGTTGCCGCCGGTGAACTTCTCCAGCAGCGCGCCCAGGAAGGGGATGTTCTTGCTGTCCAGCGTGTGGCGGCCCGGCCCGAGCTTGCCTTCCACCCGGCCGTCCTTGACGAAGAGCGCGGTCTCGTCTGCGTTGACGGTGAGCTGGGTGAGCATCCGGATGTTCCGCTCCGGATACTTGTAGATGATCTCACCCTTGGCTTCGTCCGCCCGGGCAATGAAGTTGCGCTGCGCTTCGCCCTTGATCGAATCGAAAAGACCCATCGTGCTCCTTCGCCTCCATTCGGACCGCGTCACCTACGGGAACCCCCGCCGCCGCGCTTTCCATACGGATAGCGCCCAGGGCGATTACATGCTCGCCCTTCGGTAGGGGTTTCTTTGCCCGCAACATGCCAGTTTCACTGGGGTTTGCCTAGCCGGACAGGCAGGCGCCCGACCGCCCTGCCCGATCAGCCCCAGCGGCTGATGAGCCGCTCGCGATCCAGCAGGCGGATGCTGGCCACCAGCAGCACCATGTCCAGCAGGAGCACCACCGCGCCCTGCAAGGCGTAGTAGCCCATCCCCGCGGTGAGCCAGCCCGCCACCTGGCCCCCCACCAGCCCCACCAGCGGCAGCACCACCAGGGCGGAGAGCTGCTGGGCGGTGCGCGCCTCGGACACGCGCGCGGAGATGAGCACCGCCACGCCATTGCCGAAGAAGGCGAACAGCGGCGCCAGCACCAGGATGCCGAACGTCCAAAGCGTGTTGGGCATGAGCGGCCCCTTCACCAGCGGCCACGCGACGATGTCCACGCCCACGCAGAAGAGGGCGAAGGCCAGCCAGGAGATGGCCACCGCGGGCACCAGCGAGGCCAGGCTCTTGCCCGCCACCAGCTCCGCGGCCGTCACCGGCGAGGCCAGCAGCGGCTCCAGCGTGCGCCGCTCCTTCTCCCCCGCCACGCTCTGCGAGGAGATGAGGATGGGGACGAAGACGGGCATCACCAGGAACATGCCGAACCAGTCGGTGAGCGTCCGGTCGATGAGGAACACCGCCGCGTTCGCCCCGAGCGGCAGCTCCCGGTCGTAGTACTGGGCCATGACGCGCAGGTTCGGATCATCCGGCCTCGCCGCGTACGTCCACACCACGCCGATGGGCACCAGGATGAAGACCAGCGGCAGCGCCGCCATGGACAGCAGCAGCCCCACGTTCTTGCGCAGGTCCAGGAAGTCCTTCCAGAAGACGGCCAGGGCCCGCTGCGGCCGGAACGCCATGCTCACGCCCTCCCCTGTCGGATCAGCTCCAGGTACACCTCTTCGAGCGGCCGGTGCGAGGGCACCGCGCTGTGCACCCGCGCCCCCGCGCCCACCAGGCAGGCCAGCACCTCCGGAGCCTGGGTGTCGTCGCCGAGCATCACCTTCAGGCGCCCGCCCTCGTGCATCACGTTGGGCGCGAAGGGCAGCGCGGCCAGCGTCGGCAGGAAGCGCCCGGCGTCTCCGTCCACGCGGATGTCCAGCGCGTGCCCCGCGCGCCGCAGCTCGCCCAGCGGCGCCAGGGCCAGCAGCCGGCCCTGGATGATGGCCACCCGCGAGCACAGCCGCTCCACCTCCGCCAGGTTGTGCGAGCACAGCACGATGGTGCGCCCCTCGGCGGCCAGCTCCTCCACCGCGTCGCGCACGGTGCGCGCGGACTCGGGATCCAGCCCGGAGGTGGGCTCGTCCAGGAAGATGACCTTCGGGTCGTGCACCAGCGTGCGCACGATGGCCAGCTTCTGGCGCATGCCCTTGGAGAAGCTGCCGCACGCGTCACTCTCGCGCCCGGCCAGCCCGAAGCGCTCCAGGTAGGCCTGGGCGCGCGGCCACGCCACCGCCTCGTCCAGCTCGTGCAGCTTCATGAAGAAGCGCAGGTTCTCGCGCGCGCTCAGCCGGTCATAGAGCCCGGGCTGCTCGGTGAGCAGCCCCACCGCGCGCCGCAGCTGCTCGCCCTGGGTGCGCGCCGAGCAGCCCCACACCGTGGCCTCGCCCTCGGAGGGCTGGAGCAGCCCGGTGAGCATGCGCACCGTCGTCGTCTTCCCGGCGCCGTTGGGCCCCAGCAGCCCGAACACCTCGCCGGGGCGCACGTCGAACGTCAGCCCCTCCACCGCCGTCCGCGCGCCGAAGCGCTTGGCGAGCCCTTGGACCTGGATGCCGCTCAATCGATGGTCACCAGGATGAACTTGTTGTTGATGTCGCGGTCGATGACGGTGATCTTCTTGCCGGAGCCCACGGCGCTGTTGAGCGCGCCCAGGCGGCCGTGCTCCACCAGCGCCCACTCGCGGCCGGGCGGGGAGACGAAGTTGCGCATGCGCACGTTGGCGTCCCCGCTGCGGAACTGCTCCACCTGGTTGCGCGAGTAGAACGTCTCCCCGCGCCAGTTCATCATGTACGCGGCGATGGGCTCGCCCGCCTGGCGCTGGCGCCAGTAGCGCCAGAACAGATCGCGCTGCGTCCAGTGGTGGGACAGATCCACCCAGTGGAACCAGTTGAACCAGACCGCCATGCCCAACGCGAGCGCCCAGAAGGAGCCGAAGAGCATGCTCCGCACCTGCTTGAGCGCGGCCACCGCGCAGAGCGCGCCGCCCACGGAGAAGGCGAAGCCCAGGCCCTTCCTCACGTTCACCGGCTCCATCATCACCCGGAGCATCGCGTCGGTGCCCACCGGCGAGCCGAAGCCGCGCCACGAGAGCAGGCCACCCATCACCAGCCAGGCCCCCGTCATCAGCCAGCCCCAGGCGCGCTCATTCTTGGGTGCGCGCAGGGCCTGCCAGCCGTTGAAGGCGGCCACGGGCAGCAGGGAGACGCCGAGCAGCCCCAGGGCGGTCATCTTCCCGCGGTAGCTCAGCGCGAACAGCATGCTGCTAGCGCCCAGCAGCAGGACGAGGGCCGTCGAGCGCGCCACGGTGGTGCGCTCCTTGGGGTTCTTGGAGAAGAACGCATCCGAGGAGACGAACGTCCCCACCGCGAGCAGCACCAGGGCCACCAGGTCTCCCATCCACAGCGCCCGGGACAGGAACATGGGGATGGACTTGTTGACGAGCTCCTGGGGGTAGGGGCGGTCGTAGTTGTAGACGAAGAGATCCGTGAAGTTCTTCGGGTTGTCCGCCAGATCCCTGCCCACCAGGATGAAGAGCACGAGCCCGAAGATGAGGCTCACCGCGTGCTCGGCGGGCCCGTCGTGCCACAGCCGATCGACGAAGAGCGCGATGAGGATGGCCAGCCCCGGGAGGACGGGGAAGATGTAGTGGTGGAACTTGGTGGCGCTGGAGGCCAGCAGCAGGAAGGTGGCGGCCGCCCACAGCACGGCCACGAGCGCCAGGTGGTCCGCCCTGGAGGGCGAGCGCAGCCGGATGCGCGACACGACGGCGAACGCGCCCGGCAGCAGCGCCACCCAGGGGAAGATGGCGTAGCCGCCCTGCTCGATGAAGTAGATGAAGGTGCCGCCCGGCGTGGTGGTGTGCACGCCCGCCGTGAGCCGGTTCAGGTGATCGTGGATGAAGAAGCGGTAGAAGAAGCCCTTGCCCTCGTCATCCACCCCGTCGAACAGGCTCAGGGTGAGGTACCAGGGGACGGCCACCACGGCGAACACGAGGAGGCCGGTGCCCAGCCGCATCCGGAAGAACTGCCCCCAGAGCACGGGCATGGACTGGCGGCCCTCGCGCACCTCCTTGCGGAAGGAGCGCAGCAGCAGCCAGCGCGCGTGATCCCGCATGGCATCCCAGTCCCAGGGGATGACGGCCAGCACCGCGTAGAGCAGGAGGATGGCGGCCGGCAGCCCGCCCAGCAGCCCCTTGGCGAGCACGGACAGCCCCAGGAAGACATAGAAGCCGTACCACCAGGCGGTGCGGTGCTTCGTCGTCTCGTCGAACTGGCCGATGAGCGCGCACGCCATGGCGCACACCATCGTGGTGACGAAGGGCGTGTCCGTCACCGTCTGCCGGGTGAGCAGGAAGTAGAGCGGCATGGTGACCAGGATGAAGCCCGTGGCCAGCCCCGCCCGCAGGCTCACCACCCGCGAGACCGCCAATGACAGCAGCGCTACCGCGGCGATGCTCAGCAGGGCGAAGGGCACCCGCATGCCCCACTCGGTGAACCGGCCCAGCTCGCCCGCCCCGTCCAGCGCGCCCACCACGTTCATCCCCAGCGCCTGCATCCACATCGTCAGCGGGGGCTTGGAGAAGAACCACGCGTTCTCCCACCAGGGGAACACGTAGTCCTGGCGCGCGATCATCATCCGCGCCACCTCGCCGTAGTGCGTCTCCCAGCAGTCCCACAGCCCCACGGCGCCCAGGTAGGGCAGGAACAGCGCCGCCGCGAGACCGCCCGTCGCCAGGAGCACGCGCACCGTCATCGGCAGCGAGAGCCAGTACCGCCCCATGCGCTCGCCTTGGAGGGTCTTGCCCAGGAGCGCCTCGGCCAGGCTCTCCGCCGGCTTCTCCGGCTGGGCCTCCTGCTTCGGCTTCCCTTCCTGCTGCGGCGGCTGCGCCTCCTGCTGCTGCGGCGGCTGCGCCTCCTGCTTGGGCTGGGCCTCCTGCTGCGGCTGCGCCTCCTGCTTGGGCTGCTGCTCCTGCTGCTGGTTCTGCTCGCCGTCACTCGCCACGGAAAAGGATTCCTCCGTCAGGATGGGGCCCGCACACGCCAGGGACCGCGGCCTTATACCCCCCGCTCCGCTCCCGGTCGACCTCCGCCGGGTGTGCCAGTACCGCGTCACGGGTGGCGTGCATTGTGCCGGACGCTGCACACCCCGTGCACACCCCATCGCGAAAGCTCGCTCTCCAGGCGGGGGGCATGCCGTTTGAAAGGCTCGCAGCCAGGGCCCGTCCGGAGCGGGTCCTCATGTGGGAGGCGCGATGATCATCAAGGCAGCAGCGCTGGGTTGTGCCCTCCTGCTCTCGAAGCTCGAGGGCCAGGAGGTTGCTCCCCAGCCAGGGACTCAACAGGTCGGGGAGAGCGCGACGGACAACTCGACGGAGCAGGGGCGCCAGGGAGAGGGACAACCGCAGACATCGTCCCCGACCCGATCGGGCTCCGACCTGACAGGTCTCCTGACGCCGGAGGAGCCGCGGCCGTCGCTCCGGTATGACCAGCCCATCCTCTGCACCCGGCTCCCGCCCACGCAGGAGGTGCCCTCCGGGGAGTACCGGATGCAGTGCGACCCGGTGACGCGGCGCTGCCTCATCGCCCCGAGCCACGAGCTGGACGGGGATGGCGTGGAGATCGACCGGCCGCTGCTGCGCACCTCCGACTGCGAGCGCGCCGAGGCGAGCGCCAACGTGCGCGTCCAGGAGGGCTATCGCTTCGTCCCCGCCATCGCCGAGTCACCTCCAGGCTGGTACCGCGACGAGCAGGGCCGCGTGATGCAGTTCAACTTCGATCTGCACCGGCGCATCTACCTCGGTGGCGCGTGGGCTCCGCTCTTCCGCGGCGGCGAGGGCCTGACGCGGGACCGCGTCCGCGTGGACTTCGGCATCCAGGCCGAGATCCCCGGTGGGGACGAGGACCAGCGGCTCAACCGGATCACGCTCCTGGAGACCGAGCTGTACCTGGGAGAGCCGAGCCTGGACATCGCGTTGCTGCGCTACGACTTCAGCGTCGAGCGCAAGGTGCCGCTGTTCCGCATCACCACCTTCTTCGGCGAGCCGCGCCGCTTCGACATCGGGCTCAACCTGGGCGCCTGGATGGAGGCGCTCCATCAGGAGACGATCGAGCGCGGGGACTCCGAGCTGAGCCTGCTCACCTGGGCCGCCGTGCACGGCACGCTGGATCTGTGGCACTCGCAGGATCTCGTCTCCTACGTCCGGCTGCGCGCCGGGCCCGCCATCGAGCGAGACCGCACGCACGGCCTCAACACGCTCGTCCCCACCGCCGCGCTGGAGGGGGATCTCACGCTGGACATGGACGGCTTCCATCACCTGTTCTTCGCCGCCGAGGGTGAGAAGGTGCTCCTGGCGGACACGGTGGAGGGGCGCCCGCAGAGCCCGGAGCGCCTGAAGATCCGCGCGGGCTACGAGCTCATCCTCCTGGCCATCAACGATCAGCCGGTGAGCCTGGTGGTGGACGGGCGGGGAACCTGGCGCAACGACATCCCCCGCGTGGCCGCGAAGTGGGAGTGGTCCGCCAACGCGGGCCTGCGCGTCTCGCTGTGGGCCCCGGCGCGCCGCAACGCTCCGCTGGCCAGCGCTCGCTAGGAGCCTGACGGATGCTCTCGCTCGGACTGGCCGCCCTGCTGTTCGCCCTGCCCCCCGGCACCGAGGGGGCGGCGGCCTCCGAGCCGCCGAGGACGGACGACTGCGCCGCGATGGATGAGGCCGGTGAGCCCTTCCCCATCTGCTTCGATCCGGGCAACGCGCTGCTGCTGGGCACGGGGGTGCAGGTGCGAGATGGGCTGGCGCTGCCCACGCTCCAGGCGGGCATCCTCCTGCGCACCGAGCGGACCAGCAAGAGCAAGGGCCTGCTCTGGTTCAACACCCACCGCATCCTCGTCACCGAGGCCACGCCTGGCACCGCGCGGCGCGGGCTCACCACCACCCTCTATGAGGGCACCTTCCGTCGCCACCTGGAGGAAGGCTTCATCCTCATCCCCACCTCGCGGCCCATCCGCATCCCCTTCCCGTTCGACGTGACGCTCGCGGTGCGCGCGGGGCACCTGGAGCGGCGCGTGTGGGAGGGGCCAGGGCTGACGGTGGAGACGGGGCGGGCCGCGCTCCTGCTCGATCCCATCCGCTCGGTGAGCGGCCGGCTGTGGCTGGGCTTCGGCCCCGCGGCGAGCCACTCCCTGCGGCGCGCGCCGGACGGGCAGCTGACGCACGAGCTCTCTCCCTTCACGTCCGCGCTGCTCGACACCGGCTACGAGACGGCGGACGGCTGGTGGACGGTGCGCGCCTCGGCCCTGGCGGGCTGGATCAACAGCTTCGCGGGTGAGCGGCGCTTCCGGGTCCGCGCGGACGCGAGCGTCGAGCGCATCCTGTTCGCCCTGAACGATCAGCCCCTGTGGCTCCAGCTCCACGGGAGCCATGCCTACAAGGACGTCGGGCTGGCGCGGCGGACGGAGTGGACGGCCGGCGCACGGCTCCTGGTGCGGACCTTCAGCTCTCTTTGAGCCAGGAGCCGGGCGACAACGCGGGTGACGCCTACCGGCCGCCAGCCTGCACCGTCGCGCGAAGAGCGGCCTCCGCCGCGCGCAGCCGCGGGTCCTGCGGATCCACGCGCCGAGCCTCCTCCAGCCGCAGCAGTGCCCGCTCGGTGTCCCCGCGCGCCAGCTCGCACCGCACGCCCGCCTCGAGCGCCACCGTCTCCGAGGGCCCGTACACCCGGGCCTCCTCGGCGGCACGGCACCCCTCCTCCACGCTCCCCGACTCGAAGAAGGCCCGCGCCAGCTCCACCCGCGTCCCCACCTGGGAGGGCGCCAGCCGCACCGCCTCCCGCAGCGGCTCCACGGCCTCCTCCGGCCGCCCCCACCTGCGCAGCGCCGTGCCCAGCACATGCAGCGGCTCGCTCGCCCCGGGGACGAGCAGCGCCCGCGCGCGGGCCTCGCGCAGCGCCGCGGGCTCCTCCAGCCGCAGCTCCGCCACCATCCGCTCCACCACGCGGGCATAGCCCGGGAAGGCCTCGGGCCAGGTGAAGACCAGCTGGTAGACGAACTCCCCGCTCGGGACGAAGAGCGCCCTCAAGTGGGTGACACCCTCCGGCCCATGCAGCTCCGCCTGCACCCGCTGCGCGCGCCGGCCATTCACCCAGGCGGGCTCCGGCCCCCGGATCGCCACGGGCTTCCCCTCGGGGATGGCCGCCTGCGGCGAGAGGGCCGTCTCCACGAAGCGCCGCGCCTGGAGCTCCCCATCCCCCGGCTCGCCGGCCTCGATCGCCTCCGCGGCGAAGCTGGCGCGCCCCACCCCTGGCAGCCCGTTGGAGAAGGCCAGCCGGCCGAGCCGATCCGCGCCCTGCCGCCAGCTCCCCGGCATCGCCACCGACACCCCGAACACCTCATCCCGCTCGACCCGCCACAGCGAGCGCCCGAGCACCCCCAGCGCCGCGAACGCCACGGCCACGGCGGCGACGCTCGCCACCCGCGGCAGCACCGCCTCCCGCGGCTCGCTCGCGGAGAGCCGCTCCGGCACCAGGAAGAGCCCCACCAGCAGGCCCGCCCCGAAGCCGCCCAGGTGCCCCGCGTTGTCCACGCCCACCGAGGTCCACCCCATCCACAGGAACACGAGCACCGTGGGCAGCACGCCCTCCCCCGCCATCCGCCGGGCGAGCGGCGACAGCACGGCGCGGTACCGGCGCCCCAGGGCGATGAGCGCCCCCACGCAGCCATAGGCCATACCGGAGGCGCCCACGCTCACCTCGTCCGCCCACAGCAGCGAGCACGTCATGGTCGCCAGCCCTACGGCCAGGAGCAGCGCCCCGTACTCCAGCCGCCGCCAGGTGCCCTCCAGCACCGAGCCCACCGACAGCAGCACCAGCACGTTCACCCCCAGGTGCACCCCATCTCGGTGGAGGAAGTTCGCCGTCAGCAGTCGCCAGAGCTGCCCTGCCTCCGTGATGAGCGGGCCCACCTTGGCGCCGAAGCGCACCATCGCATCCACATCCAGCGGCCCGGCGGCGGCCGTCCACAGGTAGGCCCCGGCCTGCGCCAGCACCACGCCCAGCGTCACCCAGGGCACCCGCCCCAGGCCCTCCCGGACGCCGGCCTCTGATCCTGGACTGGAGGGTGCTGGAGGTGGGAGACTCACGCGGGTTGGCCCTTCTGCTCCCCTCCCGGGGGGACGGGCCCAGCGTCCACCTGTCGGATGGACAACCCTGCCATCTTTCCCCCAACCATCACGAAAAGCTCTGTCATTTTGCGGGGATGCATGCCTTGTAACGATTCGGCCCCTTCTGCTATAGCTGTAAGCGGATCCGACCCGTGCTGAAGCTCATCATCGAAGACGACGAGGGGCGCAAGACCGTTGTTCCCTTCGTGCGCGAAGAGATCACGATCGGCCGTCAGGAAGGCAACACCATCCGCCTGACGGAGCGAAATGTGTCCCGCCGCCACGCTCGCCTGCTGCGCCAGAACGGGCATGTCGTGGTGGAGGATCTGGGCAGTTCCAACGGCACCCGCATCAACGGCGAGCGGATCAGCGGACAGTCCGCTGTCAAGGACGGCGATCTGATCCAGATCGGCGACTATGATCTGGCGCTGCAGAGCGACGCGGCGGCCGCCACGGCCCGGATGCGCCCGGCGCCCGCGGCGCAGGAGGCCAGCGACAGCGAGGCCTCCGCCTCGGAGCCCGAGACCGAGACCGAGACGCCCGTCCAGGAAGACGAGGCGGGCGCCAATGGCGCGGCCAACGGGGAGCAGCGCCGTCACTCCACGGCCATCATCCGGATGGAGCATGTGGAGGGCACCCGGAGCCGCAAGGTGGAAGAGCTGGAGGCCGAGGAGGCGCCCCGGCTCGTGGTGGTGAGCTCCGAGTTCAAGGGCCAGGAGTACGCCTGCATCCGCACGGAGATGCGGATCGGCCGCACCGAAGACAACGACATCGTCATCGATCACCGCTCGCTGTCGCGCACCCACGCCAAGATCGTCCGCGAGGACAACGGCGAGTGGCGCATCATCGACATGCAGTCGGCCAATGGGATGACGGTCAACGGGGAGAGCTACGCCCAGGCCTCGCTGAACCACGGGGACATGGTGGAGTTGGGCCATGTGAAGCTGAGGTTCATCGGAGCCGGCGAGGCCGTTGGCGCGCTGGCGCGCGGCGACCGCTCGAAGCTGCCGCTGGTGCTGGCGATCGGGGTGGTGGTGTTGGGCGGGGCTGGCGCCGCCTTCTTCTTCCTCAAGCAGGGCGCCCCGCCGCCGCCGCCCGAGGTCACCCAGAACGATCCGTCCACGCCCCCGCAGCCCACCGAGCCGGAGCCGCAGGAGGTGCAGCCGCCCGAGCAGCAGACGCCCCCCGAGGAGCCCAACCCGGCCGCGGCGGCCGAGAAGGCCCGGAAGGAGCTGGAGGAGCGGCTGCACAGCGTCCAGCAGTCCCTGGAGGACGGAGAGCTCGACAAGGCGGAGAACGATCTCGGCCCCGCCAGGAAGCCCGATGGCACCTGGCCCCCGGAGGCCAAGCCCCTGGCGGATCGGATTGCAGCCGAGCGCAAGGCGCGCCAGGCCCTCGATGACGCGCGGGCCGCGCTCACCGCGCAGAAGTACGACGACGCGCTGAAGCAGCTGGCGCTCGCGGACGGCTCGAAGATCTTCGCCGCGGAGCGCGAGGCGCTCAGGGCAGAGATCGAGGAGGCGCGCAAGACCAGGCCCGAGACGGCCAGGCCCCAGACGCCCCCGACCAAGCCACCCCCGCTGGCGGCCAACATGGAGCAGGAGGCCAGCAGCGCCTACGAGGCCGCCGCGACGCTGCTCCGACAGAAGCAGTACAACCAGGCGCTCACCATGGGCCTCAAGTGCGAGGAGTACGCACCCAACAAGGCCGAGTGCCACATGGTGCTCGGGGCTGCGTTCGCGGGCATGGCCAAGTGGGACGAGGCCGCCAAGCACTACCGCAAGTTCCTGGACCTGGCGCCGGACCATAAGATGGCGCACCGAGTCCGGCAGACACTCGAGAACTACGAGAGCAGCAAGTGATCCCCGCAGCGCGGGCTCCAGCTCCATCCCGGGGCCCGCGTTTCCAATCCAGAGGTATCCAACCGCAGGCGACGAGGAGAGGCTGTGCAGATTCGCATCCTGGTGGTCGATGACGAGCAGGACAACTGCGACTACCTCAAGTTGGTGCTGACTCGAGAGGGCTACGAGGTCGTCACCACCACGGATCCCACCCAGACGGTGGACATCCTTCGGGGGTCCGACTTCCACCTCGTCATCTTGGACATGATGATGCCGCAGATGTCCGGCACAGAGGTGTTGGACCAGATCCGGAAGTACGACACGGACATCGCGGTCATCGTCGCGACGGCGTACCCCACGGTGGACACAGCGGTCGCCTCGCTCAAGGCGCAGGCGTCCGACTACGTGAAGAAGCCGATGGAGCCGGATCAGTTCATCTCCGCGGTCCGCAACGCCCTGCAGAAGAAGGGGCTGTCGCAGGACCCGGAGGCGGACCTCCACCGCGCCATCGGCCGCGTCATCCGCGACGCGCGCAAGACGCAGGAGCTCACGCTCAAGCAGCTGGCGCGGCGCACCGGCCTGTCCGTGTCGCTGCTCTCGCAGATCGAGCGCGCCGAGTCCTCGGCCTCCATCTCGTCGCTCTACAAGATCGCCTCCGCGCTCCAGCTGCGCATGGGCGAGCTGTTCGGCGACACCTGAGCCGCCGCCTCAGCGGCCTTGAAAGCGGGGCGGGCGTTTCTCCAGGAACGCCGCCCTGCCCTCGCGGGCATCCTCGCTGCCGAAGGCGGCCGCCCTCAGCGCCCGCGCGCGCGCACGCTCCTGCTCCGCGAGCGGTGGGCGCCCCAGCAGCCCGAACACCTCCTTCATCCCCGCCACGGCCAGCGGCGCGTGGGAGGCCAGCGTCCGGCACAGCTCCAGGGCGCGCGCCTCCGCGCCCTCGGCCGGCACGCACTCATCCAGCATCCCCCAAGCGAGCGCCGTCTCCCCGTCCAGCTTGCGCGCGGTGAGGAAGAGCGTCCGGGCCCGGGCCAGCCCCACCAGCCGCGCCGCGCGCGCCATGCCCTCCACGGAGTAGACCAGGCCCAGCCGCGCCGCCGGCATGCAGAAGACGGTGTCCGGCGCCCCCACGCGGAAGTCGCAGGCGCACGCCAGATCAAAGCCCGCGCCAAAGGCGGCCCCCTGCACCAGCGCCACGCTGGGCACCGGGTGGCGCTCCAGCCGGGAGAGCAAGGCCATCAGCGCGTCGTCCGGCAGGCGCCCGTCCGGCGCTGGGGGCCCCAGGTTCGTCAAGTCATAGCCGGAGCAGAAGGTGCCGCCCGCCCCGCGCACCAGGAGGGCCCGCACGTGGGGCGGCGGGGAGAGCGCCGCGTCCAGCAGGCCCAGCAGCCGGTCGTCCAGCGCGTTCTTCCGCGCCGGGTTGGAGAGCGTCAGCACCCGGAGGCCGCCCTCGCGATCCTCCACCTCCACCGTGGGCCGCATGGCCGAGGCAGGCGCCTAGCCGAGCACCACGAGGACGTCGCCCTCGTTGACAGCCTGGGACTCCTTGCAGCGGATCTCCGCGACCGTGCCATCCTCGGTCGCCTCCACCGGCATCTCCATCTTCATGGACTCGAGGATGACCAGGGTGTCTCCCGCGGAGACCTTCTGGCCGACCTTCACCTCGATCTTCCACACGGTCCCGGTGATGTGCGCCGCCACGTCCGCCATACGATGTGTCTCCTCGCGCCAAAGCGCCGAAGTTGGGAAGGGTCCCCTTCCGCGCGCAGCCTAAGGCTTCGCGTGGTTCTCCAGGAAGCGCGTATCCAGCTGCCCCTCGCGGAAGGCCGGATCCCGGAGGATGCGCAGGTGCAGGGGGATGTTCGTCTTGATGCCCTCGACGCGGAAGCTCTCCAGCGCCTGGATCGAGCGCTCGATGGCCTCCGCGCGCGTGGCGCCGGAGACGATGAGCTTGGCGATCATCGGATCGTAGTTCGGGGTGACGGTGTTGCCCTCGGCGTACCCCGAGTCCAGGCGCACGCCCTCGCCCGTGGGCGGCGCGTACACCTTGAGCGGCCCGGGCGAGGGGAAGAACTTCACCGGATCCTCCGCGTAGATGCGGAACTCGAGCGCCGCCCCGCGCCGCTTCACGTCCTCCTGGCGCACGGTGAGCGGCTCCCCGGCGGCGATGCGCAGCTGCCAGCCGATGAGATCCAGCCCCGTCGTCAGCTCCGTCACCGGGTGCTCCACCTGGAGCCGGGCGTTCATCTCGATGAAGTAGACGTTGCCGTCCGCGTAGAGGAACTCCACCGTGCCCGCGTTGGCGTAGCCGAAGGCCCTGGCCGCCGTCACCGCCGCGGTGAACAGCCGCTGGGCCAGCTCCGCGTTCTTCCCGTCCGCGAAGAGCGGCGAGGGCGCCTCCTCCACCACCTTCTGGTGGCGCCGCTGGATGGAGCACTCGCGCTCCAGGCAGTGGATGAGGTGGCCGTGGTGATCGCCGAGGATCTGCACCTCGATGTGGCGCGGCGCCGGGAAGTAGCGCTCCAGGTACACGCCCTCGCGCCCGAAGGCCGCCTTCGCCCGGTCCGTACACTGGCGGAACACCTTCTCCAGCTCGGGCGCGTCCTTCGCCGCCGCCATGCCGATGCCGCCGCCACCGCCCGCGGCCTTGCAGAGCACCGGGTAGCCGATGCGCTCGGCCGCCGCGAGCGCGCTGCCCACGTCCGGCACCACGTCCTCGGTGCCCGGCACCACCGGCACGCCAGCGGCCACCACCAGCTTGCGCGCCTGGCTCTTGTCCTTCATCCGCAGCATGGCCTCGGGCGGCGGGCCCACGAAGGCGATGCCGGCCTCCGTGCAGGCGCGGGCGAACTCCGCGTTCTCCGACACGAAGCCGTAACCCGGGTGCACCGCCTGCGCCCCCGTCTTCTTCGCCGCCTCGAGGATGGCGGGGATGTTCAGGTAGCTGTCCTTGGCCGGCGCGGGGCCGAGGCGCACCGCCTCGTCCGCCTCCTTGACGAAGGGCAGGTCCGCGTCCGCATCCGAGTAGACGGCGACGGTGGTGATCCCCATGCCCCGGGCGACCGCGCCGATTCGGCGGGAGATCTCACCCCGGTTGGCGATGAGCAGCTTCTTGAACATGGCTGGCACCCCGGCTCGCGAAGGGCGGCCACCCTAATCCCCGCCCCCTGCCCTGACAAGCCGCCAGCCATGCGTCCGCCACAGGGCCTTACAGGTGTGCACAGCCCCGTCTCACCGTTGCGGCCCGACGCGCCCCTGGCGTACCTTGCCGGCACCTTGAAGCGGAACGACACAGACGCGGGGACGGTGGTGGATCTCCAGGGCGCCCGGCGCGAGCGGCGGCTGGAGCTCTACCGCGCGCGGCTCGCGGACCGGCTGGCCGCCAACCGCATGGCGCTGGAGACGCTGTACCAGGGCGGCACCCTCTTCTCTCCCGAGGGCACCCGGATGGGCCGCGCCCTGCTGAAGGCCCGCCAGATGCTGCAGCGCGTCAGCACGCTCGTGGATCTGCTGGCGGGGGATGGCGTGGCGCCGCCTCCTCGCCTCCCCGAGCGCATCGAGGAAGTCTACGCGGAGCTGGACACCCTGCTGTGCCGCAGTGACGCGCTGTCCGGCCGGGACGAGGCGAGCGTGGCCCGCCTGCCGCGCCCCCGCTAGCGCCCCGGCCCTGCCTCAGGGCATCTCGGTCTGGCCCTGCCGCCGCAGGAAGGTGGGGATGTCGAACTGATCCTCGTCCAGGGGCAGCGCCGCGTCCTTCACCACCGCGGTGCGCGGGGGCACCGTCACCGCCTTGTTCTCGGGCGAGGACAGGGTGCGCCCCCCCACCTTGGCGGGCACCAGGCTGGCCACCTCCTCACGGGCGGCGCTGAGCACCGAGGGCGCCGGGCGGCTGACGAGCGGCACCGGCGTGGCCGGCACCGCCACCACGCGCTGCGGCTGCCGCGCGTCCCGGTGCACGAAGCCCGTGGCGATGATGGTGATCTTCACCTCGTCCTGGATCTGCTCGTCGATGAGCGAGCCGAAGATGATCTCCGCCTCGCTGTCGGCGGCGTCATGCACCAGCGTGAGGGCCTCGTTCACCTCCTGCAGCGTCATGTCCCGGCCGCCGGTGATGTTGATCAGCAGGCCCGTGGCGCCGTCGATGGAGATGTCCTCCAGCAGCGGGCTGGCGATGGCCTGCTGCATGGCGGTGAGGGCGCGCGTGGCGCCAGAGGCGCGGCCGGTGCCCATGAGCGCCAGCCCCTTGTCGCTCATGATCGTCTTCACGTCCGCGAAGTCCACGTTGATGTAGCCGTGGTACTGGATGAGATCCGAGATGCCCTGCACGGCGTTGAGCAGCACCTCGTCGGCGCGCTTGAAGGTCTCCAGCAGCGGCATGGCCTCGGTGCTCAGGGTGAGCAGCCGCTGGTTGGGGATGGTGATCAGCGTGTCCACCGCGGCCTTCAGCTCCACCAGGCCCTGCTCGGCCTGCTTGCGGCGCTTGTTGCCCTCGAAGAGGAAGGGCTTGGTCACCACGCCCACCGTGAGGCAACCCAGGCTCTTGGCGATGTCCGCGATGATGGGCGCGGCGCCCGTGCCGGTGCCACCGCCCATGCCCGCGGTGACGAACACCATGTCCGCGCCCTCGAGGACGGCGGCGATCTGCTCCCGGGACTCGAGCGCGGCCTCGCGCCCCATCTCCGGGTTGGCGCCCGCCCCCAGCCCCTTGGTCAACGTCTGTCCGAGCTGCAGCCGCGTCGGCGCCTTGTTGGCGGCCAGTGCCTGCACGTCCGTGTTCGCGGCGATGAAGTCGACCCGTTCCAGCTTGGCCATGATCATCGTGTTCACCGCGTTGCAGCCGGCGCCACCCACGCCGACAACACGGATCTTCGCGGCCTGCTTGTTCTGCTCGAACTGGTCCATGGTGATCCTTTCGGCGGAAGCCGCACACCTGTGCGCGCGCGTTTCCGAGGTCACCAATCATCAGCAAGTCGGGATCTTTGGCAAGTATTCCGCTACTTGCTTGTAGCAGATCGAGGTTTCATAAGTCCTGACAGGCACTTACGCGGCACACTGAACATCTGGACCGTATGTCTCGAAGATCGCTGGGTGCAGCTTGACTCGCGATCGGGCTGTTGTCGCGGCCAAAGCGCGACCGCCCTGAGGGCCGCTCCCCGGAGATCCACCCCGAAGCGCGGGCCGCAGGGCGGCCACAGTCGATACTCTTGCTCAGGAGTCTGACACTCCAGCGAGGCCGGAGCTCAGGGCTGCTCGATCTCGACCTCCTTGGGCTTCACCTTGACGATGATGAACTCCACGCGGCGGTTCTGCTCCCGGCCCTTGGCCGTCTTGTTGGAGGCCACCGGCTTGGCCTCGCCGTAGCCCACCGCATCGAGCCGCTCCGCCGCGATGCCCTCCATGATGAGGCGATCGCGCACGGCCTCCGCGCGGCTGCGAGAGAGGACCAGGTTGGCCCCATCTTCACCCCTGTCGTCGGTGTGGCCCTCGACGCGCACCTTCTCGATCTGCTCGTTGGCCCTCAGCACCTGCGCCACCTGCTTCAGCAGGGGGAAGGACTTCGGGAGGACGGTGGCCTTGTTGTTGGCGAAGTAGATCTTCTCGAGGATGACGATCTTCTCGCCCTCCACGAGCACCTTCACCTTGCCCTTGTCCGGGCAGCCATCCGTGTCCTTCACGCCGTTGATCGTCTCCGGCTCCTTGGGGCACTTGTCGTCCGCGTCCGCGACGCCGTCCCGATCGTTGTCCACGTCCGGGCAGCCGTCCTCGTCCTCGAAGCCGTCCTTGTCCTCGGCCGCCTGCGGGCAGCGATCCGAAGGATCGACCAGGCCGTCCCCATCCGTGTCGGGAGGCGGCGGGAGCTGGTCCGGGCAGCCGTCCTCGTCCTCGTGGCCGTTCTGCGTCTCCGCCTCGTTCGCGCAACGGTCCGCCCCGTCCAGGATGCCGTCCTTGTCATTGTCTGGGTCCGCGCAGCCATCCGCGTCCTCGAAGCCATCCATGTCCTCGGGGCCGAGCGGGCACACCGGCTCGGGCTTGGGCTCCGGCTTCGGCTCGGGCTTGGGCTCCGGCTTCGGCTCGGGCTTGGGCTCCGGCTTCGGCTCCGGCTCGAGCTTGGGCTCCGGCTTCGGCTCGGGCCTGGAGGCCGGCGACACGTAGGCGAGCCCCGCGAACACCCGGAAGCCCGGCGTGCCGTAGCCCTGGCCAAGGCCCGGGCCACCGCCAAAGTGCGCGGCGAACGCGTCCGAGAAGCGGTACTTCACCGTGGCCAGCAGCTCCATCGGCCGCTCCTCGGCACCCGCCTCCCCGAGCCCGAGCGCGCCCATCAGCGTGCCGCCCGCGGAGAGCTGGCGTCCCCCCACCTGGAAGGGCACCTCCGCGCCGATGCCGTAGGCGAGCTCGTTGGACACGACCAGGTTGCGCAGCTGCTGCTTGGAGCGCAGGTTGAGGCCGACGTTGGCCAGCACGCGCAGCCCCCCATCGCTGCCCCACTCACCGAGCAGCCTCGGGCGGACGGAGAACCCGCCCCCGAAGAAGCTCGAGCTGCCCCCCGTCGGCAGATGGATCGGCAGTGCGGCGCCCAGGTGCAGCCCGCCCGTGGAGTACAGCTGGGCCTTGGGCACCAGGCGCAGATCGCCCAGGCCCGTCTTGTCCACGCCCTCGGGGAACAGCGGCTCCACGGTAGGCGACGCCTGGGACTTCTGCGAGGAGATGGGCAGCGCCAGGCCGAGCTCGAACCGATCGAGGAAGGAGATGGCCCCCATCAGATCGACGGTGAGCTGGTTCTCCACCAGCTTGTAGACGACGGCGTCCTGACGCGGATCCAGGAAGGTGAGCGGGTCCTTCGCGAAGCTCACCGAAACGCCCAGGTTCCAGTTGAGGTGCGGGGCCACCTTCGCGCTCTGGAGGCCCAGCACGTCATGGGCACCAGGGCCCGGCTTGAACTGCTGCACGTCGATCTTCTGGGAGACCGGGCTCTGGGCGTTCGCCGGCGCCGCCACGAGGACGGCCAGCACCCCCAGCAGCCCCCAGGCCCCAGCTCGAGAAGCCAGGTGGGAGCCGCCCGCCGCGCGGCGCCGCCGCAGCAGCGGCAGGCCGAGCAACAGCACCAGCGGCATGAGGCTGGTGGCCCCCGTCGAGGCACAGCCGCTTCCGGCGATCACGTAGTCATCCGTGTCGTCCAGCGGGTCGGTGCCGCCCTCGACCTCGAGGCCATCACCCGCACCACCGTTGTCGGTGTCGGCGATGTTCGGGTCCGTCTCATTCGCATCGCGGCTGCCGTCGTGGTCCTGGTCCTCGGCACCATCATTGAGGCCGTCGCTGTCCGAGTCGGCCCGCAGGGGATCGGTGGGGTTCTCGCCGGTCACCTCGACACCATCCGTGAGGGCGTCATCATCCGTGTCGGCCTTGTTCGGGTCGGTCTCGTTCGCATCAACGTGACCGTTGTGGTTGGCGTCCTCGGCGCCGTCGGTGAGGAGGTCCTCGTCCGTGTCGGCGACGAGCCGGTTGGTGGTCGTGGACGGATCCTCGTCCGGCCGGAAGTGCGCGTGGTTCTTGTCGGTGCCCGTGGGCGCCGTCGCAACGGTCACCCCCGCCTCGGTGCCGTCGTACAAACCGTCCCCATCACTGTCCTCATCGAGCGCGTTGATCGCGCCGTCTCCATCCGTGTCGACGAGGCCGTCCGTGCCGTCGGGGACACCGTCGTCATCCGTGTCGTTGTCGAACGGATCGGTCCCGAACTCCACCTCCTCGTCATTGGCCAGACCGTCGCCATCGGAGTCGCCAGCGATGTTCACGGTCACGTCCACCTCGTCCGTACCTCCGTTGCCATCGGAGATCGTGTACGTGAACGTCACCGAGCCCGTGGCACCCACGGCCGGCGTGAACACCACCGCCGAACCTCCCGTGGCGATGGCCACCGTCCCGCCGCTCGTCGGCTGGGTGACGGCCGAGACGGTGAGCGTCTCCCCCTGATCCGGAGTGCTCAGGTCGTTGGCCAGCACGTCCAGGTTCGTGGGCCCGGCAGACGGATCGACCGTGAAGGTGTCCTCCACGCCCGTCGGAGGATCGTTGATCGAGTTGACCGTGACGTTGACGGTGGCCGTGGCCTCGCCGTCGTTGCCGTCGGACACCGTGTAGGTGAACGACGTGGGGCCGTGGAAGTTCGCGGCCGGCGTGAAGCTCACTTCCGTGGCCGTGAAGGTCACCGTGCCGTTGGCAGGCTGCGTCACCGCCGTGATGGTCAGCGTCTCGCCCACATCCGGCGCCGTGCTGTCGTTGGCCAGCACATCCACCGGCGTGGCCGGGCTGTCCTCGTCCACCGTGAGGCTGTCGTCCACGGCCGTGGGCAGAGTGTTGGCCGCGGGCACCGTGACGGTGACCATGGCCGTGGCCTCATCGCCGTTGCCATCGGAGATCGTGTACGTGAACGTCGTGGTGCCGCTGAAGCCCGGCGTCGGCGTGAAGCTCACGTTCGTGGCCGTGAAGGTCACCGTGCCG
>JAFGNZ010000208.1 GCA_016926755.1 Myxococcaceae bacterium | reverse complement strand
TGTTGATGGACTGGGCGATGCGCGGGATCACCACGTCACAGGGCGGCAGCTTCTTGCGCTTGTGGTAGAGGCTCGCGCTGCGCCCATCCAGGTGCATCTCCACCCGTCCGGGGTTCAGCACGCGGACCTGGTGTCCTCGCGCGCGTCCGGCCTCGGCGAGGCGCCGGGTGGACGGGATGGAAGCAGAGCGCGAGAGGATCGTGATCTTCATGGGCGGGGCGGCGGCGCGACTCCTCTTAATCGCCGCCCCGCGCCGGGTAAAGCGCCCTGGAGCTACTTGCGCTGAACCGCACGCGCCTCGAGCTTGATCGGGTTCGCCTCTGTCGAGGACAGGATACGGTCACAGGTCGAACCGACGAACTGGACACCCTCGCTCGTCAGCTCCCAGTTGTTCGCGCCGGGCTCCATCACCTCGTCGTCCACGTAGACGACGATCAGGCTGGGATCCGAAGGGCGCTGGGCCGCATCGAGCTTGAGCAGGCACGGATCGTCATCGCCAACGCGGTTGATGATCTCCAGGAGCGCCGCGTGCAGCTCGTCCTGGTTGGCGGCCTGGTAGAAGCGCCTGCGGCACAGCTGCCTGGCCACCTCGCACGTGTCTCCCGCTCCACAGTCCGCATCCGCGGTGCAGCTGCGCGCGAAGCCACCGGCCTCGGCCATGGCGTTCAGCGTCTCCGGGCCCGCGCCCGAGGCCGTCTCCGCGCCGAACCCGATCACGATGGTCCGGATGTCCTTCTGCGCGCGCAGCTCGGAGACCGCGGACACGGACGCGTCCTTGTCCAGGCACACCAGCGCAGTGGAGCCGCAGCTCGTCGTCTGGGTGCAGGTGCAGGTCGTCGGGTTGGGAGCCTGGGGGTTGCAGTTGGGCAGACCATCCGTCAGCAGGAGGATGAAGTCGTCGCGATCCCTCGTCTGGAGGTCCGGCTGCTCCCCCACGAACTTGAGGCTCAGGCTGGTGGGGGTACCACCCAGCGGCCCATCATTGACGGGGACCGAGAGGATCCAATCCGAGATGGAATTCGCCGTCCCCTGCAGCCCAGCGGTGTCCGAGTCCTCGACCTGAGGGATCGGGATCTTGACCGAGGTCGAGGCCGCGCACTGAGTCGAGGTGGAGCCCGTGGAGGCCGGGTAGGTCGTCAGCCCCAAGCGGGCAATGGCTCCGCTCGTGCCGAGGAACGTCGACATGGCGCTCCTCATCTCCGTCCAACGCGTGGGGCACACGTTCACGTCACAGTCCGGCTGCCCCTGCTCGCCGCACAGCCTCGGGGGGTTGGTGCCGGCGATCTGGCAGTCCGGATCACTGCCGTCCACCGGCAACGTCATGGAGCCCGAGGTGTCCAGCAGCACCATCATGTTGGGCTTCGACGCCTTCGCGCTGATGACGTCCCCCACCGTCGTCTGCGCGAGCGCGAGGGGCTCCACCGGCTCGAAGTCATAGGTCTGACAGGCAGACACGAGCGCGCCTCCGACGATGCCAACGACGAAGGCGCTCAGAAGGCTCTGCTTGGCGCGCATACTGTCTTTCTTCCTCACGCGGGCACCGGCGCCCGCTTCTTGGTTTCTTTCAAGGACAACGGCCCCAAGAGAGTACCGTGCCCCTCGGCACCGAGGCTACAGCCCTCCGAGGCCTACACCAGCCGTTCAAATCCCGCTGTCAAGTTCCACTCAGAGCTGACGACGCTCAGAGAGCAAGCGTGCGGGCCCCCGTCGTCATGCGCCAGAGCGAGGCCAACCCCATCACCTCGTCCAGTGTGCCCTCCAGCTCCTGTGGGACGAAGCCGCAGATGCGCACCGTCGTGTCGCAGGCGATCAGCTTCGCGCCGAGCGCCCGGGCCTCCTCGAGCATCCGTGCCGGAGTGGGCACCCCCAGTCCCTCCGCGCGTGCACTCTCCGCACGCTCCTTCTCGCTGTGCGGCAGGCCGAAGCTGCCTCGGACGAGCTGGCGGAGCGCGTCGAAGGCGAAGACGAAGTACACCTCGTCCCCCATCGCCGCCGCGGTGATGCCCATCGATGCCGCCTGGAACGCGGGCTCGTAGGTGGCATGTTGGAGGAAGAAGAAGACGCGTCCGGCCATGGCGGTCGCCACCATAACGACGGTCCCAGCAGCTTCAACTATCCAGTTTCAGCGAAAGCCCTCGGGGCGTGGCGAGCCAGGCTCCCAGCCGGCATATAACCCAGGCTCTCATCCGAAGGAGCATCGCATGTCCAGGCCGACCGCCCTCCTCGCCGCCGTCCTCCTCTTCGGCCATGGGAACGTGCTCCAGGCCGCTCCCGCAGAGCCTCCTGCCCAGGAGAGCTCCTCTCCCCTGCCCGGCCAGGAGCTGCGCGCGGAGGTGGTCTCGCTCCTCGAGCGCCCCGATGCGTTCCCTCCCTACGAGACGCGCTGGAGGCCGTTGGGCCCCGCCGCGCTCAGCGTCCTCGAGGAGCTGGCCTTCAACCCCAAGGCGCCCCCTCCCCAGCGAGCCCGGGCCGTGACTTCCATGGCCGCCGTGGACCATCCACAGGCCACCGAGCGGCTCCGCACCCTCCTCGGAGATACGAACACCCAGCCCTCCCTCCGCGCCAGCGCCGCGACCGCGCTCGGGCTGCGCACGGGCTCGGAGGCCATTGCCACCCTGCTGCCCTTCCTCCAGGATCCGGATGAGCACGTCCGCATCGCCGTGGCCCGCGCGCTCGGGCGCCTGGGTGGCGCACAGGTGCGGCAAGCCCTCGAAGAGCGCCTCCCCCTCGAGCAGGAGCCACTCGTACGAGAGGCCCTCCAGCAAGGCCTCACCTTCGCCGAGCCCTGAACCGCCGCCAGGCGCCCCCACCCTCCCCCACTTCCACGCTCGCTTCGGGCAGGGCCTTCCGTTACATGGGGCCCATGCGTCCAACCGTGCTCCTCTTCGATATCGATGGGACCCTCGTCACCACCGGTGGCGCGGGACGCCGGGCCATCTCGCGCGCCTTCGAGAAGCTTCACGGCCGCTACGACGCGTGTGACTCCTTCAGCCTGTCCGGGATGACCGATCGGGCCATCGTCCGCAAGGCCCTGAGCATCATCGGCGCCGAAGACAGCCCCCAGGCCATTGACGTCCTCATCGACTGCTACGTCTCGTTCCTCCACGAAGAAGTGCAGCGCGCCGAGCAGCGTCACTACTTCGTCCACGCCGGCATGCGCGAGGCCGTGGCGGAGGCCCGCTCCCGATCCGGCTTCGCCGTGGGGCTCGGCACCGGCAATGTGCGCGAGGGCGCCCGGGTCAAGCTGGAGCACGTCGGCATCTATGATCAGTTCGCCTTCGGCGGCTTCGGGTGCGACCACGAGGACCGGGTGGAGCTCATCCGCCATGGCGCTCGCTGCGGCGCCCAGCTGCTGAGCACCTCCCTGGAGCAGTGCCGCGTGGTCGTCATCGGGGATACCCCCAAGGATGTCGACGCGGCCAAAGGCATCGGAGCCGTCTGCATCGGTGTGGGCACTGGCAACTTCACGCCCGAGGCGCTCGTCAAGGCCGGCGCCGACTTCGCCTTCCCGGACTTCACCGCACAGGGGGCGCTCGAGGCCCTCCTGCAGGATCGCTGACCCCTCGCACGCCTGCTCCGAGAGGCCGCCGGGTGTGGTATCTCCCCCGCCCTCCCGAGGAGCTCCACCGCATGTCGCTGTCCACCCTGGAAGCCTACGATCTCATCCGTTTCGCCGAGGCGTTCGAGGCCCGCCTCGCCACTGCCAGCGACATGCTCGCGGACAAGGAGGGGCTGGAGGCCGAGAAGGAGTGGATGGCCACCGCCCTGCGCCTGGTCCGCACCAGCCTGGCCCCCGCCCCCGCCCTGATCGAGCGCGCCAAGGATCTCCCCGAGCTGGAAGAGGCTCGCGAGGAGTTCTCCTTCCAGCAGCAGAACCTGTGGGTGGATGCCCTGGAGAAGCTGCACGCCGGCATCACCTTCTGCGCCAGCAGCCGCTCCCCCGTCATCGAGGCCCTCTTCCCCCACCTCAAGTTCCCTCAGCTCCGCCGCGCGCCCCAGGAGGCCGTGAACGAGTTCGCCACCGCCTACGAGCGGCGCCTCAAGTCCAGCTACGTCACCCGCATCTTCAGCCAGGACGACTTCGCCTTCGTCCGCCCCGTGGTGGAGCAGGTGGCCCGCACCCATGCCGCCTGGCAGGCCAGCCTCGCCCCCGCCAACCTGTCTGACAACCAGACCGCCCCGCTGCGCGCGGAGCTGATCTCGGTCGGCGCCCGCCTGGACGTCGCCGTGCGCCAGGCGCGGTTGCTCGCCGAAGCCGCGCTCGTTCCCCTCCCGGAGGCCTTCGACTCCACAGGCCTCTCGGCCAAGCCCAAGCGGCGTGCTGGCCGGGGCATGCCTTTCGGCTTCGAGGAGTCGAGCCCCGAGCTGCCTCCCGAGGGCGCCGACGAGGGCTCGGAGCTCGAGGCCACCGAGGAGCCCCTGGAGGACTCTGCCCGCACGGCGCCCGCCCCCGAGCCCGCTTCACAGCCTGCCGACGCCGTGGCTCCGACCGAGTCGGCTGCCGCCGCCGAGCCCGCCGAGGCCCGACCCGCCCGCCGTGGACGCAAGAAGGCCGAGTCCAAGACTCCCCCCGAGACCGCCTGAACGCCGCGCAGCCCCGCGTTAGAAGACCGGCCATGCCCGAAGTCGCCCTCCCCATCGACCCGCTCCTGCCGGAGATCGTCGCCACGCTTCGCGGCGCGCGATCGCTCGTGCTGGAGGCTCCCCCGGGCGCGGGCAAGACGACTCGCGTGCCTCGCGCGCTCCTGGAGGCGGGGCTCACTCAGGGCAAGGAGATCGTCGTCCTCCAGCCCCGGCGGCTGCCGACCCGGCTCGCGGCACAGCGCGTGTCCGAAGAGATCGGCGAGCGCGTGGGAGAGACCGTCGGCTACCAGGTCCGCTTCGAGGACGTCCGTGGCCCCAAGACGCGCCTGTCCTTCGTCACCGAAGGCGTCCTGGGCCGCCGCCTCCTGAGCGATCCCGGGCTGCGCGATGTGGGGATCGTCGTCCTCGACGAGTTCCACGAGCGCCACCTCTCCGCGGACATCTCCCTCGCCATGCTCCGGCGGCTCCAGGAGAGCTCGCGGCCGGACCTCAAGCTCGTCGTCATGTCCGCGACGCTCGACGCCGAGCCCATCCGCGCCTACCTCGGCGGCTGCCCCGGCCTGCGCTCCGAAGGCCGCCGCTTCGACGTCAGCCTCGAGTACCTGCCCACCGCCGATGATCGGCACCTCGACGTCCAGGTGCTCTCCGGCATCAAGCGCGTCTTCGCGGCCGGCCTGGACGGCGATGTCCTCGTCTTCCTCCCAGGCGCCGGAGAGATCCGCCGCGCCCGTGACGCCTGCGCCGAGTTCGCCGAGCGCCACGGCGCCGAGGTCCTCCCGCTGCATGGAGATCTCCCCCCCGCCGAGCAGGACCGCGCCGTGCGCCGCAGCTCGCGCCGGAAGATCATCCTCTCCACCAACGTGGCAGAGACGTCCGTCACCATTGACGGCGTCGCCGTGGTCATCGACAGCGGGCTGGCCCGCGTGGCCTCGCACTCCCCCTGGTCCGGCCTGCCCACCCTCAAGCTGGCCAAGGTGAGCCGCGCCTCCGCCACCCAGCGCGCCGGCCGCGCCGGCCGTACCCGCGCTGGCCATTGCCTGCGGCTCTACACCCAGCACGACTTCGATGGCCGCCCCGAGCAGGATGCCCCCGAGATCCGCCGGGTGGATCTCGCGGAGACGGTGCTCGCGCTGCGCGCCTCGGGGGTCCGCGACTTCGCCTCCTTCCCCTTCTTCGAACCCCCTCCCGCCGCCGCGCTCGAGGCCGCCGAGACGCTGCTGCGCCGGCTCGGCGCGGTGGACGCCGAGGGCCGCGTCACCGACATCGGCAACCGGCTGCTCCGCTTCCCCGTCCACCCCCGCCAGGCCCGCATCATCGTGGAGGGTGAGCGCCGAGGAGTGGGAGCCGATGCCGCCGTGCTCGCCGCGCTCATGGGCGAGCGCGATATCCGCCGCGAGGCCCGCGCGAACCTCAGCGGCCCGGGGCGCTCGGCCGCCGTCGTCAGCGGCCCCTCGGATCTGCTGGAGCTCCTGGAGCGCTTCCGCGAGGCCGAGCGCGCGGACTTCGCCTCGGGGCGCCTCCACTCCCTCTCCCTGGAGCCCGGCGCCGTCCAGGCCGTGGGCCGGGTGCAGCGCCAGCTGCGCCGCGCGGTGAAGGACAAGGGCGCACGCCCGGACCGCCCCGAGGCCCGCGAGGAGGCGCTGATGCTCAGCGCGCTCGCCGGCTACCCGGATCGCGTCGCGAAGCGGCGCAGGCCTCGCGCCCCGGAGCTGCTCCTCTTCGGAGGCGGCACCGCCACCCTCTCCGAGCTGAGCGTGGTGCAGGACGCCGAGCTGATGGTGACCGTGGACGCCGAGGAGCGCCCCGGCCGCGGCGCCGTCGTGCGGCTGGCCAGCGCCGTGGAGCCCGAGTGGCTCCTGGATCTCTACCCGGAGGCCCTGGAAGAGCTGGATGCCCTCCAGTGGAACGCCGACGCCCGCCGCGTCGAGCGCGTCACCCGGCTGGCCTACGGCAACCTCGTGCTGGAGGAGACCCGCACGCCCGCGCCCCCTTCCGAGGAGACCGCCCGCGTGCTCGTGGAGGCCGCGCTCGCCGCCGGCCCCGGGCGCTTCGCCGATCCCGAGGCCCTCACCCAGTGGCGCACCCGCGTGGCCCTGCTCGCGGAGGCCTTCCCCCAGGCCAGCTTCCCCGCCGTGGACGAGGCCTTCCTGCGCGACTCGCTGGCCTCCCTCTGCGCCGGGGCCCGCAGCTTCGCGGATCTGGAGGGCGTCTCCCTGCTGGATGCGCTCAACGCGCGCCTCACCTCCGAGCAGGCGCGCCTGCTGTCCACCCACGCCCCCGAGCGCGTCACCCTGCCCGGCGGCCGCGGCGTCAAGGTGCACTACGAGCCGGGCAAGCCCCCCTGGGTGGAGTCCCGCCTGCAGGACTTCTTCGGGATGGCCCAGGGCCCCAGCGTCTGCGCCGGCCGCGTGCCCCTGGTGCTGCACCTGCTGGCCCCCAACATGCGCGCCGTGCAGGTGACGACCGATCTCGCCGGCTTCTGGGAGCGCCACTACCCGGCCATCCGCAAGGAGCTGTGCCGCAAGTACCCACGGCACAGCTGGCCCGAGGACCCGCGCCACGCGCAGCCCCCCGCTCCACGCCCTCCGCGACGCTGAGCCTCAGAGCTTCTTGTGCATCTCCAGGTGCTCGATGCCAGCTTCCATGAACACGCCGCCCACCGGCTCGTAGCCGTGCTTCTTGTAGAACTCGAGCGCGAAGAGCTGGGCGTGCAGCATGATGCCGTCCACCTTCCGGCGCCGCGCCTCCTCCTCGAGCGTCTGGAGCAGCTTGGAGCCCACCCGGGCCTTGCGGTGCGACTGGAGCACCGCCATGCGCCCGATCTGCGCCCACGCCCCGGACTGCCCCTCCGGTGGCTGCGGCAGCATCACCAGGCGGCCGGTGCCAATCGCGTGGCCGCCCTGGAAGGCGAGCACGTGGTAGGCCTTCGCGTCCTCGGCGTCGCGCTCGATGCCCTCGGGGACGTGCTGCTCCTCGATGAACACCACCTCGCGGATGGCCAGTGCCTGGAAGAGCTCCGCCTCGTTCTGGATCGGGCTGATGGTGACGGGCTGGATGTTCTCCGAGTCGGGCATGTCCCCAGCACCGTACACAAAAGCCCGCAGCTCAAACAGCCGGAAAAAGCGTGGCTGTGCTAAGGACCCGCCTCTCGTGATGACCGCTCCCCAGGTCGCCGGGCGGGTCCCGCTCGCCGGCTTCTACCTCCTCTACTTCGCCACGGTCGGCATTACGCAGCCGTTCCTGCCGGCCTACCTGCGCTCGCTCGAACTGTCGACGACCGAGGTAGGCCTCCTGCTGGCGCTCTTTCCGCTCGCCTCCCTGCTGGCCCCGCCCCTCTGGGGACACCTCGCCGATCGCACGGGCCGTCTCAGTGGCGTGCTCACCGCCCTGGTCGCCTGCGCCGCCCTCTGCTTCGCGCCCCTGCTGCGCGTGGACGGCTTCCTGGCCCTCGCGGTGACGCTCGGCGCCTACGCCTGCTTCGCCTCTTCCATCATCCCCATGCTGGACAGCCTCGCGCTCAACCACGTGGCCCAGAAGGGTGGCAGCTTCGCGTACCTGCGCCTCTTCGGCTCGTTGGGCTTCATCCTCTCCACCACCACCTTCGGGCTGCTGGTGCGCCAGGTGGACCGCTCCACCGTGCTCGTCGCCTTGACGCTCCTGGTCATGCTCGCGGCCTGGGGCGTCACCCTGCGCTCCCGCACCCCACCCGGCCCGCCTCCCCACCCGCTGGCGGGGCTCCAGCTCCTGCGCGACAACAAGGATCTGCGCTGGCTGATGGCGGCCACCTGCCTGCACTGGATGGCCTGCACGCCCTACAACGGCATGCTCGCCATCCATGTCCTGGCGCTCGGCCTCCCTCCCTCGGTGGTGGGCCTCGCGGCCGGAGTGGGTGTGGTGGCGGAGGTGGCGGCGCTGCTGCTCTACCCTCGGCTGGCCGAGCGCATCGCCCCGCGTCACCTGCTGTGCCTCGCCTTCGCCCTGAGCGGGCTGCGCTGGGGGGGCATGGCGCTCGTGACCTCCCCCATCCCGCTGGTCGCGCTCTCGCTGCTCCACTCGATGACCTTCGGGGTCTTCTACGTCGCCAGCGTGGCCTTCGTGGCCCGCCGGGTGCCCCAGCACTTGCGCGCCTCGGGCCAAGGGCTGTTCACCGCGATCACCTTCGGCTTCGGCGGCCTCGTCGGGTTCGCTGCCTCCGGTGCGGCCTATGCCCTGCTCGGCGGCGGGCACGCGCTGTTCGCCGTGGCCGGGGGGCTGGAGCTGGTGGCTGCCCTGTTCGTCCTCCAGGCCTCCCCCGTCCCGACTCCCCAGCCCCCGCCCGTGCCCATCCCGCCCCCCGCTCCGTGATAACCTGGAGCCGATGCGCTCCGCACTGCTCGCCCTTGCTCTGGGACTGCTGTCCCTGCCGGCCTCCGCCCAGCTCTTCAGCCCGGGGGCTCCCCCGGTCTTCAAAGAGGAGGATCTGGACAGGCGCTTCGCCAAGTCGAAGGTGCACGCGGTGCTGCTCAAGGGGACCCACGATCCCAACTGCGTCCAGGTCGTCGGCGGCCTGCTGACGCTCCTGGGTGAGACCGCTCCCTACTTCCACAAGCGCGACGAGAACTTCTATCTCGATCCCGCCCTGATCCAGGCGCTGAACCTGCAGCTGTCCAACGCTCGCTTCCCGGGCACCACCTACTTCGTGTCCATGGTGCGGCGGGTGCTCATCGATCGAAAGCTCTCCCAGGAGTGGCTCGGCACCGCGACCGCGCTGTCGCCGTACTACCCGGTGATGGATCTGAGCAAGCTGCGCTTCCTGGCCGAGGGCGTAAAGCCCGTGGACAGCTTCCTGCTCACGCTCCCCGTCCTGCGGGAGCGCTACACCGTGGAGGTGGTGAAGGCCAACAGCGCCGCCGCCAGCACCGCCGAGGGCATGTTCCGCGACGCCTATATCGACCGGGACGTCGTCTTCGGGGGGCTCGAGTTCATCGACGCGGCGATGGAGAAGAAGAAGAAGCCGAAGAAGCGCCGCGGCGTGCCCGTGGAGGAGGAGCCCCCCGCCATGATCGCCCGGCTCGTCTGGTACCCGCCCGATCCGAACGCCGGGCGGATCAACCCCTTCGGCATCCCCACCCAGAAGCCCAAGGGCGTGAACGTCACCGCGCGGCTCGCCGAGAAGCAGTTCCTGAACATCGACCAGGTCCCCAAGGGCTCCCGGATGCTCGTGCGGGGCCGGCTGTGGGAGTACAAGAAGGGCATCACCCAGGTCGAGGTCCGCGACGCGCTCCTCTTCGAGGATCGGGACTGGTCCCAGGGCGCCCTGCTCGCGGACCCGAATGCCACCGCCGCCTGCCCGGTGGCGTTCAACGATCTGACCGGGATAGCGCCCACCCAGCCCGGCGGCTTCGGCCAGCGGCGCTAGCACCGTCTCCGTTCCCGGACGCTCCGTCCACCGGCTGAACGGTCGCCGTGCGGGCTCTCCGAGGGAGCGCCGCTGGCATGGCCCGTGCTCCCTCCCGGCTGCACCCCAGCCGTGAGGAGTCCATGAAGGTCCACGGGCACAACCCCGCCACGCCAGCCAGGCCCACGCCGGCTTCAGCCCCGTTCCACCGAGTGCTCCAGCAGACCGGAGCGCCGCAGCCCCCGCCCAGGCCTCCCGCGCCGCCCCGCCCCGCGCTCCTGCCCGGTCCCGGGACGTCCCCCTCGCGGATGCCCCAGCCCGCGGGGAGCGGCACGCAGCCCCCTTCGAGCACCTCCCGCCCCGCGGGCTCTGCCCTCGCCCGAGGCCCCGTCCTCAGCCCGTCCCGGAGCGCCCTCGCCAACGCGGAGAGCCTCGGTCAGGCCCGCCGGGCGATGCACGGCGAGGCACATCGGCTCCAGGGCATCCGCACCGAGGCCCAGGCGGCGAACCAGGAGAAGACCGAGCACCGCCTCTCCGAGCTGATCTCCCAGGAGCTGGCGCGCCAGCTCCCCGTGGAGCCCCCCCTGCCCCTCACGCCTCGCGCCGCGCCCCCGCTCGCCGAGCCCTCGCTGGGGCCCACCCCCGTGGAAGGCAGCACCCAGGCGGGGGAGCCGCGGCTCGCCGCCAGCGTGGCGGGCCTGGCCCCTCCGGACTCCCCCAACCCGCAGCTCAGAGTCCAGGCGGCCTTGGAGCTCATCGAGAAGATCGAGGTCTTCGTCCGCTCCCAGCGGCCCGCGCTGCGGATGAGCCTCGGCTGGCCCCTGTCGGCCATGGTGGAGGTGGAGCGCACCGGCCCGCGCGAGGTGGCGCTGCGCATCCAGGGGCGCCACGGCCCGCTGGCCCAGGAGGATCTCTCCCGAATCCGGGAGGCGCTGGGGGCCCGAGGGCTCCGGCTGCGCGCCCTGCACGCGGAGTGAGGCCAACGACAGAGGGCCCTCACGCCTGACGGCGGAGAGCCCTCGTCACACCCAACACAGGCGACCTGTCAGCTCTTGCCACCCGGCTCGGAGCTCAGCTCGCCGCGCTTGCCCGTCTTGTCCTTGAACTCCTCGGCCTCCGGCAACGGCTCCTTCTTCTCCGCGATGTTCGGCCACTTCTTCGAGAACTCCGCGTTCAGCGCCTTGAACTCCGCCCACTTCTCCGGCAGCTCGGTCTCCGGGAAGATCGCCTTGGTGGGGCACACCGGCTCGCACGCCCCACAGTCAATGCACTCGTCCGGGTGGATGGCGAGGAAGTTCTCTCCCTCGTAGAAACAGTTGACCGGGCACACCTCGACACAGTCGGTGTACTTGCACTTGATGCAAGGCTCGGCGACGACATAGGCCATCGAAGGATCTCCTCAGCGCGAACAGTCAGCGGGCGCGCACAGTAAACGGTTTTTAGTGGCGGCGGCACCTGATTTCAGGCCACCCGCTCATCAGCCCAGCAGGCCCTGGGCTCGCATCAACTCCGCCACCAGGATGGCTCCCTTGGCGGCCCCCATCTTCGTGTTGTGGGAGACGAGCACGTACTTGAAGCCATTCTCCAGCACCCCATCCTCGCGGACCCGGCCCACCGTGGTGGCCATGCCCCCGTGGGTGTCCCGATCCACCCGGGGCTGGGGACGGAAGGGATCATCGAGGACCTCGATCCAGCGAGCCTGCGGCGGGGCGGAGGGCAGGCCACGAGAGAGCTCGGCGCCCTTCCACTCGCGCATGGCCGCCACCACCTCCTCGACGGAGGCCTTCTTCCCCAGCGACACGAAGACGGACTCGGTGTGGCCCTCGAGCACCGCCACGCGGGTGCACGTGCAGGACACCTTCACGTCATGGCCGGCGATGGCCGCCCCGTCCGGCTGCAGGGCCCCGAGGATCTTCTTCGTCTCCACCTCCACCTTCCCCTCCTCCTTGGGGATGAAGGGGATGACGTTGTCCAGGATGTCCAGGCCGATGACGCCCGGCGAGCGCCCGGCGCCGGACATGGCCTGGAGGCTCGTCATCAGCACGGCCTTGATGCCGAAGCGCTCGGCCAGCGGGGCCAGGGTGACGGCCAGGCCCGTGGTGGTGCAGTTGGGGATGGGGACGATGAAGCCCTTGAAGCCACGGCGGCGCTGCTGCTCGCGCACGAGCGGCGCGTGCGCGGCGTTGACGGGCGGGATCAGCAGCGGCACGTCCGCCTCGTAGCGGAAGGCGCTCGCGGCCGAGAAGACGGGGATGTCCTTGGCGAGCCGGGGCTCGAGCTCCCGGGCGACGTCCGCCTCCACCGCGGAGAAGGCGATGTCGAAGTCCTTGCCCTTCACCTCGTCACCGCTGAGCACGGTCATCCGGGCCAGCTCGGGCGACAGGGGCTCGGGGACGAACCACGCCGTCATGCCGTTGGCCGTGCGCAGCGCCTCGGCGTAGGGCTTGCCCGCCGAGCGAGGCGAGGCCGCCAGCCCGGTGAGCTCGATCAAGGGATGGTTCTGGAGGGCGGCGATGAACTGCTGGCCCGCAAGGCCGGTGGCGCCAATCAGGACGGCGCGGAGCTTCGACATGGTGCGTTATCTCCCGTGAATCCCGCGCTGCTTACCACCGTTCGCCCGCCGCGTGCGAGTCGTTCAGGGCAGGCGTCGGACACACGTGCCTTTCGGTCGGGAAGCCCTCGGCCACCCAGGCCTGGATGCCCCCCTCCAGGCAGACGGCATTCCGCCCACGGAGAAGGAGCAGCTGGCAGAGGCGGCTTACATTTTCCCAGTCATCCTCACAGCCGCACAGGACGATGAGCTCATCATCCGGCAGTACGAAGAAATCCCGGATGACCTCTTCCGGGGTCATCCGAAGCGAGCCGGGGATGTGGAACTCCACCTGCTCCCAGTTATCCGGGGAGCGGCAGTCGAGTACGAGCACATCGTCGTCCCCAAGCCTCATGTACAGCTCGGCGCAGGGGATGCGCAGCTCCATTGGGACCTCCTCCACCACGTGCCTTCCTCTGAATGCAACGCGGAGTGTGACGGCCCCCTTCCGGATTGCTCCCCTGCCTGCCCCTCCCCCAGGAGCCCCGGGCACGCCTCACAGGCCCAGCTGTTTGGCGATGATCTCGTTCATCACCTCGCTGGTGCCTCCGCCAATGGGGCCCAGCCGGGCGTCGCGCCAGTGGCGCTGGATGTCGTACTCCATCATGTAGCCCGCGCCGCCGTGGAGCTGGAGACAGGCGTCGGCGACGCGGCAGCACGTCTCGGTGGCCACCTTCTTGGCCATGGAGGTCTGCGCCACGGCGTACTGGCCGCCCACGTGGAGGCGCAGCGCGTGGTAGGTGAGCTGGCGTGCGCACTCGAACTCGGTGAAGAGCTCGGCGAGCTTGTGGCGCACCACCTGGAAGCCGCTGAGGGACTGGCCGAAGGCGCGCCGCTGCTTCACGTACGCCATGGACTGCTCCAGCATGTCCTCGATTGCCCCGAGCGCCCCCAGGGCCAGGGACAGGCGCTCCCACTGGAAGTTGCCCATGATCTGATAGAAGCCCTGCCCTTCCTGGCCGAGCAGGTTCTCGGCGGGCACGCGACAGTCCTCGAAGAACAGCTCCGCGGTGTCCGAGGCGCGCCAGCCGAGCTTCTGCAGCTTGCGCCCCACGCTGAAGCCCGGGGTGCCCTTCTCCAGCAGGAGCATGGACAGGCCCCTGTGGCCGGCCGCCGGATCCGTCTTCACCGCCAGCACCACGAAGTCCGCGCGCACCCCGTTGGTGATGTAGATCTTCGAGCCGTTGACGACGTAGTGCTCCCCGTCTCGCACGGCGGTGGTGCGCAGGCCCGCCACGTCCGAGCCGGCGTCCGGCTCGGTGATGCCCAGGGCGCCGATCTTCTCGCCGCGGATGGCGGGCGCGAGGAAGCGCCGCTTCTGCGCATCCGTGCCGAACAGGTGGATGGGGCCGGTGGCGATGGTGAACTGGGCGGCCAGGCCCGCGGAGACGCCGCCCGAGCCGCACCGGCCCAGCTCCTCCAGCAGCACCGCCTCGTACAGCTCTCCCGCGGCCGAGCCGCCATACACCTCCGGGTACTTCAGCCCCAGGAACCCCAGCTCGCCGAAGCGCGGGTACAGCTCCCGCGGAAATTCCTCCCGGGCCTCCCACTCCCTGGCGAACGGGAGGAGCTCCTTCTCGATCACCGCGCGCACGGTGCGGCGGAAGGCCTCGTGCTCCTCCTGGTACAGCCCATAGCCATGCAACATCCGCGAACCCCTCTCCAGCGGGCAGGTGCGCCCGGGGGGATGCTAGCGGACGAGAAGCCGGGCGTGCGCTGTTGCTTCCTTGACCCAGCCGAGGCGGACTGCGTATAAAACCGTCCCCGTTCGCGGCGCCATAGCCAAGTGGTAAGGCAAGGGTCTGCAAAACCCTCATTCCCCGGTTCGAATCCGGGTGGCGCCTCAAGGACCCAGGCCCGATGCGATTCCGCGCATCGGGCCTTCGTCTTTTCGGGAGGCGCCCGGGCGGCCCGGCGAGCGCTCGAAGTGGCGACATGGGCTGTGCGCGGCTACGGTCCTCCCGCCGTGCTCAAGGCCGTTCCCGCCCTCCTCCTGCTGCTCCTCGCCGCCTGCGCCACGCCGCCGCAGCCCGCCTCTGGCGGCCCCGCGGACACCGCGCCTGGGGCGGACGGCCCTCCGTCCACCGCGGTGCCGGATGCCGGCGTCCCCGCCCTGCCCGAGGTGTCACTGTCCCAGGGGCTCCCGGCCCCCACCGAGGTGAAGCGGTTGGACTTCCGGGGAGGCGAGCCCCAGGTGCCGATCCGGCTCATGGAGGGCCGCCCCGAGGTGACGTTCTCGCCTCGCGGGCGCATGCGGGTGCGCTTCGGCGGGCCGGACGACAAGGTGCTGGAGGCGCCCGCCGGCACGGTGTGGAAGGTCCGGGTGACGCAGGGCGAGCCCGCCGGGCTCACCGCGCGCATCCAGCTGGGAGAGTTCCGGTTCTCCGACAAGGCGGGGCTGGCGGAGGCGCAGCAGGAGTGGCAGGCCCGCGGGCTGTTCGTGCGCACCCAGGTGCAGGGCTCGCTCTATGGGATCGCCGGGAAGGTCATCGACAACCGGCGCTACCTGCTGCTGCTGGACGAGCCGCTCACGCCCCAGGAGGCCTCGGCGCGCCAGGCGGAGCTGCTGCGCCAGTTCGGCGTGCGGACGACACTCTTCGAGGAGGTACGCACCCCGGCGCGAGGCATCCTCGAGGTGCGGGACGCGGATGGCAGCGTGGTGGGGCTGGCGCAGGACTCGCTGGCGGCGGAGACGCTGGACGGGGCGGGCTTCGACGTGCGGCAGGTGGAGCACAACGTGGGCTACGACAACCACGGCTTCGAGGATCGCAGCTTCCGGGGCTCGCTCCAGCTGGCCGTGGATCGCCTGGGGAAGCTGGCCGTGGTGAACCTGGTGAAGCTGGAGGAGCTGCTCAAGGGGCTGGTGCCCTCGGAGATCTACGCGCGCGCGCACATGGAGGCGCTCAAGGCCCAGGCGGTGACGGCGCGGGGCGAGGTGCTGGCCAAGGTGGGCACCAAGCACCTGGGAGATCCCTACCTGCTGTGCTCGGAGCAGCACTGCGCCGTGTACCGGGGCCGCACGGGCGAGGCGGCCAGCACGAGCGCCGCGGTGGAGGCCACGCGAGGCGAGGCGCTCTTCGCCAGGGATGGGCGGCTGGTGGACTCCGTCTACAGCGCGGTGTGCGGCGGGCACACGGAGAACAACGAGATCGTCTGGGGCGGGCCACCGGATCCCAGCCTGCGCGGGCGGCCGGACACGCTGGAGCCCGCCGCCGATCAGCCCACCCCCGCCCGCCTGGATGAGTTCCTCAACGCCACGGAGCTGCCGGCGGCCTGCCGGCTCTCCAGCTTCGCGCAACCGAACAAGTTCCGCTGGGGCAAGCGCCTCACGGCCGCGCAGGTCAACGCCTTCACGGAGAAGCTGGGGGTGGGGCCGGTGCAGGCCATGAAGCTCTCGGAGCGAGGGGTGTCCGGCCGCGCGCGCGTGCTGACGATCTCCGGAGAGCGAGGCGCGACGCAGATCCGCGGGGAGCTGAACATCCGGCGCCTGTTCGGGATGCTCAACAGCAGCATGGTGCTGCTGGAGGCCGAGCGGGACAGCGAGGGCCGCGTCACCGGCTGGGTCTTCTGGGGCGGCGGCTGGGGCCACGGAGTAGGAATGTGTCAGACAGGTGCCATCGGGCGGGCCGAGGCCGGGCACAGCTACCGGGCGATCCTCCGGCACTACTACAACGGGGCCGAGGTGGCCCCCATCTACTGAGCTTCCGGACGAGCCCAGCGCTCCCTCACCGCCTCCCTCCCGAGGGGGCAGGTCGATTTTCCGTCCCCTGCGCGAAAAATTTCCGCGCTCTCCTGTTCTCCTGGCGACGGCTCGGGAGTAGCTAGCCGATTCAAGGGTTATCATTCAGGACGTGGCCACGCACACACCGGGTCTTCCAGACAGGCGCAAGCGCAGGCGGGAGGGGCCTGGACGGCTCCTCGTGGCCTTCGTGTTCGCCGTGCTCGCGCACGTGGCCTTCGTGGGCGTGGTGGTCCTCTTCTCTTACATCCAGGTGAACCTGCCGGAGCGCGAGCGGCGCCTGACGCGGCCCCCGAGCGCCGTGTCGATGCGCCCGCTGACGGCGGAGCAGTGGGCCAGGAATCGGGGTGAGCCCTCGAAGAAGCAGGTGACCGAGCGCCCGCGCGTCCAGGAGAAGAAAGAGGAGAAGCAGGAGCAGCAGAAGCCCCCGGGCCAGGTGGTGGCCGTGGCCCCTGGCAACGATCAGAAGGCGCCCGACGCGAAGTACGCGGCCGAGCGGGACAACAAGGTCGAAAAGGAGACGCGCGCCAGGGTGCAGACGCCCAACTACCGCAACGCCATGCCGCAGCAGACGGCGCCGCGCTCTCGCGAGGGCGTGGCGCAGGCGTCGGAGCAGCCGCCCCAGGTGGCGGGCAACAACGGCGTGGGCCAGGAAGACACGCCCATGAGCCAGGGGGACAACAAGCCCGCCTTCGAGATCCCCGACATCCAGCGCAGGAACGAGATCGCGCTGAAGGCGGATCCGGACTCGCCGGGGCCGGGCATGAAGATCAACAACCGCAACGGGAGCGAGGACCTTCAGGGCAACTCCAAGCGGCTGAACATCCAGCAGGGCTCCGGCGAGGGTGAGTCGCAGGGCTCCAGCGGACGGGCGGGGCTGCCCGGGCTGGCCACGCTCATGCCCTCCGAGGCGGTGATGAGCAAGCTCATCGGCGCGGCGCCCAACGATCACCTCAAGGACGTGGAGGAAGGAGACGGCACCTTCCTCAACACCCGCGAGTGGAAGTACGCCAGCTTCTTCAACCGCGTGAAGCAGGGCGTGGGGATGCACTGGGATCCCAACTCCCAGCTGCGCAGGAGAGATCCGACGGGCTCCATCTACAGCGGGAAGGACCGCTACACGCTGCTCGAGGTGACGCTGGACAAGAAGGGCATGGTGCAGGACATCCGCGTCGAGAAGAGCAGCGGGCTGGACTTCCTGGATCTGGAGGCGGTCGCCTCGTTCCAGCGCGCGCAGCCCTTCCCCAACCCACCGGCGGGGCTGCTCGATGGGGACTCCACGGTGCGCTTCTCCTTCGGCTTCTTCCTGGAGATGGGCGGCGGCCCGCGGATGCGCCTCTTCCGACAGTCCCACTGACAGCGGAGCATTCGAGGCTCGCGGTCGGGCGCCGGGGACATTAGGTTCCAGCCCCCGTGGAAGCCTCTCTCTCCAAACCCCAAGACACCCGCGTGGAGCGCAGCCGGAAGGTGCGCCAGGTGCTCGCGGCGATCCTCGTGGCGAACTGGGTCGTGGCCGGCGCCAAGCTCGTCTTCGGCCTGCTCCACCAGTCCGCCTCGGTGACGGCGGATGGCCTGCACTCCTTCATCGACGGGAGCTCCAACATCCTGGGGCTGGTGGCCATGACGGCGGCGGCCCAGCCCGCGGATGAGGATCATCCCTACGGCCACGGCAAGTTCGAGGCGATCGCCTCGCTGGGCATCGGGGCGATGATCGGCATCGGCATGCTGGAGCTGGGGCGCATGGCGTTCGACTCGCTCCTGCACGACAGGCACCCCGAAGTCACTCCGCTCATGGCCGGGGTGATGGTGTTCACCCTGGTGGTGAACCTCGCGGTGACGCGCGTGGAGCGGCACTTCGGCCGGCAGCTCAAGAGCTCCCTGCTGCTGGCGGACGCCAACCACACGCTCTCGGACGTGTTCGTCACCCTGGCGGTGCTGCTCTCGCTGGGGCTGGTGTGGATGGGCTACCCGCGGGCCGACGGCGTGGTGGCGCTGCTGGTGCTGATCTTCGTGGCCTGGGTGGCGTACGGGATTGTCCGGCAGGCGGTGGGGATCCTCTCGGACACGGCGCGGCTGGACGCGGCGCGGGTGAGCCAGCTCGCCTTGAGCGTGTCGGGGGTGCTCTCGTGCCGGGACGTGCGCAGCCGCGGCATGGAGGACAGCGTCTACGTGGATCTGAAGATCGAGGTGGCCCCGCAGCTCAGCACGGCGCAGGCCCATGAGGTGGCGGATCAGGTGGAGCAGCGGCTCCACGCCGCCTTCCCCCATGTCGTGGACGTCGTCGTTCACGTGGAACCGGCACGAGGAGAGAGATGAGCATCCAAGCCATGTTCAAGCCCCTGCGCTGGCTCGCGCCCTCTTCGAGCGCAACACGAAGGCCGCCCCTCCCGCGCGGGAGAGACGGCCTCGGTGCTTCCAGGAGCCATGAGCGCGGGGGCTACGCCGCCTTCGGCGGCACCGGCTCCATGTACTCCTCGGTCGGCGGGCAGGAGCACACCAGCTTGCGGTCTCCCAGCACGTTGTTCAGGCGCCCCACCACCGGCCAGAACTTGCCCTCCTGCACCCACTTCGTCGGGAACGCCGCCTTCTCCCGCGAGTAGGGCCGGTTCCACTCCGGCGCCGTGATGACCCGCGCCGTGTGCGGCGCGTTCTTCAGCACGTTGTTGTCCCTGGGCGCCTTGCCCTCCTCGATCTCGCGGATCTCCTCACGGATCGAGATCATCGCGTCGCAGAAGCGATCCAGCTCCGCCTTGGACTCGCTCTCCGTCGGCTCGATCATCAGCGTGCCCGACACCGGGAAGGACACCGTGGGCGCGTGGAAGCCGTAGTCCATCAGCCGCTTGGCCACGTCCTCCACCTCCACGCCCGTCGCCTTCTTCAGGTGCCGCAGATCCACGATGCACTCGTGCGCCACCCCACCCGTCTTCCCCCGGTAGAGCACCGGGTAGTGCGGGTCCAGCCGCTTCGCGATGTAGTTGGCGTTCAGGATCGCCATCTTCGTCGCCTGCGTCAGCCCCTCCCCGCCGATCATCGAGATGTACATCCACGAGATCAGCAGGATGCTCGCGCTGCCCCACGGGGCCGCGGAGACCGCGCCGATGCGCTCCGTCCCGCTCAGCGAGATCACCGAGTGCCCCGGCAGGAACTTCACCAGGTGCGGCGCCACGCAGATGGGCCCCATGCCCGGGCCACCCCCGCCGTGCGGGATGCAGAACGTCTTGTGCAGGTTGATGTGGCAGACATCCGCGCCGAGCTGCCCCGGCTTCATCAGCCCCACCTGCGCGTTCAGGTTCGCCCCGTCCATGTACACCTGCCCGCCCCGCTCGTGGATGATCGAGGTGATCTCCTTGATCCCCTCCTCGAACACCCCGTGCGTGGACGGGTACGTCACCATCAGCGCCGCCAGCCGATCCTTGTACTCCTCCGCCCGGGCGCGCAGCTCCGCGATGTCGATGTTGCCCTGGTCATCACACTTCGTGACAACGACGTGGTAGCCCGCCATCACCGCCGAGGCCGGGTTGGTGCCGTGCGCCGAGGACGGGATGAGGCACACGTCCCGGTGCCCCTGGCCCCGGCTCTGGTGGTACGCGCGGATGACGAGCAGCCCGGTGTACTCGCCCTGGCTGCCCGCGTTGGGCTGCAGCGAGCACCCCGCGAACCCCGTCACCTCCGTCAGCATGCTCTCCAGCTGCTCGAAGATGACCTTGTAGCCCGCCGCCTGCGAGGGCGGCGCGAACGGGTGCAGCCCGCCGAACCGCGGCCACGTCACCGGGATCATCTCCGCGGTGGCGTTGAGCTTCATGGTGCACGAGCCCAGCGGGATCATCGAGTGCGTGAGCGACAGATCCCGCGCCTCGAGCCGGCGGATGTACCGCAGCATCTCCGTCTCGGAGTGGTAGCTGTTGAAGACCGGGTGCGTCAGGTACGGGCTCTGGCGCCGCAGCCCCGCCTCCACCGGGCTGGTGAGGTCCGCGCCCAGCTCCTCCAGGGTGGCCCCCACCGGCTTGCCCGCGGCGAACACCCCGAGGATGGCCTCCACGTCCGCCGGGCGCGTCGTCTCGTCCAGCGACAGGCCGATGGAGCGCTCGTCGATGCGGCGGAAGTTCATCCCCTTGGCCTCGGCGGCGCCCAGCACCGTGCGCACCTGCGAGGGCGGCAGCTCCACTCGCAGCGTGTCGAAGTACTGCTCGTGCCGGGGCTTGTACCCCAGCCGCGTCAGCCCCTGGGCCAGCAGCACGGTGAGCCCGTGCACCCGCTCCGCGATGGCCTTAAGCCCCTTGGGCCCGTGGTACACCGCGTACATGCCGGCGATCACCGCCAGCAGCACCTGCGCGGTGCAGATGTTGCTCGTGGCCTTCTCGCGGCGGATGTGCTGCTCGCGCGTCTGGAGCGCCATGCGCAGCGCGCGCCGGCCCTGGGCATCCTCGGACACGCCGATGAGCCGGCCCGGCATCAGCCGCGTGTACGCGCTCTTGGTGGCGAAGAAGGCCGCGTGCGGGCCGCCGTAGCCCATGGGGACGCCGAAGCGCTGGGCGCTGCCCACCGCCACGTCCGCGCCCAGCTCGCCCGGTGGGGTGAGCAGCGTCAGCGCCAGCAGATCCGTGGCCATCACCAGCAGGCCACCGGCCGCGTGCACCTTGTCCGCGAAGGCCCGGTAGTCATGCACCGCGCCGTCCGTGGCCGGGTACTGCAGCAGCGCGCCGAAGAACTTCTTCGCGCCCAGATCCACGGAGCGGTGGTCGCCCACCACCACCTCCACCCCGAGCGGCGCCGAGCGCGTGCGCACCACGTCGATCGTCTGCGGGTGGCAGAGCTCGGAGACGAAGAAGGCGCCCTGGCTCTCGCCCTTGACGTGCAGGGCCATGGCCATGGCCTCGGCCGCCGCGGTGCCCTCGTCGAGCAGCGACGCGTTGGCCACCTCCAGCCCCGTCAGGTCCATCACCATCGTCTGGTAGTTGAGCAGCGCCTCCAGCCGGCCCTGGGAGATCTCCGCCTGGTACGGGGTGTACTGCGTGTACCAGCCCGGGTTCTGGAAGAGGTTGCGCAGGATGACATTCGGGGTGTGGGTATCGGAGTAGCCCATCCCGATGAAGCTCTTGAAGAGCTGGTTCTTCGCCGCGACGCCCTCGAGCCAGGCCAGCAGATCGTGCTCGCTCTGGCCGGCGGGCAGCCGCAGCGGCTCCTTCGAGCGGATGGCCTGGGGAATGGTCCGATCGATGAACTCATCCAGCGAGCTGACGCCCAGCGTGGCCAGCATGGCCTTCAGCTCATGCTCGTCCGGACCGATGTGACGGGCGGCGAACGACTCCTGATACTTCCAGTTAAGAGACATGATGGTCGAGCACTCGGGTGCGAGAGGATTCAGAGGCCCTGTCCAACAGCCGGCCCGGGCCGTTTCTGCGCTCCAGGGGCGCTAGCCGTTCTTGAGCAGCTCGCCGTAGGCGGTGGCGTCCAGGAGCTCGTCCAGCTGCTTGGGATCCGAGGGCTCGAGCTCGATGATCCAGCCGTTCCCGTACGGGTCGGCGTTCACCGTGTCCGGCTTGTCGGTGAGGGCGTCATTGACGCGCACCACCTTGCCGCTGAGCGGGGCGTACAGCTCGGACACGGCCTTGGTGGACTCGATCACGCCGAACTGCTTCCCGGCCGTGACGGAGCTGCCCACCTTGGGCAGCTCCACGTAGACCACGTCGCCCAGCGCCTCCTGCGCGTGGGCGGTGACGCCCACCGTGACGAGGCTGCCTGCCTGGCGGGCCCACTCGTGGTCCTTCGTGTACTTCAGGTCCTTGGGAATGTCGGACATGCGTTTGCTCCTCGGAACAGGGCTTACGGCTTCTTCCAGAACGGGGTCTTCACCACCTTGGCGGGCACGGCCCGGCCACGGATCTCCACATCGAAGGTGGAGCCCTCGGCGGCCAGCTCGGTGGGCACGTAGCCCATGCCGATGGGCTTCTTGACGGAGGGGCCCAGGGTGCCGCTCGTCACCTCGCCCACCCGCTGCCCATCCTTGAGGAGGGGGTAGCCGTGGCGCGGAATGCCGCTGCCCGTCAGCTCGAAGCCCACCAGCCTGCGCTTCACCCCGGCGGCCTTCTGCTGCTCCAGGGCCTCCTTGCCGATGAAGCCCCCAGGCTTGTCCAGCTTGACGATCCAGCCCAGGCCCGCCTCCAGCGCGGTGTGCGTGTCGTCGATGTCATTGCCGTAGAGCGCGAACTTCATCTCGGTGCGCAGGCTGTCGCGGGCCCCCAGGCCGCACGGCTTCACCCCGTCCGCCTGGCCCTCCTGCAGCAGCGCGTTCCACAGCCTCTCCGCCCCCTCCGGGGCGCAGTACAGCTCGAAGCCGTCCTCGCCGGTGTAGCCGGTGCGGGAGATGATGCACGCAACCCCGGCCACCTCGCCCTCGGTGAAGCGGTAGGTGCCCACCTTGGACAGGTCCGCCTTCGTCAGCCGCTGAATCAGCCCGGCGGCCTTGGGGCCCTGCACGGCGATCTGCGCGAAGTCGTCGCCGCGGTCCACGGGCTTCACGCCCTGGGCACGCTCCTTCATCCAGGCGAAGTCCTTGTCGCGGTTGGAGGAGTTGACGCAGATGAAGATGCGCTCGGGGGAGAAGCGGTAGACGACGATGTCATCCACGAAGCCGCCCTGATCGTTGAGCAGGCCCGCGTAGAGGGCCTGCCCATCGGCGCACCGGGCCAGATCATTGGAGATGAGCCGGTTGACCGTGTCGAGGGCGCCCGGGCCGGTGAACTCGATCTCTCCCATGTGGGAGACGTCGAACAGGCCCACGGCGGTGCGCACGGCCTCATGCTCGCCGATGACGGAGGTGTACTGGACGGGCATGTCCCAGCCCACGAAGTCGACCATCCGAGCGCCCAACTTGCGGTGGGTCTCGTTGAGGGGCGTACGCCGGGCCATCGTCCTCTCCTCTGGTGGGGGTGGGGGTAAAAGCGGGCGGACTATAGCCGCGCATCTCTCCCAATCAAGGCTGTCGCGGACGGTCTACACTAGGGCTGTCATGAAGATTCGTAATCGCTTGAATCCGTCCAACCCGTGCTTCTCCTTCGAGTTCTTCCCGCCGAAGACCGACGAGGGCACGGCGAACCTGTTGAAGACGCTGGAGGAGCTGGCCCCGCTGGAGCCGGGCTTCGTCTCGGTGACGTATGGAGCGGGCGGGAGCACGCGGGACCGGACGGTGGAGCTGGTGACGAGGATCAAACAGACCACCGGCATCGAGGCGATGGCCCACCTGACGTGCGTGGGGCACACCCGGGAGGAGCTGCGGGAAGTCCTGAAGCGGCTGGCGGCGGCGAAGATCGAAAACGTGCTGCCGCTGCGCGGCGATCCGCCCCAGGGGCAGAAGGCGTTCGTCCCCGCGCCGGGCGGCTTCCGCTACGCCTCGGAGCTGGTGCAGTTCATCCGGGAAGAGGAGTTCACCTTCTGCCTGGGCGGGGCGTGCTATCCCGAGGGCCACGTGGACACGGCCTCGCGCGAGGACGATCTGCGCAACCTCAAGGCCAAGGTGGACGCGGGGCTGGACTTCCTCATCACCCAGCTCTTCTTCGACAACGCCTTCTACTTCGACTTCGTGGAGCGGGCCCGCCGCGCGGGCATCAACGTTCCCATCGTCCCGGGGATCATGCCCATCACCAACTACGAGCAGGTGCAGCGCTTCACCCGCCTGTGCGGCGCCACGGTGCCCATGCGGCTGGCCCTGCAGCTCGAGCGCGTCAAGGATCAGCCGGAGGCCGTGGTGCAGCTGGGCGTGGCGCACGCCACCGTGCAGTGCATGGAGCTGCTCTCGCGCGGCGTGCCGGGCATCCACTTCTACACCCTCAACAAGTCTCCGGCGACGCGGATGATCGTGGGCGCGCTGAGGGCCCGCTCATGAGCGGCCCCGGACTGAACCTGCCCAAGAGCGATCCGCGCTACCGCGCCCTCAGCCTGGTGCGGGCGCCGGCCTTCCTGCTGCTGTGCGCGGGCGCGCTGAACATCCTGTTCTGCGTGGTGCTGCTGGCGCTGGCCGCCCTCGAGGTCCCCTCCTTCTTCCCTCCCCCGCCGGGCCAGCCGCCCGAGGTGATGGAGCTCTCGTGGAAGCTGCTGCTCCAGGCCGGGGCCGCCATCATCTGCGGCGTCCTGTCCACCTGGGGGGCGCTGAGCGCGCTGAGCCTGCGGGGCTATGGGCTGGCCATCGTCGGCGCCATCACCGCCTGCTTCTGCCTGTCGCCCACCGTCTGCATCGGCATCCCCGCCACGTGCTGGACGCTCTACATCCTCAGCCGCCCGGACGTTCGCCAGGCCTTCGCGCCCTGAGCCCGCGGGGCGCTCAGGCGCGGCGAGGCACCAGGACGCTGAACGTGGTGCCCTCTGCCTCCGAGGAGCGGACGGACACCGTCCCGCCGTGCGCCTCGACGATCTGCCGGACGATGTAGAGCCCCAGGCCCACGCTGCGGCCCGAGCGCTCCACGTCCTGGGCGCCTCGCTTCATCGCCTCGAAGATGTGGGGCAGCAGCTCTGGCGGGATGGGGCGGCCGAGGTTGTGCACCTCGAGCAGCACGGCCTCCTCGGAGGCCCGCGTGGACACCCGCACGGGCGTGCCCTCGGGGCTGTAGCGCAGCGCGTTGGTGACGAGGTTGGTGACCACCTGGCCCAGCCGATCGGGATCCCACTCCCCGGCCCCATCCCCGCTCTGGCTCAGCTGCAGATCCCGCTCGGGCCACGCGGCCTGGCTCTCCTCCAGCACCTGCCGCGTCAGCTCGTGGAAGCTGGCGGGCCGGCGCTGGATGCGGATCCCCCCGCCCAGCCGCGCCTGGGTGAAGTCCAGCAGGTCGGCGATCAGCCGGCTGGCGCGCTCCGCGCTGGAGAGGATGCGCGAGGCGCCTCGGAAGGCCCGCGCCCCCAGCCCATCCTGCTTGAGCAGCATCTGGGCGGACATGAGGATGGCGCTCACCGGGTTGCGCAGATCATGGCTGACGATGCCGATGAGCTGCTGCTCGAACTCGGCCTGCCGCCGCGCCTGCAGCTCGAGCGCCTCGGCGCGCTGGCGGGCCCGGACCAGCTCCGTCACGTCCACCGCGTGCGTCAGCAGCCCGTCCACCCGGCCCTGGGCGTCATGCAGCGGCTGGTAGACGAGGTTGAGGAAGGCCTCCTCCAGCGCACCGTCTCCGCGGCGATCCAGCGCCACGGGGTACTCGTGGCCCACGAAGGGCGCGCCGGTCCGCAGCACGCGGTTGAGCACCTCCACCTGCCCGGGCTGCTGGAACAGCTCGGGCAGCGCCTCCCGCAGGGGCTTGCCCACCAGCCCCGTGCGGCCGGCGACCTTGTCGTAGAGCGGGTTGGTGAACTCGAACACGAAGTCCGGGCCGCGCATGATCGCGATCGCGGCCGGCGCCTGCGTCACCAGGGCGTGGAGCCGCGCGCGCTCCGTCTCCGCCTCGGCGCGAGCCTCCTTCTCCCGCGCCAGCAGGCGGGCGTTCTGGATGGCCAGGCCCGCGCGATCCGCCAGCTCCTCGAGGAACACCTGATCCGTCGCGCCGAAGGGCCGCTCCGGATCCTCCCGGGAGACCTGGAGCGTGCCGAGGATGCGCCCGTGGACACGCAGCGGCACGAGGATCAGCGTCCGCGGCGTGAACCGCTCCGCGTAAGCCCGATGCGCCGGCGGGAGGGCCGCCAGCAGCTCCTCGGGGATGACGCGGGGCAGGCAGAGCGACTGGCCTGTGCGCACCACCATCCCGGTGAGGCCCTCGCTCACGGGGTGGCCGGCCCGCTCCACCAGCGCCTCGAGCTCCAGCCGGGCCGCGGGATCGGCATGGAAGGCGGCGACGGGCACCACCTCCTCCCCTCCCTCGGAGAGGAGGAACAGCGCACACGCCCCGTCGATGATGGTGGCCACCATGCGGACCACCGCGTTGACGACGCTGCGCGGATCAGCGCTCGCCTCGGCGAAGACATGCGAGGCCTCCGCGAGGATGAAGAGCCGCTGGGCCGCCGCCTCCGCCTCCGCGCGGGCGTGGCGCTCGCGCTCCAGCAGCTCGTCACGCTGCAGCTCCGCGCGCCGCTGCGCCCGGAGATCCTCCACGTAGACGCACGCGCCGAGGATCGCGGAGCCCTTCCGCACGGGGTAGTAGCTGGTGCGAGAGAAGCGAAGCTCAGGCGGCGAGCTCGCGGACTCCCACTCCACCTCGATGTTCTCCAGGGGATGGCCCGTCGAGAGCACGTGCTCCACCCGACGGATGATCGCCTTCGTCGCCTCCACGTCGGCTGGGAGCACCTCGTGGATCTTCCGGCCGAGGTGGGCCTCGGCCGGCACCCCGTTCATCTCCTCCAGCGCCTTGTTGATGCGCAGGTAGCGCAGCTCGGTGTCCACGAAGGCAATACCGATCGGGGCATGCCAGAGCGCCTCGAGTCCCGCCAAGGCGACACTGGATGCCAGGTCCTGCCACTGCGGTGAGGAGACTACGGAAGAGGCACTCACGAGAAAGGGTCCCGACGTCGCGACTCTTAAGCACCCGGGGACCTTCGCGACCATGGCCTGGCTGCCGCACGTCCGCTTCCAGACAACCTGTCTGTTCAGCTCGCCATCTCTCCAGACGGCCACTCACCTCAAGTGTCCTGCACTCGTCTGATCAACTCCTGGAGCATCGGCTCGACGAGCTCCTTGCCTCGCAGGGCTGCCCGCCACCGCTGGGGGATGGCCTCGACTCCATCACGGAGGCCGGCGATCCCTCCGGCGACGGCGGCGGTGGTGTCCGTGTCCTCCCCGAGCGCCACGGCCGCCTTCACCCCCCCCTCATACGTCGCCTCCGCCCGCACGCAGTCCCGAGCCGAGATCAAGCAGTCCACCACATACCCGGTGCCGCGCCCGGGCTCCGGCCTGTCCGGGCGGAGGTGGAGCTCCAGCTCCGCGGAGGCCTCCCTCCCCTCGGGGTACAGGCGGCGGAAGGTGGCCACCGCCTCCGCCCAGGGATCCGCCGCCCCCTGCAAGGTGCGGCGGGCCCAGAGGCAGTACAGCGCACAGCACACCTGGGAGCGCAGGTGCCCATGCGTCACCAGGGACTGCCTCATGGCGTCGGAGGCGAGCGCCTCGTCGCTCCCGGTGTGCCACAGCGCCAACGGGAGCACCCGCATCAGCGAGCCGTTCCCGTTGTCCCCCTCGCCCTTTGGGCCGGACAGCAGCGCCGAGGTTCCCGCGCGGAAGGTATTCAGGGCGCTGCGGGTCTGGATGCCCACGTCGAAGACTTCATAGTCCACGGCCAGGTAGCCCAGCTCGTACCAGTTCCAGAGCCGGCGCCCGAGATCCTCTGGATCCAGCTGCCCCCGGTAGAGCAGCGACGCGAGGAGACACAGCGCGTGCGCGCCGTCATCGGACCAGGTGCCCGGAGGGACGCCCGCGTGTGCGCGGTGGAAGCCCGCGGGCGGCTCGAATTCGATCTGCGCTCGCGGGGGGATCTGCGCCGGCGGGTGGAACTCGTAGGGGACACCCAGCGCGTCCCCGATCAACAGCCCGTACACTCCGCCCGCGATCCGCTCCTCACGGGTCGGCATGGCTGCGCCCTCCTTCCGCCGGGAAGAGCGGCGCTCGCCCGCGCCTACGAGGGTGTTGAACGGAAGCACTCAAGCAAGCCAGCGGAGCATCCATCGGCGCATGGCTAGCAGGGCGGGGGAGCTGGCGTCCACCTGAGGCTCTTGAGGAGGTAGCCTGGGCGGCCGGCCAGCTCCTGGCACCACGTCGACGGCGCATGACACGCAGTTGTCCGGCAACCCGGTGGGTTTCGGCAGGTCGCAGTCGGCCGCTGCCCGCTGGGAGGCTGAGGTGCTGGCCCGAGCACCGTTTACAGGTTCAGCAGCCCCCACCCCCGCGCCAGCAGGTGACGAAGCCCCCCACGGCACGGGGGACCAGGTGTCACCCCCATCTTCTTCAGGGTGGCCTGGGAGCCTGCCGGGCTTGAGCCCTCTGTGGCCCGAAGGCTGGCCGAGGCCCGTGAAGGCAGAGCCGCTCGGGGCACTGCCTGTCGGCTGCGCATGGAGAAAAGCTGTCCGACAACCCGTCAGCTTCAGACAGGCTGCCTGCGCCAGCGCCCCTCCAGCCAGTTCAGGCTTGGAAGTGCCTGGGGAAAATGGCTCTGTCAGGCAAGCGGGCTGCAAGGGCACCTGGCCTGTCGGACAAGCAGGCAGGTTCGCACCGGCCGAGCCCGCCAACGCGCCCCTGGCCGGCTCGGCCGCGGAGCTGTCCAGAGCGGGTGGGGGCAGTGGAGTGGGAGCCTGGGGCAGCATCTGCACCGGGCGTACTGGCATCAGCCTGTGGAGCAGTTGCTCATCGCCGGCCAGTAGCAGTGCCGACAGGTGGCACCTCAAGGCCTGAGCATCTCTGTCCCCCAGGGCACCCGCCACGTACCGAGCCCACTGGACGACAGCCTCCCTGTCCAGATGGGGCTCCACCCGTGCGGCCATGCCCCAGAAGGAGCGCTCCAGCGACTGGATGAGCAGGAAGTGCCCGGGGCGCCCGGCCACCAGGGCGGCCTGCCGCAGC
>JAFGNZ010000207.1 GCA_016926755.1 Myxococcaceae bacterium | reverse complement strand
CCCACGAATGCGCTGACCAACCCACAGCGTTCGTCGTGCAGTGACCGGGCCTGCGCGGCCGCTCCGCGACCACCCAACAACGTCTCGTGCTCCAACAGACTCTGGGCCAAGACGAGGCCATAGCGTTTGTTGGTTCGCTCGCCGCGGAAGAGCCTCCGCCCCAGTTCCTCCGCCGCACGATATCGGTCATCCGCCTGAAGCCCACCACGAGCCGCCTCCACCGAGGCAGACCCGAGGTAAGCGCGAGCGAGGATCCAGCGGATGAACTCGTTTCCCGCCTCCACTTCGTTCAGCCTGCGAGCAAGACCGAGCGCACGCTCGAGATCGACCGCAGCCGCCGGAAGTCTTCCCGCCCGACGGAGCGCCTCCGCTCGCCAGCACAACGCATCGGCGAGGAGTGCTTGCTCGTACGCATCACCACTCCGGGCATTCTCCTCGAAGAGAGCAACGGCTCGATCGAACCACTCGACAGCTTCGGCAGTTCCTGATGCCAGATCGAGCTCGCCTTGCTCCGAATAGCTCGTCGCCAGGGTCCGCCGATAGTCGTCATCGACGTGGTCCGGCGGCCGGTCCAGGAATGCGAGCGCATCAGCGAAGTGGCCGCGCGCCTCGTCAAGCCAGCCCCGAGCCAGAGCGATCTTCCCGAGCTTGGAGCGGTTCAGCACCCGGAGCAGCTTGAGTTCCTCATCCTCCGGTTGAGCGTCCAGCCCCCTCTGGATCTCCTCGGCCGCGGCCTTCAGGAAGCTTTCGGCCCGAGCGAGCGATTCATTCTGGAAGGCGAGATCCCCGCGTCGATGCTTCGTCGCGATGATTGCCTCGCGAACCTCGGGGATCTGACGGTCCGTACGCGGGAGAGACGCCAGGTTCTCGTCGATCTTGTGCAGCATGGCCCGCCGCACCTCAAGCGTATGAGCGACCCTGCCGAGCTTCCAGTCGGCGTCGGAGACGAACTGGTGCGTGGCGAGGACGATGCGCTGGAGATTCTCCTGAGCTCGCCGTCCCTCGCGGTAGGCGCTGAGCGCGCTGAAGGAGATGGCCAGCACCGCGGCCATCGCCGCGAGCGCCAGACCCCGCCTGAGCCGGACACGACGGCGATCAAGACCTCGCGCGGCGGTGAGGAAGCGGGAGGCACGCTCGCTCACTCCGCGGCCCGAGGGACCGCTTCGGAAGGATAGACCCGCTGCCTCCCCGTAGTGCGCGAGCAACGAGCCGGAAGGCAACCCTTCCATCGGGCACCCGGCGTGCTCCCACGAGTACGCGGCGATCTCCAGATCCGCCTGCCGCTCAAGCAAGACGCGCTCGCTCCCGATCCAAGCCGCGAGTGACGGAACCTGCTGCAGGAGCGACTCGTGGATCAAGTCCACACGCTGCTCCGCGGGCTCATCTCCAGCAGAGAGCACGATGAGCCGGAGCCCCTCCTCCGCGTCGTCCCGAGTCCCAGTCCGCATGCCGGAGAGCCGCATCAAGACCTCGAGCGACAACGCGTCACCCCCGCCAGCCTCGAGCACCTCCCGCCGGGTGCGGGGCCGCCGCGTGTCTGGGACACCGCGACCGACCTGCACGAGGTCCAGGAGAATCCACTTCGCGCGTTCGCGTCCCTGGGAGCCGAGCCCATCGAGCAACCGTTCCGCCTGCTGCGCCAGGGCTCCGCCGACTCCACCAAACTGCTCGTATCGCTCATGGGTAAGCAAGGCTCCGCTGCGCAGGGACCACAACGCGCGGAGAGCCTGGCCAAGCAGCAGGAGCTGGCTTCCTTCGCTCCTCGCGTCGCGAACCATCCGCAGCGACAGCCCCTCGGAGAGCCGCAGCCCGACGCGCTGGGCCATGCCCTCGATCACCTGCGTCAGCGCCTCCTCCTCCATCGGTCGGAGGTGATAGCGCGCAGCTTGGTTGAGCCGCGCCGCCATCCGCGGCATCTGCTCCAGCCGGTGGATGAAGTCGCTCCGAATCGTCGTGAGCACGCGTAGAGGTGAGTCAGGCGCGGCGAGTGCTGTTTCCATCCACCCATCAATCTCCGAACAATCCGCGCCCCCCAGCGTGACGAGCTCCTCCATCTGCTCGATCACCAGCAGGAAACGACCCTGCGGAGGCGTGTGCGCCCTCACCATCTCCGAGAGCGCGCGAACATCCGCGCGCAGTGCGCGCTCCAACTCCCCAGCCGAAAAGGTGAAGTCGCTTCCGGCGAGCGCATCACGCACGGCCAGGGCAAGTTGATGCACCGGATCGTACGACGGGCGAAGGACCGCAACCCTCCAGGCGGGAGCGAGCTGCGAGGCGCGCTCCTTCAAGCTCGGAAGGACGCCAGCCTGTACCAACGATGATTTCCCTACCCCGCTCGGTCCCTCGATCTGCACCCATCGGCGGTCTCCGGACCACGCCTCATCCAGAAGGTTCAGGACGGCGGAGAGCTCCGCCTTACGGCCGAAGAACAGCTCGGCATGTGCTTCGGTGAAGGGCGCGAGCCCTGGCACTGGACACTCATCCCGCTCGCTCTGCCAGGGTCGCCGTCCGAGCATATCCCGGCATCGGAGCATCGTCGGACGGGACGCCGGCTCCTTGGCCAGCATGGAGGCGACTAATGCGGACAGCGCGCCCGGAACGGCCGGAGCCAGCTCGCGCAACGGCGGCGGATCAGCGCGGATGTGCATCGAAATCAGATCAACCGCGTCGTCGGAGACGAACGGCGGCCGACCAGCGAGGAGTTCGAAGAGCAGCACCCCCAGGGCGTAGACGTCCGCGCCGCCATCCACCTCCGCCGCATTCCGGCACTGCTCAGGGGCCATGTACATGGCCGTGCCCAGGAAAACGGGCGCTGCGGTGTGCACCTGCGTGTCGCCCCGGGCATTCGCCTCCGGTGGCACCTTCGCGATGCCGAAGTCCAGCAGTTTGACGCGGTACCCCGGTGTGACCTCGGCATCGGGGCACAGAAACACGTTCTCCGGCTTTAGGTCCCGGTGAACGATGCCCTTGGCGTGGATGTCGGCCATCACCGTGGCGATCTGTTGGCACAGCGAAAGCGCGGCTTCGCTGGGCGCGGGCCCCTGCTGGTGCCGCATCCACTCGCGCAGCGACAGCCCCTCGAGGTGCTCCATTGCCAGGAAGGCCGTGCCATCCTCCGTGCGGTCGCAATGGAGGATGCGGACCACGCCCGGGTGCTGAAATTGCGCGAGGGCTCGCGCCTCCTGGACAAACCGAGCCACGAGCTGCGGATCAGCGGCCGCAGCGGGAGAGAGGAGCTTGAGGGCAACCACTTGGTTCATGCGCTCGTGGAGCGCAGTGAAGACCTCGCCCATGCCGCCTCTGCCCAGCGGCCGCACCAACCTGTATGGACCAACGTGATCGCCTGCTTGCCTCATGCGCGCACGCCGATAATGGCCCGAAACGCAGGTCGACGTCTCCTGTTCCCCGGAGTCACGCCGAGGAGATTCCGCGTCTCCCAAGGGGGAGCGGAGGAGGTAAGCCCATCACTTGAGACAGCGGCGAAGGCGGAACCGAAGAAGGAACGCACGCCGCGACTGGCTGGGGCCGGGCTGCGCCGCATGTTCGCGCGGGACGTCTTCGCCTGCGTGAGGCGTGGCGGCAGGCGGCGGGTTCGGTGTACCTGACGGTGCCATCATCGGCCAGTCCTCTCCCGTCCCTCCCCTTCCCCTGATCTATCTCTGCTCCCTGGGTATAAGTCCTTGGCGGAACTCCTCCGCTGATGTTCGGGAGACTGCGACAGCAACCCGCTGGAGTTGTCGATCGTAGAGCCCGGCCGTAGCCCCACCTCGAAGCCCTTACCCCATTCAACCCTGCGCCTCGCTGGCGCGCATCACGCGCGCCACGCGGGCTCCATGCCCTCCGTGCGTGCGCTGCATGGAGGACCACCGTGAAGAAGATCATCTACGCAGTCCGGAGCTGGCGCCCGTTCCGGCCGACGACTCTTGAAGAGGCCAAGACCCTCTGCTTGGCCCTGAGCGAGTCCATAGCCCGTAACCACGAGCTTGCCGGGAAGATGGCCCGACCCTTCCGGCTGCGTCTTTACACGGTAAAGACCCACCTGACGAAGGAGAGCCTGCTGCTGCACATACGGTTCCTCGTGGGCAGCAAGAAGGAACGGACGGACATCATCCTGGGCTGCTTCGACGCGCACGTTGAGCGGATGCTCAGGCCCCGCCAGAGGGACCCGCCCGCCCGCTGACGCAGCATCCGAAACCGAGGGCTCCCGGTGGGTATCAGCACATGAGCCCGGGAATTCCTCCTGGGCGTTTCCAGGAGTCCCTGCATGCCCTTCCTCCCCCTCATCACCAACAACCTCGGCAAGATCGCTGCCACTTTGGCGGCTGGCACCGTCGGCTACGCCAACCGCAGGACCATCGGCCGCTGGCTGGCCGGCGACGATGAGCCATCGGAGACGCAGGAGTCCATGCCTTTGACGCTCTCGAGAAATGACCCGGGTGTGCTCTATAGAGGGGGGCGGGAGGCGCGGTGCTGCTCGGGTTCGTCGGCGCCAACTGCGAGGGTCCGCTTCCGCTCGCCCTCTCGCCGAGTCT
>JAFGNZ010000206.1 GCA_016926755.1 Myxococcaceae bacterium | reverse complement strand
GGAGAAGAGGCTCTCCAGGCGCAAGAACTTGTGATCTATCCTGAGCCGTCGCTGACGGGTCCGCCCGCCCCGGCGTCCCGCTCTCCCAAGGCTTGCAGCCCCCAGTTGCTCAAGAGCCTCCCGGCAGCGCCCTTGTCGAAGCTGTCGGGTTGTCGGACAGCTTTGGCCAGCACGCTCGGCCACGGCAGGCCCTGCTCCCAGGCTGTGAGTGTGCTCGGGGAGCTTCGGGGGCTCTGTGTTGGCGGGTCAGTTCGGCGCCGGCAGAGCAGCGAACCCATCCCGAAGACCAGCCCGCCACGACGATCGAGGCGTTCGCCTTGTGACGCCCCCCCCGGCGGGCGCGAACTGGCACTTTCGCGTTGCGATCCAAGTCGCGTAAGTGTCATAACTCATGAAAATCAAGCTTATAAAGCCAGTCTTGTGAACCAGGAGAATGCGCCATGCGAACCAGCATCCACCGTAGTCTGCTGACCGTGCTGATGGCCGCCGTGCTGATGATGGCATCGGGCTGCATGCTGTCCCCGTATGACGGGCAGCGCGTGTCCACCACCGCGTCGTCCATCAGCTTCTCCGGCTATGACTTGTCGCCCAACAAGAACGTGTCCATCCAGGCGTGGAACCACGGCCTGGGGCAGTGGGTGCAGGTCGGCACGGCCACTTCTTCCTCCACCGTGAGCATCACCTACCCGGACGGCACGGAGCTCTACAGCTGGTCCTTCTCCGCGGCGCTGCCGGCCGCCTACTGGGCCGCGGGCACCAGCGGCCACTACGCCCGCGTGCGCAGCATGGGGGATGACTACAACTACATCTCCGTGCGCGGCGATTGGGGCTCGTGCTTCAACGAGAGCCCCACCGTGACGGATTTCAGCAACAACTGCAGGAGCCACCGCAACCCCGAGGCCTACGTCTACACCAACGACTACCAGCACGGGCCCCCGGGCTGCGCCAACGCACCCGCCACCAGCAAGACGCGCTATACGCTGGCGGAGATCCCCGCCTGCCAGCGCGCCGCCGTCTTCGGCCTGCAGCAGCAGTACATCACCCACGACATCGTCCTGGGCCACTACGACATCAACCACTCCCTGGCCACGAGCTTCTTCGGCGACCACCGGAAGTATCTCCAGAACATGGAGAAGTTCCTGATGGTGTACGGCAACAAGTGGCTGCCCAGTGGGCGCATCCCGCTGTGGGACTCGGGCACCGCCATCCCCGCCGAGTTCACCGGCGTCAAGCCGCCGCCCGCGGGACAGAACTGCACCTCCACCTCGGAGGGCTGCACGGGCTGGTACTCCTCGCCGCTGACCAACACCAACCCGCTCCACCCGCGGCCCTCCAACCTGCTTGCGGGCAACGTGTGCCAGTACACCACGCTGGACCAGCTCTTCAGCGCCACCCACCACTGGCACAACAGCCTCCACACCAAGGTGGGCGGCACCATGGCCACCTTCGACTCGCCCGCCGCGCCCATCTTCTGGAACTGGCACACCCTGGTGGATCAGATCTGGCGCGACTGGGAGGCGTGCCCGTAGCTCGCTCGAGCAGGAGTGGAGCAGGGGTGGGAAGGAGCGAGCCTCACTCCATGTCACCCCATGCAGAGAAAGAGACCATGACCCTGCGTCGCGCGTCCTGCAGCTGCGGTCAGTTGCACCTGGTGTGTAGAGGCGAGCCCGTCCGGGTGTCGATGTGCCACTGCCTCGCATGTCAGCAGCGAACCGGCAGCGCGTTTGGGGTGCAGGCGCGGTTTCATCGCGATGAGATCACCGCTCTGGAAGGGCGCTCCACCCGGTTCGTGCGTGTCGCGGACAGCGGCAATTCCATCACCTTTCACTTTTGCCCGGTGTGCGGCACGACCGTCTATTGGGAGCTCGGCGCTCTGCCGGACTTCATCGCCGTCGCCGTCGGCGCCTTCGCCGATCCCAGCTTTCCGGCGCCGCGAGTCTCCATCTACGAGAAGAGGAGCCATTCGTGGGCTCTTCCCGCGGAGCTCGAGCTCGAGCACCTGGACTGAGCTGTCCAAAGGACCTCTCCGATGACCCTTCGAGCGGCGCGTCGCTGAGCAGCTCGGCTTCGAGGATGGGTGCTTCATGTCCACTGGTCACGGCCGGTGCTTGCCAGCGACGTGCGGGAGGCGCGCGAGCGGCTGGGCACGGTCAGCGTGGAGCTGCCGGTGCGCTGGCTGGGCGGACAGCTGCAGACGTGGGAGCAGCTCGAGGCGCTCAAGCGCACCTGCCGCGAGCGCGGGGTGAAGCTGCACATGGATGGTGCTCGGCTCTGGGAGAGCCAGCCCTTCTACGGTCGCTCCTACGCGGACATCGTGCCCGGGGTCGTCGAGACGGAGCTCCAGGTCGGGCCGGAGCTCGCGGACATCCGTGACGCGGACGCCGCGCGCGCCTTCTCCCGGCTGCTCACGCCTGCCTGAGCTCGCGGAGCCATTCGAGGAGCCGAACGTGGCGCTCATGGGGAGGCGCTCGGGTGCTCGGCGAGGGCCAGCCCGCGGGGGGCGAGGGGCTGCTCGTGGACCATCTTGTCCATCAGCCGCAGGTAGTCCCGCAGCACCCGGGGCATGAGGAAGTGGCGGCGCACGTGCTCGCGTCCCTGCTCGCCCAGGGAGTGCGCTTCCTTGGGATGCCGCAGCAGGTGCAGCACCGCCTCCGCGCACTCCTCCACGCTGTCGACGAGGATGCCACCCGTGCCCTCGGGCATCTGGATGGGGATGCCCCCGGCGCGCCCGGCGACGACGGGCGTGCCCTTCCACAGCGCCTCGGAGACCACGAGGCCGAAGCCCTCGCGGATGGACTTCTGGATGATGACATTGGAGAGCGACTGGAAGGCGTTGACCTCGATGTTCCCCACGCCCACCAGGTTGGTGAAGATGTGGATGAGGTTGTCACCGGTCGTGGCGTCGCGGATCTCCCGGTAGATGTCCCAGCCCTCGGGATCATCCATGGCGAGCGAGCCCACCAGGGCGAGCTGCAGGTTGGGGATGTGGGCGCGCACACGCCGGTAGGCGGCGATGACGCCGAGCGGATCCTTCCACGGATCGAAGCGGCTGATCTGGGTGACGAGCGGCAGGTCCATGCGCACGCCGATCCACTCGAGGATGAGCCGCGCGAGGTCCACCGGGAGAGGGAGGTTCTTGGGGCTGAGCGGGTCAATGGCGGGCGACTGGATGGAGATGCGGGAGATGGGGAAGCGCGGCGGGATGAACTCCGGGAGCGTGAAGATGGCGGCGTCGTAGGCGGTGAGGAACGGGCGGAGGAACTCCCAGGCCTCCGGGTTGGGGTTCGAGGTATCGATGTGGCAGCGCCAGACCCACCGCGCCCCCTTGAGGCCGCCGACCATGGGCAGGGCGGCGGGCTGCGGATCATGGACGACGATGAAGTCGTAGCCTTCGGCGATCTGGGAGGCGTTGAGCTGCGAGTGGGCGAGGTAGGTGGCCTTGTCCGACTCGGAGAGCCCCTGTGAGGCTCCCTGGAGAGCGTTGTGGAGGCGCTTGGTCACCTGGAAGAAGGCCTGGTCGCCGCGGATGATCTGCCACTCATTCACCAGCCCGAGATCATTGATGAGGGCGACTCCCGAGCGGAGGCTCTCCGATACGCCGCCGCCGTAGGGGGTGGCGTTGAGGTGGAGGACGCGGGCGCCGCGCAGGCGCTCGGCGAGCTGGAGCACCTCATCGAGCTGCTCATCGGGGGCGATGCCCCGGTAGGCCGAGAACGAACGCTTGCCGAGATCGACGAGGTCCAGCATGGAGCCCTCCAGCACGAGGCCCTGAAGAAGTTGGGCACGGTGAGAGGGGGCTTCAGCCTGGCAGGAGGGCAAGCCAGGGGGCCCAAGCCCCCTTGCCCCTGCTACTTCCGTCGTCTCACGGTGGCGTCCAGCACGCGCTTGAAGGTGTCGTGAGCCCGGGCGCCACCGGCCTTCTTCAGCCGCTCGTTCAGCCCATCCACCAGCCGGTGGCGGAGCGGCGGCTCCTGCTCGAGCAGGGCGGCATACCGCGCCTGCAGCTCCGCGTTCCGGGCCGCCTGGAGCTGGAGCTCCGCCTCCTGGGTATCACACCGCGCCCGGAGCGCCTGACGCTCCCGTTCCAGCTCCGCGATGCGCGCCCGCTCCTGCTCCAGCTTCGCGGCGTGTTGCCGCTCCGCCTCCTCGGCGGTGGTACGCGCGGCCTGGGCCTCCTGCTCCCGTTGCTGGCGGTACTGCTCGAGCTCTCCCCGGGCGTCCTCCACCCAGTGGGCCGCCCGGGCCACCCAGGTCACGTCGGAGGTGGGCCGGCCCAGCACGTCGCCCAGGCTCTCCAACCACTCCCGGCGCAGCTCGCGCTGGCGCTCGACGTACGCGGTCCCCTCCGCTTCCACCTTCCCCCAGTCACTGGCGAGAAACTGCGGGAGCGAGCCCGCGGCGTCCGCGAGCCCTCCCTTCTTCTGCAGGTAGTAGTCGTTGTAGGCCGCCAGGAAGGCCGGCACGCCCGCGACCTTGCTCAGCAGGGTGACGTGGTACGAGGAGGTGACGAGCAGCTCGCACTGACGCACGCGCTCGAAGGCCTGGGAGAGCCGATCCTGCAGGAGCAGCCCCACCAGATCGACGAACTCCGCCCGGGGGAAGAGCACCGGGAAGTCGGTCTTCCTCACGCAGGAGAGGCTGTCCTCCACCACGGCCCGCTCATCGATGAAGGCGTTGAGGACCACCGGCTTCGCATTCTCACCGAGGTGCTCGCGCAGCTGCCGGAGCTGCTCGTTCATCAGGTCCTCGGCCTTCCGGGTCGGCTCGGCCTGCCCGGCGGGCTTCGCGTGGGTGTAGGTGGAGAGGTTCATGTGCAGCGCGAAGCGGCCCTTCTCCGCCTTGCGGGGCCCCCCTCGCGCGGCCAGCTCCGCGGCGCGGACGAGCTCCTCCAGGGCATCGTCCCCTGACAGCCTCGCCTCCAGCCCGCACTCCGCCAGCGCCTTGGCGGACAGCGGGTCCCGGCAGCCCACGACGGCGGGCTGCCACTGCTGCGCATGGGCGGCGAAGTCCGCCGCGAAGTCCGGGCTGATCTGCTGGCCGGAGACGACGTAGTGGCCCGGCAGCCAGGCGCGGAGCACCGCCTCGACGACGCCCACCATGTAGTGGCCCCAGAAGCGGTTGAAGTAGCCACCCCCGTAAACGTGCAGGGTCGACTGTCCCTTCAGCGAGCGGGGGACGACGGGGACGAGCCCCAGGTCGCGCGCCTGCTGCACGGAGGCCGCCGTGGGCTCCGAGGTGTAGAAGAGGAAGTCCTCCACCCCGAAGACGCCCCGGAGGTGCTGCAGGTAGCTGGCATCGCGGAAGCGACTCAGCTCGTGCAGCGGGGTGACGACGGCGTGCTCCTGGCGCGCGCGGTGCCAGCGGATGCACCCCTGGAGCTGGAGGATGTCTCCGAAGTTCCAGTTGCCGTTGAAGCCCCCCGCGAGGAGGACCTTCGCCGAGTCCTGGCTGTAATGCTTCTCTAGGGTCGAGGGCGCCGCGAAGAAGGAGAAACGCATCGCCTCCCCTAAGCACAGACTCCGCCTGTCGTCGACCTGGTTCATCCTTCCCCAGGCCCTGGTCCCGTCATCCCTGCCGGTCTACCTTTCGAGGACTTCCCGAGAGCAGAGGAGGCCTGGCAGGCATGGAGGGAGAGACGGTGGTGCGGGCGCTGGTGGAGAACCACCGCCACTTCCTGGCCTTCCTGGAGCGGCGGGTGGGGAGCCGCGCCCTGGCGGAGGAGCTGCTGCAGGCCGCCTTCGTGCGGACGTTGGAGAAGGGCGACGCGCTGCGCGAGGGGGAGAGCGCGGTGGCGTGGTTCTACCGGCTGCTGCGCAATGCCCTCATCGACCATTACCGGAAGCAGGCGGCCGAGGGGCGTGCGCTGGAGCGCGAGGCTCGCGAGGCCACCGAGGCTGGCCCGGATCCGGAGCTGAGACAGGCCGTCTGTGCCTGCATGGGGGAGCTGTTGCCGACGCTCAAGCCCGAGTACGCCCACCTGCTGCGCCAGGTGGATCTGGAGGAGCGGAGCGTGCCCGAGGTGGCCCAGGAGGCCGGCATCACGCCCAACAACGCGGGGGTGAGGCTGCACCGGGCCCGGCAGGCGCTCAAGCGGCAGCTCGAGCGGAGCTGTGGGACCTGCGCCACCCACGGGTGCCTCGACTGCTCGTGCCGGCGGCCAGGAGCCTCGCCGTGACCACTGTAAGAGGATGGAACGAGCTCCGTCAGCCTGGGCGAAAGGAGCAACACCATGAGCCAGCCCCCCCCTTCTCCTCGCGAGCATCATCATCCTCCACATACCCACATGGCGGCATCCACGGAGGATGACGGCCGGCCCGTGGATCCGGTGTGCGGAATGAAGGTGAACCCCCAGGCACCCAAGGGAGGCACCTACGACTACGAGGGCCGCACGTACTTCTTCTGCAACCCGAAGTGCCGGGAGAAGTTCCGCGCGGAGCCCCAGAAGTACCTCGCTCCCAAGGGGGAGGAGGCGCCCGCCGCCCCGGCCGGCACGGTGTACGTCTGCCCGATGGATCCGGAGGTCCGGCAGGAGCACCCGGGGGCCTGCCCGAAGTGCGGCATGGCCCTGGAGGCCGAGGCGCCCGTGCTGGAGACGCGGACGGAGTACGTCTGCCCCATGCATCCGGAGGTGGTGCGGGATCGCCCGGGCAGCTGCCCCATCTGCGGCATGGCGCTGGAGCCGCGCACGGTGATGGCGGAGGAGGCCCCGGATCCCGAGCTGCTCAGCATGACGCGCCGCTTCTGGAGCTCCCTGGTCTTGAGCGTCCCCGTCATCTTCCTGGGCATGTCGGATCTGCTGCCGGGCCAGCCTGTGCAGCGGGTGCTGTCTCCGGGCGCCCTGGCCTGGCTGCAGCTCGCGCTGGCCTCGCCGGTGGTGCTGTGGGGCGGGTGGCCCTTCTTCCAGCGGGGCTGGGCGTCGGTGCTCAACCGGCACCTCAACATGTTCACGCTCATCGCGCTGGGCACGGGCGCGGCGTACCTCTTCAGCGTCTTCGCCACGCTCTTCCCGGGCGCGCTGCCTCACGCCGTCACCGGCCACGGGGGCAGCATCCCCGTCTACTTCGAGGCCGCGGCGGCCATCACGACGCTGGTGTTGATGGGACAGGTGCTGGAGCTGCGCGCGCGCCGAGCCACCTCGGGGGCGCTCCGGGCCCTGCTGAGCCTGGCGCCCGCAATCGCCCGGCGCATGCGGGAGGATGGGCAGGAGGAGGACGTGCCGCTGTCGGAGGTCCACCCGGGGGATCGGCTCCGGGTGCGCCCGGGCGAGAAGGTGCCGGTGGACGGCGTGGTGCTGGAGGGGGAGAGCGCGGTGGATGAGTCCATGGTGACGGGCGAGTCCCTGCCGGTGGAGAAGGCGCCGGGCGTGAAGGTGACGGGGGGCACCGTGAATGGAACGGGCAGCCTGATCATGCGCGCGGAGCGGGTGGGGCGGGACACGCTGCTCTCGCGCATCGTCCAGCGGGTGAGCGAGGCCCAGCGCACCCGCGCCCCCATCCAGCGGCTGGCGGACAAGGTGTCCGCGCTCTTCGTGCCCGCGGTCATCGCGGTGGCGGTGCTCACGGCCATCATCTGGGGCGTGTGGGGGCCGGAGCCACGCCTGGCGTACGCGCTGGTGAACGCGGTGGCCGTGCTCATCATCGCCTGCCCGTGCGCGCTGGGGCTGGCCACGCCCATCTCGGTGGTGGTGGGCACGGGGCGCGGGGCCCAGGTGGGCGTGCTCATCCGGGACGCGGCGGCGCTCGAGCGGCTGGAGAAGGTGGACACGCTGGTGGTGGACAAGACGGGGACGCTGACGGAGGGCAAGCCGCGGCTCGTGGCGGTGGTGCCGGCGCCGGGCATCGAGGAGACACGGTTGCTGCGGTTGGCCGCGAGCCTGGAGCGGGGCAGTGAGCATCCCCTGGCCGCCGCCATCGTGGCGGGGGCTCAGGAGCGGGGCGTGGTGCTGGCGCAGGTGCAGGACTTCCGCTCGCTCACGGGCAAGGGCGTGACGGGGCGCGTGGAGGGGGCCGCCGTGGCGCTGGGCAACGCGGCGCTGCTGGCGGCGCTGGAGGTGGAGGCGGGGGCGCTGGCCCAGCGGGCCGAGGCGCTGCGGCGCGAGGGGCAGACGGTGGTCTTCGTGGCGGTGGAGGGCAGGCCCGCGGGGGTACTCGGGGTGGTCGATCCCATCAAGGTGTCCACGCCCGAGGCGCTCACGCAGCTGCGCCGCGAGGGCCTGCGGGTGGTGATGCTCACGGGCGACAGCCGCACGACGGCCGAGGCGGTGGCGCGCAAGCTGGGCATCGACGAGGTGATCGCGGAGGTGCTCCCGGAGGCCAAGGGGGACGTGGTGAAGCGGCTGCAGGCCGAGGGGCGGGTGGTGGCCATGGCGGGGGACGGCGTCAATGACGCGCCAGCGCTCGCGCAGGCGGACGTGGGCATCGCCATGGGAACGGGGACGGACATCGCCATGGAGAGCGCGGGGGTGACGCTGGTGAAGGGAGATCTGCGCGGCATCGCCCGAGCGCGGAGGCTCAGCCAGGGGACGCTGCGCAACATCCGGCAGAACCTGTTCTTCGCCTTCATCTACAACACGCTCGGAGTGCCCTTGGCGGCCGGCGTGCTCTTCCCCGCGTTCGGGCTGCTGCTCAGCCCGATGTTCGCCAGCGCTGCCATGAGCCTGTCGTCCGTCTCCGTCATCGGCAACGCGCTGCGGCTGCGCAAGCTGGTGCTCTAGGACCCTCCTCCTCATTCCTCCTGGAGGGCTTCAAGCCCCTTGACGGGAGAGGGAGGCTGGACGATGCCTCGGCGCCATGCCTCGCTCTGCTCCCCGCACCGTCGCCCTCGTGGTCCTCGTCGCCATCATCCTCTGTGGCGCGGCGGCCTCGGCGGGCGCCTGGCGCTTCCATCACAAGGCCGGTGGGGCTGGGGGCGTGGGGCTCGCCGACTACTTCTCCATGGGGTGGGTGGCCTTCGATTCGTCCTGGTACAAGCTCATCGCCGAGCAGGGCTACCACTACACCCCGGGCGTGCAGAGCCCGGTGGCGTTCTTCCCGCTCTACCCGCTGGCCATCTGGGCCGTGATGAAGCTGGGGCTCTCCGTCTATGGGGCGGGCATCCTCATCACGCTGCTGTGCGGGCCCCTGGCGGTGGTGCTCTTCACGGCCTGGGCTCGCACCCGGGTGGATGAGCGCACCGCCCTCCAGGCGGGGCTGCTGCTCGCCCTGTACCCCTTCTCCTTCTATCTGTATGGCGTGATGTACTCGGACGCGCTCTTCCTGCTGCTGCTGGTGAGCGCCTTCTTCCTGCTGGAGAAGGGGCACCTGCTGCCGGCGGTGCTCCTCGGAGCCATCGCGACGGCGGCCCGGCCAGTGGCCCCCGCGGTGGTGCTCGGGCTGCTGGTTCGCCGGCTCGAGTGGAAACGGGAGCGGGGGGAGCGCTGGAACCTCTGGGACTTCCTGCCCGTGCTCTCCGGGCTCGGCTTTGGCCTCTACCTGCTCTACCTGCAGCAGAAGTTCGGCGCGCCGTTCGCCTTCGTGGAGACGCAGGGCTCGCCCGGCTGGGATCAGGCCCCGGGCTGGCGCACCTGGCTCAAGCTGGCCTGGTTCCAGATGGTCTTCTTCGGGGGCAACAACGCGGAGGTGGTGGTGCGCTACGTCACCCACGCGCTGCTCACCCTGGGGGCGCTGGCGCTGGTCTGGCCCACCGCGCGCCGAGTGGGGTGGGGGTATGCCGTCTTCGTCCTCGCCATCGTCGGGTTTCCCGCCCTGGGCACGAAGGACTTCATGGGGGGAGGGCGCTACCTCATCTCCGCCTTTCCCGTCTTCCTTACCCTCGCGCTGCTGCTGAGCGAGCGCCCGCGCCTGCGCCGAGGGCTCATGGCCGTGAGCGCGGTGGGCCTCGTCTTCCTCTCCTTCGGCTTCGGCCTGGAGAAGTACATCTCGTGAGCGAGCTCCTCGACAAGACCCTGGCCCTGTTCTCCGAGCTTCCCCCGGCCGAGCGCTTCCACGTCCGCGCCCGGGCCTTCTCCGCGCCCCTGGAGGCCGTCGCCCGGCATGTGCCCACCGGGGGCACCGTCGCCGATGTGGGGTGCGGCCATGGGCTGCTCTCCGCCATGCTGGCGCTCGAGGATCCGGAGCGCACGGTGCACGGCGTGGATCCGGATCCGCGCAAGGTGATGTGGGCCGCGAAGGGCCCTGGCCGGCTCCCCAATGTCCACGCCGAGGTGGGCACGGTGGAGAGCCTCGCGGAGCAGCGCGCCGGTCAGTTCGACGCCGCGGTGGTGTGTGATGTCCTCTACCTGCTGCCCCGGGAGCGCTGGCCGGAGTTCCTCCGCACCGCGCGGCGGCTGCTGCGCCCCGGAGGGCGGTTCCTGCTGAAGGAGGCGGAGGGCAACGGCTCCTGGAAGCACTACAAGTGCCTCGCGCAGGAGTGGGTGATGGTGAAGTTGCTCGGCCGCACGAAGGCCGGCGGTGGGCTGGTGCTCGAGCCTCGCGGCACCGTGGAGGCCCTGCTGCGGGAGGCGGGCTTCACGGTGCGCGAGACGGTGGCGCTGGATGCGGGCTACACCACCCCTCACATCCTCTATGTCGCCGAGGCCACCTGAGCCGCCACCTCAGTCGATGAAGTAGTCCGGCAGGGGCTCCACGCCCTTCTCCATCGCGTACTGCTCGAAGTCGGTGACGCCGCGCGAGCGCAGCAGGTCCTCGTCGAGGAAGAAGTTGCCGGTGCAGGTGCGGCTGTCGCTGGTGAGGATGGCGTAGGCCGCGTCCGCGACGATCTCCGGCTTGCGGCTCTGGCGCATCATGTCCTGGCCGCCCACCATCTCGATGGCCGCCGTGGCGATCGTCGTCCTCGGCCAGAGCGCGTTCACCGCGAGGCCCGCGTCCTTGAACTCGGCCGACATGCCGAGCACGCACATGCTCATCCCGTACTTCGCCATGGTGTAGGCCACGTGGCCCTGGAACCACTTGGCCGACATGCTGAGCGGTGGCGAGATGTTGAGGATGTGCGGGTTCTTCGCCTTCAGCAGGTGGGGGATGCAGGCCTGCGAGGTGGCGAACGTCCCGCGCGTGTTGATGGAGTGCATCAAGTCAAAGCGCTTCATCGGCGTCTCCAGCGTCCCCGTCAGGCTGATCGCGCTGGCGTTGTTCACGCAGATGTCGATGCCGCCGAACGTCGCCACCGTCTTCTCGACCGCCTCGGCGAGCTGCCCCTCGAAGCGGATGTCCACCACGAGCGGCAGCGCCTGGCCGCCCGCCGCCTCGATCTCCTTGGCGGCGGTGTAGATGGTGCCGGGGAGCTTGGGGTGAGGCTCCGCCGTCTTCGCCGCGATGACGACCCGCGCTCCGTCGCGCGCGGCCCGCAGCGCGATGGCCTTGCCGATGCCGCGGCTCGCGCCGGTGATGAACAGGACCTTTCCTTCGAGCGTTGCCACCGGGTCTCCTCCTTGGGCGCCTGGGGCGTTCCTCCAGCGCGCGTGAGCCCCACCCCTAGCACGTGCCTTCCGCGACACGGGAGCCGGATCGCTTCAGGGGCTGTCGGTTCGAAACCAGACTGAGAATCCGGGGGTTTATCCGGAAGGCGGCCCATGAGCGCCGCGGGGGGCGGGGGGGGCCAAGTCCTCGCACGACTCATTCGCCTTCAGGTGTTACAAGCCCGCGGCCGTGAAGGAACCTTCGACTCCGCCTGATGCCAGCTTCGATTCACTGGGGCTCAAGCCCCCCCTCCTCGAGGCGATCCGCGCCCTCGGGTACGAGGAGCCCACGCCCATCCAGCGCGCGGCCCTCCCGCCGCTGCTCGCGGGCAAGGACCTGCTCGGCATCGCCGCGACGGGGACCGGCAAGACGGCCGCCTTCGCGCTGCCGCTCCTGCACCGCCTCACGCCCGGGGCCCGCGCGCCGCATACCGCCTCCGCGCTCGTCCTCGTGCCCACGCGCGAGCTCGCCATGCAGGTGGCCGAGGCCATCCACCGCTACGGCCAGCAGCTCGGCGTGACCGTGCTCCCCCTCTACGGAGGGCAGGTGATCAGCCAGCAGTTCCGAGTCCTCAAGCGCGGCGTGGACGTCGTCGTCGCCACCCCGGGCCGGGCGCTCGACCACCTCCAACGCAAGACGCTGCGGCTGGATCAGGTGCAGATGGTGGTGCTCGACGAGGCCGACGAGATGCTCGACATGGGCTTCGCCGACGATCTCGAGGCCATCCTGTCCGCCACTCCAGAGAAGCGGCAGACGGCGCTCTTCTCGGCGACGCTCCCGCCGCGCATCTCCGGGATCGCCGAGCGCCACCTCCGCGAGCCCGTGCGCCTGCGCATCGCCCGCGAGAAGGTGGAGCCGGGCGCGGTGCCCCGCGTGCGGCAGACGGCCTATATCGTCCCACGTGCCTTCAAGGTGGCCGCCCTCTGCCGGGTGCTCGACGTGGAGGTGCCCACGGCGGCCATCGTCTTCTGCCGCACCCGCACCGAGGTGGACGAGCTCACCCTCTCGCTCAACGGCCGCGGCTGGCGCGCCCAGGCGCTCCATGGAGGGATGACCCAGGAGCAGCGCAACCGGGTCATCAAGCAGCTCAAGGCCGACGCGGCGGACCTGCTGGTGGCCACGGATGTGGCGGCGCGGGGGCTGGACATCCCCCGGCTGTCCCACGTGGTGAACTTCGACGTGCCCAACGCGCCCGAGGCCTACGTGCACCGCATCGGGCGCACGGGCCGTGCCGGGCGCGAGGGCGTGGCCATCACGCTGGTGGAGCCCCGAGAGCACCGGCTGCTGCGCAACCTCGAGAAGCTCACGGGGCAGCGCATCGAGGTCGTGGCCATTCCCACGGTGGCGGACCTGCGCGCCCGGCACCTGGAGCTCACCCGCGCTTCCCTGCGAGAGGTGCTGGTGGCGGGCGGGCTCGATCCCTTCCGTGGGGTGGTGGAGGATCTCGCCGCCGAGTTCGACGTGATGGACGTGGCCGCCGCGGCGGTGAAGTACATCCAGGAGTCGCGGGACGAGGGCCACGCGCAGGATGAGGAGGAGATCCCCGCCGTGGCGCCGCCGGCGGAGAAGCGGCCCCGCGCCGAGGGCCCCGAGCGCAAGGCCCCCTACGGGCGTCCGGATCGCAAGGCTCCCGCCGAGCGCGCTGGGCGGGGAGCCGGGCCCGCGGGGCGCCCCGAGCGTGCGGAGCGCGGAGGTCGGCACCGGGCAGAGCGGCCGGACTGGGACATCACGCGGCTCTACATTGGTGCGGGCAGGAGCGCGGGCATGCGCCCGGCGGACCTGGTGGGCGCCATCGCGGGCGAAGCGGGCCTGGAGTCCTCCCAGATCGGGGCCATCCAGATCGCCGATGCCTTCTCACTGGTGGAGGTCCCCGAGCGGTTCGCCGATCGGATCGTCACGGCGCTGCGCCAGGCCACCCTGCGCGGCCGGAAGGTCCCCGTCCGCAGGGATCGGGGCTGAGGGGCGCTCAAGTCTCCCGCACGCGCTTGCCGAAGGGCGCCAGGGCGAGCATCGCCAGCTTCAGGTGCTGGATGGCGAACGGGATGCCGATGATCGTCACCGCCAGCCCCAGGGCCAGCCCGATGTGGCTCAGGAAGATCCAGATCCCGGCGACGATGATCCAGAAGACATTCAGCACACAGCCGATGGCCCCGCTGCCCGGCTCGTCGACCAGCTCCTTGCCGAAGGGCAGCAGCGCCATCCCGGCGATCTTGAAGCACTGGACTCCGAAGGGGATGCCGACGACGGTGAGGCACAGCAAGAGCCCGCCGAGCAGGTACTCGAGCCAGATCACGAATCCACCGCCGAGCACGATCCACAGGATATTCAAGAGCAAGCGCATGGCTGACAGTTCTATCAGCAAGGCGAGCGCTTCATCAGGGGCAGATTCACCTTGCGTGCCCGGCCGCTCATCCCGAGGTGCGTTCGAGCGCGGCGAGGATGCCTCGCTCGATCATCTCGCGATACGGCCCCTCGGCTACGGAGTGCAGCGCCTCGGCGGCACGCTGGTAGGAGGCATGCGCCTCGGCTCGAGCACCGAGCTCTTCGGCGCACCTGCCGAGGTTGAGGTGGAGCGAGGCGTAGAACGGACGCGCGCGCTCGTCGCCGCTCGCCTGGGCACGGTCGAGCGCCAGCTGGTTCCAATGCCGGGTGTCCTCCGGTGTCGTCTGATGACGAGCAAGGTAGTGGGCCGCGATGCAGGCCTCATAGTCGTCAGTGCTCGCGTCCCATGCCCGCTGGAAGAGCTCCCGAGCATCGGCCGCTCGCCCCTCTCCCTCGGCTTGCATGCCTTGGACGCACAGCTGCACGACGGGGTTCTCGGTGTCCATGATGCCAACGATGGAGCAATTCCTCCGAGGATGCGAGCAATCGCCTGCATGGCCATACTCATGTCGGGCGCATGAGGTACGCTACCGCGCGAATGAGAGCGTGGGCGCGGCGCTGAGGAGCCACGTCAGCTGGCTCAAACGGATGGGGCAGCCTGCCCTCGAGAGTGCGGAATGAGTGACGAGACCGTGGAGAAGGTTCGCTTTGGACGTACGCAGAAGTTCCGGCTCTCCCCGAAGGGCGCCGAGGCCACCGCGGCCTACTCGCGCATGATCGAGGGGGCAAGGGAAGGCACGGGGCGCGCTCAGTTCGACGCGGCCCGTGCCGCGTGGAGTGCGCCCCTCGGGCTCGCCGCCGACGATGGGCTCTTCCTCGTGGAGTTCGGGGAGGCAGGCAAGACGCTCCCGGAGGCGACGCGCAGCCTCGATGGTTGCGGCACCACCCCGAAGGAAGTCAAAGCGGCCGTCGAGCGACTGCTGAAGTGCGGCATGCTCGAGCCAGTGCCCGCGCCGCCCGCTCCCGTTGTGGCGCCACGCCGTTACTGGTGAGCCCTGGACGGGCAGGCGGGGCCATCCGCTCGCTCAGGCCCCGGCCCCGAGGCTGGCGTAGGTGGCCAGTGTGATGCCGCGCTCCTGGAGCCGGGCCTTCACCCGCGGGCTGGTGAGGCCATCCAGCTCCGCCTGCCAGCCGTAGGTCCACGCCGGATCCTCCGGGACGTGCGGCGTGCCCTCGCCGGGGTGACAGCCCACCTCGAAGTCTCCCTCCGGCAGCGAGTTCAGCAGGCTCAGCAGGGTGGGCTCGTCGAGCCGGCCCGCCTCGAAGACGCCGCCGGCGCTCACCCGCCGCACGCCCGGTGGAGCGCGCGGCGCTGTCCGGGCCAGGGCCGTGAGGATCAGCGTCTTCAGCGCGGGGCCGGGAGCGCGGCGCCAGGAGAGGCTCGGGAGCCGATCCGGCCAGCGCAGGGGCAGCCCCTCACGCCGCGCGAGCGCCTCCACCCGCGGGCGGATGCCGGGCAACAAGTGGAGGTGCTGGTGCGCGTCCAGGTGGTCCACCTCCGCGCCCAGCTCACGGGCCCGGGCGAGCTGCGCCTCCAGCTCCCGCTCCACCTCCGCGCGCCGCACCTGTCCGGTGAGCCACGCGCGCGCGAAGTCCGCCCAGCTCGCCCGGAGCCTTCCGCCGGGCGCCACCGTGGGCACCTCGCCCGGAGGGGCCGCGCACGCCAGCCGGGTAGAGAGGGCCAGGTGGACGCCGAGCGCCAGCCCCTGCGCCTTCGCCCGCGAGACGGCCTCGGCCGCGCTGGGGCCCGTGACGAGCAGCGTGGCGCTGGTGACGATGCCCTCGCGGTGCGCGCGGAGGATCCCGGCGTCCACCGAGGGGTGCAGCCCGAGATCGTCCGCGTTGACGATGAGGCGCGTCCCGCCCCGTCCCACGGCCGCGCCCCGCCTACCCGTGGTTCCGGCGCCGAGCGGAGCCGCTGGAGTGCAGCGGCGCCACCGAGGGCGGCAGCCGCACCGGCTTCACCGGCGGCGCCGGCGAGCGCGTCTCCGGGTAGAGCTGCGCCAGCTCGCGGACCATCTTCAGGATGACCGAGGGCGAGGCCAGCGTGGACACGCCGCGGGTGCGCGGGAAGTAGTCCACCCCCATCTGGAAGACGCGGAAGCCCTTGCGGATGGCCTTCACCACCAGCTCCGCGTCGATGAACGAGCCCAGGCTCTTGAGCTCCATGGACTCCAGCACCCGCCGGTGCATCACCTTGAAGCTGAAGTTCACGTCCTTGATGTTGATGTCGAACAGCGACCGGATGAGCAGGTTGTAGACGAACGAGTAGAGGATGCGCTTGGGGCCCTCGCTCGTGCGGTCGAACCGGAAGGCGCAGATCATGTCCGCCTCCAGGTACTCCATCAGGTGCAGCGCCCGCTCCAGCTCCCGCAGATCCCACGGCAGATCCACGTCCGAGTAGACGATGACGTCCTTGGTGGACGCCGACAGCCCCGTGCGCATGGCCCCGCCCAGCTTCAGGTTCACCGGGTGGGTGATGACGCGCAGCTGGGGGATGCGCGCCGCCAGCCCCTCACAGATCTCCTGCGTCCGGTCCGTGGACGCGTCGTTGACGATGATGATCTCGAAGTCGTCGGTGAGCCGCGGCAGCACGTCCAGGGCGCGGGTGACGGCGCGTTCGACGTAGTCCTCCTCGTTCCAGGCAGGGAAGAAGAGGCTGATGCTCGGGTAGGTGGCCACGGACGGTCCTCGGGACGTACAGCAGACGGGCAGTGGGTAGCAGAGGGGGGAGCGCGACGCAATCGTCGGGGGTCGCTCCCCATCAGAGGGCCATGCTACCTTTCCGGGCTGACCTTCGCTGGGGACCTTGTGGGAGAGAAGCCCTTCGCCTTGCTGCTAGTGGATGACTCCCGATCGACAGCGGCGAAGCTGATCCGAGCGCTGGGCTCCGAGCAGTACGCCCCGCGCATCGTCCCGCCGGACCCGCAGCAGGTGCCCCGGCTCGCCTCCGAGGTGGATCTCGTCCTGCTGTGCCTGGAGCCCGCCGCGGACGAGGCGCTGACGCTGCTGCGGCGGTTGATGGACGTGGAGGGGCCGGGCAGGGGCGCGCCCGTGCTGGTGGTGGCCCCGGCCGAGGCCCGCGCGCTGCGCCTGGCCGCGCTCCGGCTGGGCGTGGAGGTGGTGTCGGAGCCCTGGGATGACGACGAGCTGCGCGCCCGCATGCAGCGCTGCTTCTCGGCGCACGAGCTCCTGGAGACCCTGGCCGCCCAGGTGTCCGAGCTGCAGAAGCTCTCCGTCATGGACGGGCTCACCCTGCTCCACAACCACCGCTACTTCCAAGAGCGGTTGCGCGAGGAGTTCCGGGTCGCCCAGCGCTATGATGACGCGCTCTCCCTCATCCTCGTCGACCTGGACCACTTCAAGGAGATCAACGATCGCTACGGCCACCCGGCCGGGGACGATGTGCTGCGCCAGGTGGCCCGCCTGCTCCTGCAGACCATGCGCGAGACGGACATCGTCGCCCGCTATGGAGGCGAGGAGTTCGCCGTGCTCCTGCCGCGCACGCCCCTGCCGGGCGCCATCACCGTGGCCGAGCGCATCTGGAAGGAGCTGGGCACGCTGCCCGTGGGGCCGGACGGCAGCCTGCGGGTGACCGCCTCCCTGGGCGTCTCCGGCTTCCCCCACCGCTCGGTGCTCTCGCCCGAGCAGCTCCTGCTCACCGCGGACGAGGCCCTCTATCGAGCCAAGCGAGAGGGGCGCAACCGCATTGGCCTCCACTCGCCGCTGCCCCTCCTGTCCGGCACGCAGCGGAGCTAGGGCCCTCTCCCTTGGACTCTCTCATTTGATCAGAATTGACCCGGGTCTTTGGCTGCTGACCCGGGTCGGGATTGACCCTTTGTCAGTCCGGGGGTAGAATTTGACCCGCGCCTGGCAGGGGGGCGATAGTGAAAAGGCAGAAGAATCAAAGGGTTGCCGTACCGGTTTCCCCCTGGTTCGGTGGCCACAGCATTGCAAATGTTTGACGGGGAAAGATAGGTGAGGGCTGCGAGTGGGGCTTGCGCACACACAGGAGGCGGGTTCCCGCGGGCGACTGCTGCTGGTGGACGATGAGGAGAACATCCTCAAGTCCATCCGGCGCGTTCTGCGCCGAGGCGATTGGGAGATCGAGACCGCCACGGACGCCGAGGAGGGTCTGAAGCGTCTGGATCAGTTCGCGCCGCAGGTCGTCATCTCCGACTTCCGGATGCCGGGGATGAACGGGGTGGAGTTCCTCACCCGGGTGAAGGAGCAGGTGCCGCTGGCGCAGCGCATCATGCTCACGGGGCAGGCGGATCAGACGGCCATCGAAGAGGCCATCAACCGCTCGGAGATCTTCCGCTTCATCTCCAAGCCGTGGAACGACAGCCACCTGGTGCTCACGGTGAAGAGCGCCTTCGAGCAGTACGCGCTGGTGGCCGAGAACAAGCAGTTGATGCAGGTGACGCAGGAGCAGAACGCGGAGCTCAAGAAGCTCAACACGGAGCTCGAGGCGCGCGTGGAGTCGCGCACGCTCATGCTCAGCCAGGCCAAGCGCGACTGGGAGCAGACGTTCGACTGCATCGAGTCTCCGCTGGCGGTGATGCAGGGGGACTACATGGTGCGCCGGGCGAACCTGGCGTACCTGAAGGTGGCGGCGCAGGGAGAGGCGGCCAACGCCTCGGCGGCCACGTGCTACCAGTACCTGTTCGGGCGGGAGTCGCCGTGCCCGGGCTGCCCGCTGCCCACGGCGCTGGAGACGGGCAAGAGCGCGCGGGGGGAGATCCACCAGAAGGGGCGCTCCTACGTGGTGGCCGCCTACCCCATGCCGGGGGACAAGCGCGTGGTGTGCACCTACCGCGACGTCACCGAGGAGCACGCGCTCACCCAGCGGCTCATCGAGACGGAGAAGATGGCGGCGGTGGGGCAGCTGGCCGGCGGCGTGGCGCACGAGATCAACAACCCGCTGGGCGGCATCCTCGCCTTCGCGCAGCTGATGAAGCGAGATGCGGGCCGTAGCCCCGCGGACCAGGAGTCGCTGGATCTCATCGAGGAGAGCGCGCTGCGCTGCAAGCGCATCGTCGAGAGCCTGCTGAAGTTCAGCCGGCACAGCCGGGTGGAGGACCGCCGGCACTTCGATCTGTCCAAGTGCGTGGAGGACGCGACGGTGCTCTTCAAGGCCCAGCTCAAGGCCAACCCCAAGGTGAAGCTGGAGCTGGGCCTGGCTGGCGGGCTGCCCAAGCTGTTCGGGGATCCGGCGCAGCTCTCCCAGGTGATCCTCAACCTGCTGCAGAATGGGCTTCAGGCGCTGCCCCATGCGGAGGGCGAGCTGCGGGTGGACACGGGCCGCGAGGGGGATCGGTGCTTCTTCGTCGTCTCCGACACGGGCACTGGCATCGAGGAGCGGCACCTGCCGCGCATCTTCGAGCCCTCCTTCACCACCAAGGCGCCCGGTGAGGGGACGGGGCTCGGCCTGTCCATCGCCTACCGGATCGTCCAGGACCATGGGGGCGTCTTCCAGGTCGACACCCAGGTCGGACAGGGCTCCCGCTTCACCGTGTTTCTTCCCATCCCCCTGCAGCTTGAGAGGTTGCCGTGACCCAGCCCAAACGCGCGAAGATCCTCGTCGTGGATGATGACACTGTCGTCCTCAAGGCCGTCACCCAGATCCTTCAGCGCGAGGGCTACCCCGTGGTCGCCATCGACGACGCGGTGGAGGGGTTGGCGGCGGCGAAGGATCCCTCCATCGACGTGGCGGTGCTGGACATCAACATGCCCCACCTGTCCGGCATGGATCTGCTCAAGGCCATCAAGGCGGAGCGGCCGGACGTGGAGGTCATCATGATGACGGCCTACGCCACGGTGGAGACGGCGGTGGAGGCGGTGAAGGCGGGGGCGTACGACTACCTCACCAAGCCGTTCGAGAACATCGACGACCTGAGCCTCACGGTGGGCAAGGCGGCCGAGCGCAAGGCGCTCAAGGATCGCACCCGGGCGCTGGAGGAGGCGCTCACCGCGCGCAGCCAGTTCGAGGATCTGATCGGCCAGTCCGGGCACATGCGGGCCGTCTTCAAGCTGGTGGAGACGGTGAGCCACTCCACCGCCACGGTGCTGATCCAGGGCGAGAGCGGCACGGGCAAGGAGCTGGTGGCGCGGGCCATCCACTACCGCAGCGCGCGCAAGGACAAGCCCTTCGTGGCGGT
>JAFGNZ010000205.1 GCA_016926755.1 Myxococcaceae bacterium | reverse complement strand
CGTGATCAGCTTGCTGCTTCAACCCGCCTGCGACTATCGGGGACTGCGGCATGCCCGTGGTCCATATATTCAGCAGGAGGTCCTGAAAGAGGTACAGGCTCACGTCACCGCAAGTGCGCCTCCAGTTCGCACAAGCGTTTGAAGTCCGTGAAGCGTACAGGCCGGTAGTGGGCGAGTTCGTTCCGCAATGTCCGCCCCAAAGACACGGCCGGGAGATAACGAGCGCCGTTCACCTCTCTCTTGCGTAAGATGTGCTCGAGGGGGCCGTAATCGCAGGCCAGCGGGTCATCCTCTACGCGCTGGCGGTCCTCCGCATCTTCGAAGCGCCCCCATCTAAGAGGCCAGCGGGGCCCGTAGACGCGCGTGAGAGACTCACACACTCGCATTCTCAGCTCATCCAAGCGCGGCAGCAGCAGCGCCGCTTGCCCCCGCCACAACCGATGTGCCACCGCACGCACTTCTTCGCGCGCGGCGAGGGCTGCCGTGCCCACCTCGTTGCCGTACTCGGGCGTGGTGCCTGCAAACCCCGCCTGCGAAAGCCGCGCCCACCTTGTCTCGACAGCGGCCTGTGCCCCACCGCCCCTTGAACTTCCAGTGTCGGCGAGGAATGCACGCACTTCCTCCAGCGCAGGAGCTTCCCAACGGCAGGCTCGCGCCGCGGAAGTGAGGGCTGAGCGCAGCGTCGCTTCCTCCTCCAGCACCGCCTCCCACAGAGCACATGCAAGAGTCAAATCGCTCCCCACCAGCGCCGGCAACACCGCCTCGCGCCAAAGGGCCTCGGGGCTCGTGGGGGGGTGGGGCTCCGCCAAGCGACACAGCAGGCGCACCTCAAGGGCGGAAGGGGTGCCGCTCAGCCGGTGGACTGCTAAGCGTGGCGAGGTGCCCGGAACCTCGATCTTAGGCGACAGGCGTCCTACCGGCATCAGTAATACCAGGGCGCCAGCAATGCCGTAGCGCGAACTGGCCGCCAGATATTCAAGCCACGCGCGTGCTCCCGCATCTCCCACCCCTTCCAGCCCCTCCAGCCACACTACTTCTGGCAGCAACAGGCCGGCGTCCTCCTGGACGCGCGTCCCCCCGGGCCGCACGTCCTCTTCGGGCAACTCGCACACGGCGGCGAGTGCCGCAGGCGCCTCTACAGGCGTGGCAATGGAGACAAGGCGCGCAGTGCGCACTGCCACTCCTGCGTGGTACAGAGCCCCGAGGACACCCTCGCGCACCACGTCCTCGGGCAGCCACCCTCCGGTTAGAACAAGCTCATGCCGTCCCGCACACGCCTCCTCGGCCACACGGCTGAAGAGATTCTTGAGGGAGGGCAGCGCAACGGCTGCTGCAGCGTCTGACAGAAGGCTCATGGCAGTGCCGCTGCGACGAGGGGAGCCAGCGTGGGCCGACCGCCTTGCCACTCCACGCAACCATAACGGACGAGGAACTCCACCGTGGTGGCCACTCCCGCTGCATCACCCGCGCTCCCCTCTGGCAGCAACTCCGCCACGTCACCCAGTCCCTGGACGAGTTCGCCATCCGCCCCGAGTACCCTCAGGATGGGTCCGGCGAGCGGCAGCTCGGCGAGGCCGAGCGCGCGCCATAGTGCCTGGGCACCCGCGCCCCCCTTTGCTACGCAGGCCTCGAAGACGTCGGCAGCCCGACGTGCTTCCTGCCTCGGGTGATCCTGCACGAGGCTGTTGAGCAGCACGTGCCACCCGCCTGTCGTGCGCTGGCAGACGCGCTCGAGGAGGGCCTCGTCGCCCCATGCCATGTCGGCCATATCGAGGAGCCGCCGCACCCCCTGCGGTGTCCAGCGCTTGAGGGCGAGCCACGGCACGTCCTCGCGCTCGGGCCGTCGCAGCACTGCCTCGGACAACCACGCCCAGCCGGCCAATGGCTCAAGGGTGAAGATAACGCGTACCAACGGACCTTTGCCGCGCGTTGACTCGGCACAAAGGGCGTCGGCCACGTCGACGATCTTTCCGCTCCGCGCAGCTGCGGGGGGGAGTGCATGCACGACGAGGAGCCGGTGCGATTCGCGCTGGCGCCCAGCGGTCTCCTTGAGCCATTGCTCGAATTCACTCGAGTTGTTGAGGCTGGCGGGTGCCTCGGCGAAGGCAGTGAGGGCCTTCTTTCCCTTGCGCTGACGGGCGAGCTGCGCGAGCGCCTCGCCCACATCTCCCACATGCATGGCGGCGTTTCCAAAGAGGAGCGTAACGCCCGCCCGTTGCTCAAGGAGCTGCCTCTCCTGTGCGTATGTGAGGGGGCTGAAACGCAACTTGCCGTCGGGAAAAAGCGCGTGGTGGTGGTCCGCATCGAATTCAGGCGGGGCAGCCATCCGCCCCATCTCGAGGAGGCGGTTGGTGATGTCGTCGCGAGTGCCCAGCAACCGCACTACGTTGGGACTGCGCAGCCGGTACTCGTTGCGGCTGTTGGTGACGAGGACGCCAAGGCCTACCATCTCGTCCAAAAGGCCGCGCATGCGGTCGGTCTGCACGTTCGCGAAGCCCGCGCGCCACCAGTATGCCGCCTGCTCCAACACTCCGCCGGCCGAGAAGGCTCGCGCGTAATCACCGCCGCCATCCATCTGCTCAGCGACGAGGCTCAGCACGGTAGCCTCGTAACGGGGGTCAAGGGCAATTGTCCACACGAAGCAGTCACGGATGAGCTGCCGCAGCTCGTTGCTGCTGTACACCTCTCGCACATCCGCCTCGCGCACAAGATAGGGCGGACCGCCGGCTGCATCCGCCCGTGTCTGCATCAGCTGCACGAGGTTTCGGCAGAACAGCTGGATGAGGCCTGGGTGGTAGTTGGTGTACGAGAGAATGTGGAGAATGGCCGCGTTGAGATCCCCATCCTTGAAGCGGAAGCCAAGTGCCGTCAGGGGATCAGTGATGAGGCGCACTGCTTCACGCGGCTCCAGGGGGCCCACTCGATGCGCGAGGCCGAAGTGCGCGAGCGGCTGGTTCCCAATGGCCTGGAAGCGCTGCACATTGTGAAGACCGGCGAACACCACCTTGCAGCGGCCCGCGCTGTGGTTCATCAGGTCACGCAGGCCCGTCACTTGCTCGAAGGCGTGCCGGGCGTCGGCATCGAGGAAATTGTCCGCTTCATCGAGGAGGATAAGGAGCTGGCGCTTTTCCTCCCCGCCAAGCTGCTCGAGGATGCGCTCGCGCAGTCGCTCGGGTATTTCGGTCGTTACCTGTGCCGACAGAAACCGCATCGTTTTGAGCGCGTCTCGCAGCCGAGCCCACACCTCTACAGGCGGCTTGTCTGCGCCCGGATCTCCCACCGTCTTGATGTCCAGCCGCACCGCGTACCGCCCCTCGGACGGCGCGTGGAAGCTGCGCTGCACGTGTTCAAGGAGGGCGCTTTTGCCTAGCTGACGGCCGCCGTAGACGATGGAAGGGCCGTCAAGCGCGGCGAGTGCCCGGACCATCTCCGTGCGCCCGAAGAACATCTCGGGCGGCACGGTACCAGCGCGCTGCACGTACGGGTTGACCGGAGCCCACGGCAGAGTGCAGCGGAAGAAGGCCCCCAAGCGTTGCAAGGCCTCATAGGACTCAAGGTACAGTAACAGCCACTCGTCGAGGACGAGGACTTCGAGGTTGGAGCGGCGCGCCTGTGCCCGGGCGCTGCGGCGCTGGGCGAGTGACAACCGCCCTAGGTAGACGACGAGAGTGGGCTCCCCCGTTTGCGGAAGTTGTGCGAGTGCCGGGTCAAGGGTGTTTACGCCCTCGCGCTCCCACACGCACGCCACTCGGTAGCGCCCTTCCGCGCGAGAGCCGAACTGAGGCAGAGGCGAGGCACCGCCAGCTGATAAGGCCACACGAAAGATGGGCGTCAGGCCGTCCGGGTTGAGCGGGCTGAAAACCTGGCGCGCGCCACCCTCTGGCGCAAAGCCCACGTAGCGTAACACAACCTCGAGGTGCTCAGGCAGGCGCTGGCGGCTGCTACGTGCTTGGGTGAGCAACAGCCACGCGCCGTGAGCAGACGCCAACTCCCGCCGCGCGGCGGCCGGGGCGGACGGCTGCAACTCCTGCAGATGGCGCGGCACGTCGCGGCCGCGTAGAGATTTTAGCGCCCCCTCGAAGCGCTGCACCGCCGCAACAAACCCCTCAAGGGACGCATCCGGAGGGGGCATTTCGAATAGAGGGGCGTTGAAGGGCGCATTCTCCTCCGCGACGTCTGAGAGGTGCGTAACGAGTTCGTCCGCGCTGCGAATGTCGGCGGCCTTGAGCACTTCCTCCACCCGGCGGGTGACGGCGGCGCGCAGCGCCTCATCGGGAAGCACAGTAGGGAGTTGCGGCTGGAGGGCGGACCAGCGTTTGCGGTGCACCTCGAGGCCTTGGGCACGGTATTGGGCGAGGGTACGCAACACTCCGTCCAGCACCTGCAGGGCCGGGCCGAAGGCGCTCACCTCCTCCGGGTTGATGGACTCGAGGCGCGAAAGGAGTTCGGAGCGCTCATCGCCAATGATCCCCTCTACATGCGCGCGCTCCACATCGGCCCTTACGGCGACCAGCCGCGAGCGCAACTCCGCTCGGCGCTGGGCACGCGCCGCATCCACGCGGGCGGCGAGCTCCTCGCGCTCCCCGTCCGGGGCGCTGTCGCACATTTCCCTGGCAAAGCGGAAATCGCCCCGCTCAATCCACCCCTCCACGGCGCCGCGCACGCCCCGCCCGTCGAGCACTTCACGCGCGAGCAACTCCCCCACCGCGCCCAGCGCCGCGTCCCACTCCTCCTCCTCTTCAGAAAGCTGGAGCGCCGGTAGCGTGGCAAGCCGCTGCGCCACCACGCTGCGTAGGCTGCGACGAGCATCCACCCGTGCCACATGCTGCACCACGTCTGCGGGCAAGGCTTCTCCAGGCTGCGCGCAGCCCAGACGCACCCCTACCCACGTGAGGCTACGCGAGAGTGCGGCAGCGGCAGCTGCATCGGCTGCCGGCGCCTCCGCGCGCCAATCTTCAATGGAGGCACGTGCCGCAGGAAGCGATCGCTCCACGCGGGCGCGCACTTCCACCACCTGACGGGTGAGCCAGTCGCCGCCACCGCGCAGCTTCTGCTCGAGAGTGACGAGTTCGTACCAGCGCATCGCGCGCTCGCACGCCTCCTCTACCAGAAGGAAGATCTTCTTGAGGGCAGCGCCTACCAGCTGGCGTGCCTTAGGGCCGATGCGGCGCTCGTGCATCGCCTGCACTTCTCGCTCGACGTAGTCGCGGTTCATCCACTGCTGTAGCTGTGGCGGCAGGTTTTCAGCCTCGCCGCGCGCATCGCGCACCACCACGTTGAGCAACTCGGCCAACTTGCCCGTCGCGAGCTCCACCCAGACCAGTGTGGCGGCGTGGTAGTTCGTCGAGCGTAACGGCGCGCTCTCAAGCCAGCGCCGTGCATCCTGCGCCGCAGCAGCGATGCGCTCAGCCCGCTCTGCGCGGCTCTCCAGCACAGCACGCACGTCTTCGGGCAGTGCAACTCCTGCGAGCGCGAAGGCGCGCCCCGCCCTGACCACCTCGTTCACCGAGCCGAGCCCATGGGGCAATTTCTCGTCGTCAAGCCAGTCGGTGAGCCCCACATGCGGCGCCTCAAGGGCCGTGCGCAGCGCCACCGCCGTCGCGAGCAGCCGCGCGGCCGGGGCAGCGGGCACCTCGTTGGCCGAGCCCAGTTGCAGGAGACCCGCCCCCAGGGCACTCGTGTCCGCCGCAAGATGGACACTACCGGCCGCTGCCGCGAGGAGCCAACTGGGCAGCGGCGGCACCTCATTGCGCGCCTCCTGTGCCCGCGCGAGCCAGTGGGCGCCTGCGTAATCGCCCTCAGCTACGAGAGCGAGCAGGAACGCTGTTTCTTGCCGCAAATCACCGTCCTCGAGCAGATCCTGGGCCGCCTCGCGGCGGCTCATCAACGCCAGTGCCGCCCTCGCGTCCTTGGCAGCGACGGGCGTGACGGGCGGCGCCTCAGTGGCAGGCGGAGCCACGGACGTTTCGGTTTCTGTAGGAAGGCCCGCCTTCGTGAAGGGCGCCGACTCAGGCTGCGCGTCCAGACGCAAGGCCAGCGTCGGCCCGGGCTCCTCAGCCAGCGAAGTAGGCGGTGACGGCACGGGCACGGCCTCACGCTGGGACACGAGCGTGGCAGATGCCTGGATGACTGTGTGGGGAGCCGTGTGGTGCACTTCCGGGTTTGCGACGATGGGCAACGGCTCTTGGAGAAGTGACGGATCATCGACCACGGCGGGCAGGGCCTTCCCGGCACTCGCCTCCCGGCCAGTATCGGAAGCGGCAGGTCGTATGCCGCCCCCGTCCTCTGGACGTGGACCATCCCTCATCAAGCCACTCACTGCGTCTATGAGGGCCTCAGCCTCCTCCTGCAGAGCGCCAATGCGCATGCTCCAAGAATGGATGTCCTGAGCTGTTCGGGGCGGCGGCAGGGCCGACACGCGCCCGAGTTCCTCAAGGACATTCGCAAGACGCTCGACACTCGAAGCCGCCTGTGCGACGTCGCCAGCCTCGAAGCCTTCGACGCCCCACGCTACACGCGCCTTGAGGTGCGGCACGACATCTAACCCGAGGGCGATGGCTGGCGTTCCGAGCCGCACGAGGGACGCGCGAAGTGGCGCAAGAAGCGCCTGCTCTTCAGCCTCCCGACGCTGAAGCGCCTGCGCCTCAGCCTCCCGGCGTTTGATGTCGACCAGACGCTGGCATTCAGCCACGAAGGCCGCAAGCTCGTCCCACTCGGCCGCCTCGGGAGCGAGGTTCGCCAGTTCCTCAGCCCACGCCCTGAAACGCGGCGTGCTGAGCGCACGGACATCTCCCCCTGTGTCCTCAAGTACGGCAGTTGCCTCCACCGCGCCGCCGCTCGCCGCCGCAGCCGACTCAACTGCCGCAGCGCCAGTATGCTTCGGCGCCACCTCTTCCGAGCAGTTCGCGTCCGCCGCCTCGGCGAGCAGGAAAAGCATGAGCGCCGCTTGGTCCACCCGCGTCTCCGGCACCCGTGCGGCAAGGTCCTCCGCGAGTGCGGCGAGCGCCTCGCGAGCCCAGGGTACAGGGTGAAGGTGGTCGTGGCCCAAGTCGAATACGGCGTAACCTCGTTCGGCCAGCAGCGCTGCGGCGGCTTCACGCAGTGGAGTGCGCGCCCACGCCCAAAGGAGGCACATCAGTTCCGCCGCAGGTCCGCCCTGCTCGACCCGCGTGCGGAAGTAGGGGCCCTTGAGCTTGGCGCGAGGAATGCGGTGGGGCTCGCGCGCCCCGCCGAGATCGACACCTCGAGTGCGGATGGCACGCCGCAGGAAGTCCACCCGCGCGGCGTCTAGCTGTGGGGAGCCGCCCCCTGTACCCTGCGCAAAGGTATCCAACACTTCGGCGACGAGGCCTCGTTCAAGAAGGCCCGCCAGCACTACCTCGCCACGCTCTGCTACACGCGCTCCCGCTTCCATCAACACTCCCTATCACTCTCGAGGTGCAGGCAATACGCCTGAAGGAGCCCCTCCTCGCACTCTACTTGATGTTGTTCCTCCGATGATCCTCAGTAGTAGGAAGCGCGCACCAGCCGCCCCTGCTCAATGGGTAGCGTCCGCGACCTCATTGGTCGCGCATGGGGATGACTTCACTGCGCCGCAGTGCCCACTGCCCGCGCTGCCTGCACCACACTAGATCTCTCGCGCCCGTCACAGGCCGTTGCGTGTGTGATCAGGTAGCATCAACGCTGCACCACTCCCGAGACATAGAGGGGCACTGCCCCCAGCGCATGCTTCTCGATATGGAAGGTGGCGGCTCGGATCGTGCCGGCCTGCCGCTCCGGGGCATTCCGGAAGTCATGCCGCACCTGAGGGTGCGTCCGGAAGAAGCCCAGGCCGTGGTCGAGCCGGATGATCAGCTCCTGCTTGTCTGGCCAGACCAGGACGAGCTCTCGCATGTGAGCCACCTGCTTGCGATCCTTCACCGTCACGATCACGGCCCCGAGTGGGCTCAGCAGGCTGGAGAGGACCTCTTGCTGCGCTCGCTGCGCGGCGAAATCGTCGTCGAGGTACGCCTGAGCGCGGCGGTCCTGGCCCGGCTCCGCCACCTGCACCTGCACCCGGCTGCCCTGTCCGAGCCCTCCGGCGTGCTGCTTCAGCCCTTGGAGCACTTCCAGCAGGAGCCGGCCCGTGAGCGGTGATCGGATGTAGCGATCCGTGTAGCGGATCTCCGCCAGTGCCGGCCCGGACTGGAGCTTCTGCCCCAGCGCCGGCACGGCATCGGTGATGAGCTTCCAGAACCGGCCCCCCAGCATGACGATGGGACCGTTGAGCTGTACTTGGACGCTGAGTTCACGGAAATCGCCAGGTCTCGCCTTGGCCAGCTCGTCGGCCCGGGGAGGACGGGAGTGGGACGGCTCCAGCGCCAAGCCCGCCGTGGCGGCGACACAGCGTCCCTGGGCGCCCAACGCGCCCCAATCCGGACCAGGGATGAGCGCCTCCTCGCCGGTAACGGCCCAGCGCCGGGAGCGCTGCGCCCCGCCCACCTCGGCGATCAGGCGTGTCCCCGCCACGCTCGCCCCCCCAGCGGGAGTGATGCGCAGATCGATCTTCGCGCCCTGGGCGCGAGCCACCAGCGCGCGTCCCTCATCCCACATCAGCTGGGCGGCGCAGTCCTCGGGGATCATCAAGGAGACACGGATCCCCTCCAAGGACCAGCGGGCCAAGTGAGGCCACAGGCGCCAGTCCCCGATCTCCCAGTCGGCCACAGCCCCGCCCAGGTAGATCCGGCACTCCTGCACCTCGCTGTGCCGCAGCTCCGAGAGGAGCGACGTGGCCAACGGCAGTGCCTCCAGCTGCGTCTCTGGCCCGAAGACCGCCAGCTCCGAGGGAAGCGACAGCGCATGAATCAACGCATCGGAGAGCACCTCCCTGCCCTCCCGCCAGCTCAGCAAATCCACCGCGCGCTGCGTGTCAAAGCCGAGCAGGCACGCATGGCACGCCTGGTCACACTTGCGCGGGCAGTCCAGGATCTCCCGGGCACGCCTCAGCAAGGCCGGAAGGTTTCCGGGGAGAGTGGCGACATAGCCCGCGCCGCCGTCGGCCATGTCGAAGAGCAGGATGGAGCGACGCGCGGCGTCTTGCTCCGCTCCCGACCGCATGGTCCCCCACCCAATCTCCTCGGGGCGGACCCCTAGCTTCTCAGCAAGCGCTTGACGCAAGGCGACCGCAATCGAAGAGCATGCGACCTCGCTGGTGATGGGCACGGCGGTCGTGGGATCCTGAAGTTGCAGCTCCACGACGTCCGTGTGCATCGCGCCTCCCAGCCGGATGTTCCGCTGGATGGCGAACTCCGGGTGGGCGTTGCCCTCGCACGCCAGTTCCCCCCGGCCACCCCGCAACCGCCGGTGCTCCACGAACCCCGACGGCGGAGGCGCTTCCTTGGCGCTGGCGACCTCGGATTCCGCTCGCCCGCACTCCAGGCAGATCGCATACCCCTTGCTCTTGAGCCCCGCACTCCAATGAAGGATCACACCCTCCGGGTCATACCGGATGCGTCCCGCCTCGGGATGAGCCAGGGCTTGCCATGCCGCCCGGCCTGCGGAGATCCAGGGCTCCTGGGTGGGAATGAAGCGCTGCTGGGAGTAGTCGTTGTGCGGCTTGCTGTAGATGTCGACGGCGAATCCAGAGGGCCGCAGCATCTTCATCTTGTCGAGATCCTGAGCGCCGCAGCGCTCGCAGATCTCGGGCAGCGAGGCCGTCGTATCGCACGCGCCACAGTGGCGGCAGCGCCACGCGATCCGCAGGATCTGGAGCTCTTTATGATCCTCGTCGCCCGGCGGGATCCGCCAGTGCAGCGTCAAGCCTGAGGAGTCGTACACCATTCCATCGATGACGACGCTGCTGCCGGGGGCGTACTCGCGGATGGCCACCGCGAGGTGCCGGGCCGGGTAGCCGCGCGCCTGGTCATACCCATCCTCCCGCTCGGGGCCCTTGTCCTTCTCGGCTTGCTCTCGCGCCGCGAGCTCCTCGGCGGTGGTGTTGACAAAGGGCACCACGTGGAGCGGGAAGCCATGGGCCGGCAGAAAGCCCGCGTTGGCCAGCGTCCGGAGCAGGTATTCGCCCTCCAGGCGGCGGAGCTGTGCCCAGAGCGCCCACCGCGCGGCATTCCCCGGCTCCTGGGAGCGCTTCTTACGATCCTGGTCGGGCCGCCCTCCGGCTTGGTCGAGTTCGTGCTTGAGCGCCTCGTGCTCTCCTTTCCATCGCTCCATGACTTGGCGCAGGTTGGCTTCCGCGGCTTGGAGCAGCCGCAGTACCTCTACCCCCTGCAGCGGAGAGCGCGCGGTCAGCCGCTGGAGACCTGTAACGATCTCTTCATCCTTACCGGCCTCGTCCACCAGCCAGTCCGCGAAGGTCTCGGCATAGGGCCTGGCCTTCTCGGGCGTGGGCACGAAGAACCACTCACACGTGAGATGGATGGTGTCCTCGTCGAAGCTCCGCAAGAAGTGCGAGAGCAGCAGGGACTGGATGTGCCGCTGGATGATCCGATCACTGTGCAGCGAGACAGTCGGCACGTGCACAGGGGTGGTGAACGGCCAGAGCGGCGATTGGAAGATGGCCTCGGCATGGGGGGCGCTCTGACAGATGGTCAGCGTGACGGCGCGGGCTTCCCCGCGTCGGCCCGCCCGACCCGCGCGCTGGAGGAAGTTGGCCGGCCCCGGAGGGGCGTTGGCCATCGTGACCGCGGACAGGTTGCCGATGTCGACCCCCATCTCCATGGTGGTCGAACAGCTCAGGACGTTGACTCGGCCCTCCTTGAAAGAGTTCTCCAGTTGCACCAGACGATTCTTCGACTGCTGTGCGGAGTGTTCATCCACTTGGTAGTAGTCGGCGAAGGCGGTGATCCGATCTGTGAACTCGGTCCACACCCCCTGCTCGCGCGCCTGCTTCACCTGAGCATCCGTTGCGAGCCACCGCAGGATGGCTTCTGGCGACTGGCGCCCCTCCTCGTCCCGGCCAAAGGCGAGCGGAAGCGGGGGCTGCGGCCGCACCACCTTCTGGCATCGCGCGGTGCCTCCCGCCCAACGCTCGGTCTGGTACGGGGAGACGCCTTGCAGGGTGGTATCCAGCACGCGGCGCGTGATGGGGCAGATCCACCCCTCGCTCATCAAGGTCACATGCGCCTGCTCCTCCAGCGAGAGGATGAAGCCCTCCTCCGTGTTGGTGAGCAGGCCCAGCTGCCGCAGTTGGCTCCATGCCTCTTTCAGGAGGGTGTCCACCTGCTCGCGATGCTCCGCTCGCTGGTCATCCAACCCCAGAGCCAGCACCAGCACCCGCGCCATGCGGGGCAGGCGCCGTCCCATCACCGCCTTGGGCCATGGGTAGATCTGGTTCTTCTTGCCGGGCTGGTCCGGGTGAACGACTACCGAGCCCCGGATCTTCGTGCCGAGCATCCGCAGGTAGCCGGGAGGCACATAGACCGACGTGTGGCTGCGGACAAAGAAGTCGAGGCACAGCTTGAGGAAGTCGCGCCACTCCGCCAGCCCCAGGGAGGTCACCTTCCAGTCGCTGGGCACATTGACGTTCGTGAGCTTCTCCAGGGCGGGGTAGCTCAACGCCACGAGCCCCAGCGTCTCCAGCGAGTTCTGCCGCTTCGGACGGCGGACGAACTCTCGGTACAGGCAGAGCGAGGCCAGATCCTCTCCTCGCAGGACTGCGGGAGGGTAGCGCTGGTGTTGCCGCTCCGGCATCCAGTCCCGGATTCCCCGCTGGGTGGCCAGCCACCTAGCCATTTCCTTCCAGGACTTTGACGGACGGTGGACCTGGGCGCGCTTCTGCTCGAGATCTCGCTTCTTCTCGGACAGGATCCCCTGGAGGTCAGGATTCGACTGCACCACCTTCTCGAGAGTGGCGATCGTGCCCTCGATTTCCTTGAGGCTTGCTGGGTCTGCCTCCTTCTTGCGCTCCAGGAGCTGGTGGTAGATGAGGCTGCGGACATAGTTGCGGTCCGCTTCGAGTTGCAGCCGCGCCGCGAGCCGGGCGGTCCCCTGGCGGCTATCGCTGAAGGTGATGAGCCGGCGCCCCTTCAGGGGCATGGAATCGTGGTCTTTCTCCCCAGGCGAGAGCTGCTCCAGCAGCGCCGGGATGGCGGCGCCCAGGAAGAAAGGGGCTCCCAACCGGACGGGGCGGAACTGCTCCTCTCGCTCTTCCGTCCGCTGACCGCAGGAGACGCACTGCAGCCGTCCTTCCTCTGAAAGCGCCAGGACGATCTGGATGACACCCTTCCCGGCCGTTGGCTCCAACTCGCCTGTGCGGGGAGAGAACCCCAGGGGCTGAGAGGTCAGCTTGTTCTTCTCGCGCCCGCAGATCAGCACCACGGGATCTCGTGACGCATGGCCCTCATCCGCGTCGTCCAGGCCGTCGTCATCCTCCCCTTCATCCGAGTCGAATTCGAAGGTACTGGAGGACAGGGGCTCCAGGTGGTTGTTCCGATCCTCTGCGCAGAGGTACTCACTGCCGCAGCCGACACAGAAGACCAGATCGTACACGCGTGAGTCACACGCGTCGCAAGCCGCCCGGCGCGTGAGGAAGACCTTGCCGAACTTCCAGCTGGGGCTGTCCAGCGGGCCGCTCCGCCCGGAGCACCCCGAGTTGCTGCAGGCCCACAGCCCGGCCTGGGTCCGGTGGAAGAAGTGCCCGCGCAGTGGCAGCAGACTCCCCCGATCATCCTGGGCGAGGCTCAGCAGGTCCAGCCACTCAAGCGTCGCGGCGCTCTTGTCTTCGCCCTTCTGGAACGCCTGGGCCTTCTCCAACTCCGCACTGATCTGCTCGAGGCTGTGAGCCTTCTGGGCCAGAGAGTCCCGTAGGGCCCGGACTGGTGCGACGCCTGCGAGGCGCTGGAAGAGCTCCGCGGGGCTCAAGGTCCTCGCCTGCTCCCGGCTGGGGAGAGGCTCGGCGCGAGCCTGGAGGGTGGCGTCCAGCGCTGGGACAGACCTCTTGCCATCGATCACCACGACGCGGTCGGGGGAGACTCCCGCCAGATCCGCCAGGTATCGCTGCAGCTCGGCGGTGGCCTCCTTACCACCGATCGTCGCCGAGGTGGCCACGAAGCGAACCTGCTCCGCATTCGCTTGGAAGGCATTCAGCACTCGGCGCAGCAGCAGGGACAGCTCGGCCGCCTGAGAGCCGACGTAGGTGTGCGCCTCATCCAGCACGATCCAGCGCAGCTTGCCCTGAGACTGCTCGATGATCGGCGCGTCGGCGGCCCGGACGAGCATGTACTCAAGCATGGTCGTGTTGGTGACCAGGATGGGCGGCGGGGACTCGCGGAGCGTGACACGGTCGAGCACCTGGGAGGGACTCCGCGCCCGGGCGGCGCTGTTGTCCTGGTTGGGCGTGTTCCCGTTGTAGAGGCAGAAGCGCATCCGCTCCTGGAAACCGGCGGTCCACGCCAGGAGCCGGTCGCGCTGGCTGTTGATGAGCGCGTTCAGCGGGTACAGGAAGAGAGCGCGCACGCCTACCAGCTTCTTGCGGTCCAGGCCCTGCAGCTCACGTGCGAGATCATTGAGGATGGGGACGAGGAAGCACTCCGTCTTGCCGCTGGAGGTACCCGTGCTGATGATGGCGGACCGGGCTGGCTCGCCGGAGAGCGCCTCCCAGGCTTTGACTTGGTGGACGTAGGGGCGGCGGCTCTTCGGAAACGCGTACTCGGCCTGCTCCTTAGGCGGCGAGGCCATCGCGTCCACCAGGGCCGGGAGCAGCAATGGCAGATCCGCCATCGTACGGGCGTCTCGCTCCCACTCGAAGAGCGCCTCGAAGGCCGGGGGAGCAATGAAGCTGCCGCGCTCGCCAAGAGGTTGAACCAGCGCGGCCTGCAGGTGCTGCAGCAACGCGGGGTTGGCGGGCCCGAGCTGGCTCACCATGGCGCGTGCGGCGCGCTCCGTGAGTTCCCGGCTCAGCAAGCTATAGAAGGGCTTGGTCATTGGAACAGCTCCGGATTCTTCTGCAGCGCGGCCCCGAGCAGGCAGGCCAGCGTCATGCCATAGGCCGTGTCAAACCACTGGTCATCAAAAGCGCGGAGTTGCCTCAGCTCCAGGGTCAGCTCCGCTGACAGGGAAATCGCCCGCGCGGCGGAAGCAGCGGCGATCTGGGGCGCTCGAAGCACCGAGGCCTGATAGGGCATCCTGGGTGCAAGCTGATACTCCCGTGGGATCTCGCGCCAGAGCTTCTCCCACTCCGCCTGCCGGGGCTCCATCTCAGGCCATCGGACGTCGGCGTGAGTGCTGAGGAGGTCCTGAGCGGCTTGCTGCAGCGCCTGGTGCAAGACGGTACGGCCCACCTCGGTCTTGGCCATATGAACGGTCGGCTGCGGTCCGGGAGGGACGTCCTTGAGGGTGAGGTGGAAGAGGTCCAGCAGGCACGGCATCCACGAGGCCCGGAGGGGAGCCTCCGCCCAAAGCCGCCGCAGAAAGTCAGCCCTCACCGAGATCGGCAGCCCCTCCTTGGCCAGCAGCGCCTCGTGCTCCGCTCGCAAGGCGAGTTCCTTGCGCAGCACGTGCACCCAGGTTCGCGCCGGAACCAAGGCCCACATGAAGGGCAACTGCTCGAGGCCTGCCCAGAGTGTCCCCGACAGGCCGTCCTTCAGCCAGGCCAGAACAACGGCCGTGGGGTTCTCTGCCATGCACCTCACGATCTCGTAGGTGGAGGCGGGCAGCGAGCCCAGGGTGGACAGGAATCCACTGAGCTGCACCCAATGAGGATGCCCCGGATCCTTCGCGGCTTCCTCCACCTCCTCGCCCAGTTGCTTGAGCCGCTGGTGCCGGGCATGCACGTAGATGGCTCGGGCCAGCCGCTGCTCCGATGGCGGCTCTCCCGGGACAGTGACCCGCAGAGAGCGCAGCACGGCCAGATCCCCCAGCCACGAGGTCAACAGCCAAGGTCCCGGCTGACAGTCCTTCAGCTCGAACTTCCAGCCGTCCTCAGGCGTTCCCACGAGGAGCTTGGGGGGATCCTTGGGGCCCACGATCGGACGCGCCTCCAGTCGCAGCCGTGCCCGCTGCTCGGGATTCAAGCTCTCCAGTGCGGTCGCAGCCAAGCAGACCTCGACCCTCTCAAGGGTCTCGGAGACCTTATCGAGGGTGGCATCGTAGTGAGAGACCTGGATGCGCTGCATCTGGACCTGGCCATTGACGACTATCTGCACGGAGACCTTCTCATCCAGATCCGGGGATGCGCCGAGCAGCACCCTGAGCTGCTCCGCGACGCTGTCCAGCGCCAGTTCGAAGGCGCCGTCTTCGCGCTGGGGGATCCCGGCCAGGAATCTCCAGTTGCGTCCCTTCCTCTGATACTCAAGGTGGCACTTGCCATGGAGGCTGGGATCGAACACCCGGGCCCGGATGGAGGCTAGGCGGTGGAGGGCTACCAAGCCGCGGACCGGCTGGCCATTCCGTCCCACAAAGCATGCCTCGCGCGCGGGGAACATCGCGCGGACCTCCAGCCGCGAGCCTTGATCCAGCTGAAGTTGGAGCGGCACCAGCCGGGGTGGGTTCTGTGGGGCTTTCAGGTGGACCGAGATGCTCTTCCCTTCCAGGTGGCGCGTCCTCTCGACCCCCGGATGGGCAACGCCCACATCCACCACCCGCGCCTCTCGAAAGAGGATCTTCCCCTCCCCGGGTTGGGCACCTGGGACGATCTCGCAGCGCGCTTGCTTCGGAAGGCACTGCACATGCTTCCGGAAGCGCACCTCGCCGCCCTGGCAGACCCGAAGCACAATGTCGCCCAGGGCGCCCTCTCCCAAGGGCTGCCAAGGCTTCTCACGCGCGTTCCAGGGTCGCCACTCCGCCTTGACGTCCTGCCGAAGCCCACCGTCCAGGAACTCGTATACGCGGGGACAGCCGCGAAAGACCTCATCCCCCCAAGCGCCCAGCCAGAGCCGCTCCCCTTGCACCACGAAGCTCCGCGCCTCGTCGGTCTCCTGGCGCGTCCGGATGGCCATTTGATCTCCGCCCTCGTGGACAAAGAAAGTCCCCTGGACGCGAAGCACCCTCCGGCCGAGCTCTTTCAAGCCCTCGACTTCAACGGCCCCTTCGGGCGGCTCTGCTGTCCACGTGGCGCCGGGGGGAAGCACCACCAGCGCCTCCTCGGCGCGCGTCCGCACGGGACCGCAACCGCGCAACACATACGGGCCCGTGGCCTCCGGGCGCGTAAACACCCACGGGAGCTCGGGCGGCATATCCGCTCCCTCCAGCGGGGCCATCCCCAACTCGCGAGTCCCCATCCCTGCCACGAGTTGGACAGGGCCCGTCAGCACGGCGGCTGAATCGGGCGAGGCCCCCGGCTGACCCGAGGTGCGGAAGAGCTCCTTGTCCCCCAGCCGCGTTACCGAGCCGATGGGCTGCCGGGTCCCATCGGACCAGAGCAGGGAGAGCGCGAAGCGGACAGGGAGCTCATCGGGCTGGATCCGCAGTTGCGACGCCAGAATGGCCACGTTCAGATTGGGGGGGACGATGGGCCTGCGCGCCAGCCGCGGGCTTCCCTCCACCAAGAGCCGGGTCTCCAAGAACACCCGCTGCCCCTGGAGCGTCACCGGGGGGCGAGGCTGTCTCATCAACCCCCGCAGGAGGTCGCGCGCCAGGGCATCGTCCAGACGCAGGGGGATCTGCTTGTCCCAGCCTGGCTGGATCGCGTTCAACTCCTGGAGGGGATCGGCCACACGGGCCGGGTCACCCAGCAGGGTGCGCAGGCGGGAGACCGCGTTGATGAGGTCGGCGCTCAGCCCGAACACCACCTCCTGACGCAGGGAGCGCGGGAGTTCACCCGCCAAGCGCTGCGCCAGTTCCTCCGCGGGGGTGTCACTGAAGCACTCGCGGTCCGCCAGGAACTGTTCGAAGTAGCGGCGCAGCCGGTTGCCTTCTTGCGTGAGCAGCGCGCGCGGAAGGCCTCCCTCGCAGGCGATGGTGATCAGGAACTCGCGGCCATGACGAGAGGCCAGCACGCGGCGGTTCCAGTAACCGAGGCCTCGCGCGAGCGTGCTGTACAGCATGGCTCCACTTCCGTGGAACCCCACGGCGGAGAAGACCGGGTCCCAGCTCCACACGCCTCCGGTATGGGCGTGGCAGAACTCTTCGGCGGCAAACAAGCAGAAGCCGGCGGCTTCATCGGTGGCCAGCCTGTTCCCGTTCGCGGCGGCAGCCCGCAGCGCTTCCGAGATGGAGTCGCGGAGCGCGCGTCGCTCCGCCTCGGAAGTCCGATAGGCATAGAGTGGATACCCTTGCTTGGGATCGAGCTCACTCCGTTTGACGATCTCTCGAAGAACCTCTCCGACACTTGGCATCCGCTTCCCCCAGATACCCGTGTACCACTGGTCACCCTGGATTCCGAGGCGCCCTAGAAAGGTGAAGGCCCTGGAGTCACCGGCTTTCGCCAGAAACTCCAGGGCCTTCGATGGTCGGGGCGACAGGATTTGAACCTGCGACCACTTGCACCCCAAGCAAGTGCGCTACCAGGCTGCGCTACGCCCCGGCACTACCCGTCAGAAACGGGCCGCCCTTATGCCCCCACAGGACGCCAGCGTCAAGCAGGAGCCGCAAGCGGCCGTGAGAAAACCACCAGAAGGCGCTACGGCTTCCCGTCCTCCTCCTCCACGAAGTCCTGCTCATCGGACTCGTCGAACTCGTCGTGCTCGTCCGCCTCCTCCTCACGCGCGTCGATCTCCGCGTGGTTCTCCGGCGGCGCCTCGCCATTGAGCGCGCTCTTGAGCACCTGGCTCGGCCGGAAGGTCAGCACCCGACGGGCCGAGATCTCGATCTCCTTGCCCGTCTGCGGGTTGCGGCCCACCCGCGCCTTCTTCTGGCGCACCTGGAAGTTGCCGAACCCCGAGATCTTGATCTTGTCCCCACGCTCCAGCGTCTCCTTCAGGGTGTCGAAGACGAGCTCGACGATCTCGGCCGACTCCTTCTTGGAGAAGCCGACCTTCTCGTAGACGCCTTCGATGATGTCCGCCTTCGTCATACGGTCCCTCGGAAACCCTTCTGTGCGTGAACGCCGCGGATGGTGACAGCCTTCCCAGAGGCGTGTCAACTCCCTGACTTCACTGAGGAATTCAGGCTCGCAGCGCTCCCCCCAGGCGCTGGTTCACCTCGGAGATGATGCGCTGGTGGGCCTGGCTCACCTCCGCGTCCGTGAGCGTGCGCTCGGGCGAGCGGTAGCGGATGGCGTAGGCCAGGTTCTTCTTCCCCTCGGGGATGGGCTTGCCCGTGTAGACGTCGAAGATCAGCGCGTCCTCCACCAGCGCTCCGCCCACCTCGAGGATGACCCGGCGGACCTCCTCGTTGCGCAGCTCCACCGGCACCACCACCGCCAGATCCCTCAGCACGGCCGGGAAGCGCGGCAGCGAGTGGTACTCGGGCACGAGGTGGGCCGCGGCGTACAGGGGCTCGGTGTCCAGCTCGAACGCGAACACCCCCTGCGGCAGCTCCAGGGCCTTCGTGATGCGCGGGTGCAGCTCGCCCACGTAGCCGAGCGCCCTCCCATCCGCCAGGAGCACCTGGGCACAGGCGCGTGGGTGCCAGGCAGGCGCCTCGGCGGGCGTGAAGCGGACTCCCTCCACGTGCAGGAGGTGGAGCAGCGCCTCCACGGCGCCCTTGGCGTCATAGAAGTCCATCCGGGCGTCCTTCTGCGTCCAGGTGCGCCCGGAGCGCAGTCCCCAGACGAGCCCCGCCACCCGGTGCACCTCCCGGGCAGCAGGGTGCCGCCCCTGGCCTCCCTCGGGATCCCGGAAGTAGGCGCGGCCCGTCTCGTAGAGGGCCACCCGCTCCACCTGGTGCCGCACGCTGCGCGAGAGGTTCTCCAGCAGCCCGGGCAGCAGGCTCGTGCGCATCACCGACTGCTCCACGCTGAGCGGGTTGACGAGCGCCACCGGCGCCTCCTTCCCGCCCAGCACCTCCAGGCTCCGAGGCGCCACGAACGAGTAGTTCACCACCTCGTTCAGCCCCGCGCCGCAGAGCGCCTGGCGCAGCCGCCGCTCGGCCTCGGCCTGGACAGGCTCGGGCGCCAGCTCCGCGATGCCCCGCGGCAGCCGGGCGGGGATGTTGTCGTAGCCGTGCACCCGGGCGATCTCCTCCATGAGATCCTCCTCGCGCTCCACGTCCACGCGCGCCCGAGGCACCTCGAACGTCGTCTCGCCCGCGCCCTCCTCCGCCGCCCGGAACCCGAGCGCCTGGAGGATCCGGCGGCACTCCGCCTCCGGCACGCTCGTCCCCAGGAACTTCTCCACCCGCGCGTAGCGCAGCGCCACGCGCCGCGGGGGCTTCTGGCCCGGGTACACGTCCACGCGGCCCGTGAGCACGGTGCCCCCGGAGAGCTCGGCGATGAGCTGCGCCGCGCGATCGATGGCCCCGCCCACCGCGTCGATGTCCGCCCCGCGCTCGAAGCGGTGCGACGCCTCCGTGTGCAGGCCGTGGCGCTTGGAGGTGCGGCGCACGCTGGAGGGCTGGAAGTTCGCGGACTCGAGGACGATGTGCTTGGTGCCCTCGGCCACCTCGCTGTCCCCGCCGCCCATCACGCCGGCGATGGCCTGGGGCCGATCCCGATCACAGATCGCCAGATCGTCCGCATCCAGGACGCGATCCTTGCCGTCGAGCGTGCGGATCTTCTCGCCCTGCTTCGCGCAGCGCACGACGATCTCCCGGCCCGCCAGCTTCTCCAGATCGAAGGCGTGCAGCGGCTGGCCGTACTCGAGGTTGACGTAGTTGGTCACGTCCACCACGTTGTTGATGGCACGCACGCCGCACGCCTTCAGCCGATCCTGCATCCACTGGGGCGAGGGCTGGATGGTGACGTTCTCGATGAGGCGGGCGGCATACCGTGGGCAGCGCGCCGGATCGTCGATCCGCACCTTCACCTTGTCGGCCGCGGAGCCGCCCTGCTCCGCGGGCTTGGGCTCCGGCGGACGGAACGCGGCGCCGGTCACCACGCCCACCTCGCGCGCCACGCCCAGGTGCGAGAGCGCGTCCGGCCGGTTCGGGGTGACGTTCACCTCCAGCACCACGTCATCCAGCCCCAGGGCCTCTGCCACCGGGGCGCCCGGCTTCGCCTCCGGCGAGAGGATCAGCAGCCCGGAGGAGTCCTCGGTCAGCGCCAGCTCCTTCGCCGAGCACAGCATGCCGAAGCTGTCCACGCCTCGGAGCGCGGCCTGCTTGATCTCCGCGCCGTTGGGCAGCTTCGTGCCGACGGTGGCCAGCGGCACCTTGTCGCCCACCTTGAAGTTCTTCGCGCCGCACACCACCTGCAGCAGCGCCGGTCCGCCCGCGTCCACCTTCGTCACGGACAGCTTGTCCGCGTTGGGGTGCTGCACGGACTCCTTGATCTGCGCCACCACCACGCCGCGCAGCCCCTCACCGGGCCGCTCCAGGCCTTCGATCTCCAGCCCCGCCGCGGTCAGCTTTCGCGCCAGCTCGTCCACCGACGCCGGCAGCGCCACGTAATCGCCGAGCCACTTCACCGAAATCTTCACAGGTCAATCCTCTCCGGACTTCTCAGAACTGCTCGAGGAAGCGCGCGTCGTTCTCGAACATCATCCGCAGGTCATCGATGCGGTAGCGCAGCATGGCGATGCGCTCCACGCCCATGCCGAAGGCGTAGCCCGTCACCTCGTTCGGATCGTACCCGCTGGAGGTGAAGACGTTGGGGTGCACCATGCCGCTGCCCAGCACCTCCAGCCACCCCGTCTGCTTGCACACCCGGCAACCCTTGCCGCCGCACGAGGTGCAGGAGATGTCCACCTCCGCCGAGGGCTCGGTGAAGGGGAAGAAGGACGGGCGGAAGCGCGTGCGCGTGTCCGAGCCGAAGAAGGCCTTCACGAAGGCGTCCAGCGAGCCCTTCAGCTCCGCGAAGCTCACGTCCTTGTCCACCAGCAGCCCCTCCACCTGGTGGAACATGGGCGTGTGGGTGATGTCCGAGTCCCGCCGGTACACGCGGCCGGGCATCACCGCGCGGATCGGCGGCTTGCGCCCCAGCATGTGGCGCACCTGCACCGGCGAGGTGTGGGTGCGCAGCAGCACGGGGCTGTCCGCCTTCTTCGCGTGCCCGAGCGTCGCCTCGTCCACGTAGAAGGTGTCCTGCATGTCCCGCGCGGGGTGATCCTTGGGGAGGTTGAGCGCCTCGAAGTTGAAGTAGTCCAGCTCGATCTCCGGCCCCACCTCCACCTCGAAGCCGAGCCGCGCGAACGTCCGGACGATCTCCTCCATCGTCCGGGACACCGGGTGCCGGCTGCCAGGGGCCACGGCGCGGCCCGGCAGCGTCACGTCCAGCCGGGGCCCCTTGAGCTCCGCCTCGAGCGCGGCCCCCTCGGCGCGCTGGAGCGCCTCCGCGAGCAGCTCCTCGATCTCCGCCTTGACCTGGTTGGCCACCTCCCCCAGCGCCTTGCGCTCCTCGGGGGGCAGCTTGCCCATGCCGCCGAGCACCCCGGACAGCTCTCCCTTCTTGCCCAGGTAGCGCACCCTCAACGTCTCGACGGCGGCCACCTCGGAGGCGACGGTGATGTCCCGCCGCGCCGCCTCCGCGAGGGCCTGCAAGCGATCCCGCATGACTCCACTCCCCTGCCCGCGCTCCTGGGGAGCGAGAGCAAAAAAAAGGGCCGCCCCTGGCGAGGCAGCCCGTGTACTCGTTCCAGCGCGAGAGGCCCCTGGAGCGGAGCCCCTCGAACGCTCTGTCCGCCGGCCCTCCGGGCCGGGCGTCGTCAGGCCGCCTTCGCGATGTTGGCGACGGCGGCAAAGCCCGCGGGATCCGCCACGGCCATGTCTGCCAGCACCTTGCGGTCCAGGGAGATCTTCGCCTTGGCCAGGCCCGCGATCAGCTTGGAGTAGGACAGGCCCACGCCGCGCGCGGCCGCGTTGATGCGGACGATCCACAGCGAGCGGAAGTTCCGCTTGTTCACGGCGCGGTCACGGCTGGCGTAGTCCAGCGCGCGCTCCACGGCCTGATTGGCCCGCCTGTAGCAGTTCTTCCGACGGCCACGGAAACCCTTGGCCAGCTTCAAAATCCGATTACGACGGCGACGAGCCTTGAAACCCTTCTTGACGCGCATGACACACTCCTCGACTGCTCAGGTGGAGAGCCCCGCGGCGCAGGCTCACGCCGCTCCGCCAGGGCCCGGGTTGATCTGGCTAGTTCGCCCCGTAGGGGAACAGCTCCTTGATGACCTTCTTCGCGTCCATGTCGCGAAGGTGGCCCGTGCCGCGGTTGCGCCGCTTCTGAGCCGGCGTCTTCCCGTGGGTGAAGAGGTGCTTGCCGTAGGCCTTGCCGTGCTTCACCTGGCCGCTCTTCTTCACCTGCAACCGCTTCTTCGCACCACTTCGGGTCTTCAACTTCGGCATCGTCCTGATCCTTCCTTCACGTAACGCCGGCGGCTCTCCAGCCTTCGGCCCTCTGTAACAGGCCGACAGCCGAAGCCGACAGCCGAATCTTCTACTTCACACCGCTCACGGCGCTGGCCTCGGGTGCCGGCTCCCCCTGCGGCGGGGCCACCGCGGGAGCCGCCTCCACCTCGGGCTTGCCCGCCGGGCGAGCCTCCTGCTTCCCCCCATCCACCTTGCCCCCTTCCTGCGGGCCTCCGGCCTTCTTCCCAGCCGCCTCGGCCTTCGCCGCCGCCTCCGCCTGCTGCCGGGCCTGCTCGCGCGCCCGCTGCGCCACCTTCGGGTTGGGCGCGAGGATCATGAACATCTGCCGCCCCTCCATGCGCGGCGCCTGCTCCACCATGGCGACGTCCTTCAGATCCTTGTTCACGTCGTCCAGGATCGCGCTGCCCAGCTCCTTGTGGGTGATCTCGCGGCCGCGGAACACGATGGTAACCTTGGCCTTGTTCCCCTCCTCGAGGAACCGCTTGATGTTGCGAACCTTGAACTCGTAGTCGTGCTCCTCCGTCTTGGGACGGAGCTTCACCTCCTTGAGGTGGACCACGACCTGCTTCTTCTTGGCCTCGGACGCCTTCTTCTTCTCTTCGTACTTGAACTTGCCGTAGTCCATGATCTTGCAGACCGGCGGCTTGGCCATGGGGTTGACCTCGACGAGGTCCATCCCCTCGGCCTGGGCGCGCTCCAGGGCCTGCTCGATCGAAAGGACTCCCAGCTGCTCGCCAGCCGGTCCTACGACACGGACTTCACGAGCGCGGATACGGCGGTTGGTTCTCTGGTCGCGTACGATGTGAGAATCCTCCAAAAACGGGAGTTTGGGCCTGCCTCCCCCCCTGGAAGAAGCGGAAGATACTTTTCTGCCCCTGGGAGTCAAGGGAGGTCAGCGACTTCCTGACCTGCCACGACATCACGGGAGGGGGGCCTCCTTGGCCAGGAGGGCCTGGAAGTCCTCCAACTTCATGCTCTTGAGGTCCTCGCCGCCGTAGCGCCGGGGGGCCACGGCGCCGGCCTGAACCTCGTTGTCGCCGATGACGAGGGTGTAGGGGATCTTGTGGATCTGCGCCTCGCGGATCTTCGCGTTGAGCGTCTGGCCGCGCTCGTCCAGCTCCACGCGGTAGCCCTTGGCGCGCAGCTGTTCCTTCACCTGGCGGGCATAGTCCAGCTGCCGATCCGCCACGGTGACGATGACGGCCTGGACGGGGGCCAGCCACGCGGGGAAGGCGCCCGCGAAGTGCTCCGTGAGGATGGCGATGAAGCGCTCGAAGGAGCCGAAGATGGCGCGGTGGAGGACCACCGGCCGGTGCTCGGCGTTGTCCTCGCCGATGTAGGTGAGATCGAAGCGCTGCGCCGCCAGGTAGTCCAGCTGGATGGTGCCCAGCTGCCACTTGCGGCCGATGCTGTCGGACACATCGAAGTCGATCTTCGGGCCGTAGAAGGCGCCCTCGCCGGGCTTCACCTCGTAGGGCACATTGAGCGTCTTGAGCACGCCCTCCAGCGCGGTCTCCGCCTGATCCCACGTGGCGTCATCCCCCAGCCGCTGCTCGGGGCGAGTGGAGAACTTGGCCGAGTACTGCAGGCCCACGGCGTTGTAGACGTGATCCAGGAACTGCACGAAGCGGCGGACCTCGTCGCCGATCTGGCTCTCCATGCAGTAGATGTGCGCGTCGTCCTGGGCGAACTGGCGCACGCGGGTGAGGCCGCCCAGCGAGCCCGCCGCCTCGTTGCGGTGCAGCACGTCCTGGGTGTGCAGCCGCAGCGGCAGGTCGCGGTAGCTGTGGCGCTTGAAGCCGAAGTACAGGTGGTGAGACGGGCAGTTCATCGGCTTGAGGGAGAAGTCGTGCTCGCCGGACTCGTTGTCGAGCACCAGGAACATGTTCTCCTTGTACTTGCCCCAGTGGCCGCTGATCTCCCAGAGCCCCTTGTTGAACAGCAGGGGCGTCTTGATCTCCACGTACCCCTGCTCCGCCGTGAGCCGGCGCATCCAGTTCGAGAGCGTCTGGTAGAGCGTGGTGCCCTTGGGCGTCCAGAAGGCCGAGCCCGGCGCGAACGGGTGGAAGTGGAAGAGGTCCAGCTCCTTGCCCAGCTTGCGGTGGTCGCGCTTCTTCGCCTCCTCGATGCGCGTGAGGTACTCCTGCAGCGCCTTCTTGTCGAAGAAGGCCGTGCCGTAGACGCGCTGGAGCATCGGGTTGCGGTGGTCGCCGCGCCAGTAGGCGCCGCTGGAGGACAGGATCTTGATGACGCCGATGCGGCCCGTGGTCGGGCCGTGGGGCCCGAGGCAGAAGTCCACCCAGTCCCCATGGCTGTAGAGCGTCAGCGTCTTGGCGCCCTTGGCGGCGATGTCCTTGACGATCTCGACCTTGAACTTCTCGCCCTTGCCCTCGAAGAGGCGGATCGCCTCCTCCATGGAGATCTCCGTGCGGACGAAGGGCAGGTTCCGGGCGATCTCCTTGTTGGCCTCCGCCTCGATCTTCTCCAGGTCCTCGGGCGTGAAGGGCTTCTCCCGGAAGAAGTCGTAGTAGAAGCCCTCCTCCGTCGAAGGGCCGATCGTCACCTGGGTGCCGGGGAAGAGGCGCTGCACGACGCTGGCCACCACGTGCGCGGCGTCATGGCGGATGAGCTCCAGGGCCTCGGGGCTCTTGGTGGTGAAGACCTGGAGCTTCGCGTCCTCGGTGAGCGGCCGGGCCAGATCCACGTCCTGGCCGTTGACCCGCGCGAAGAGGGCCGCCTTGGCCAGGCCGGCGCCAATGCCGTCCCTCACGAAGTCGCCGATGGTGGTTCCCCGCGCCGTCTGCTTCTGGCTGCCATCGGGGAGCGTCACCGTGATCATGTCGGACATGTTCGAGCCCTCGAAACGCGACGGGCGGCAGGCTTGCTGGAAGCCTTGCCGCCCGCTGTGAGACTTCCGTTGTGGATGGGTCGTAGTGGGATCGAACCACTGACCCCTACCGTGTCAAGGTAGTGCTCTACCGCTGAGCTAACGACCCGTGTGTGAAAAGCGCGGCGGGAATAGCAGTGGGCTCCCGCGGCTGTCAAGGAAACACGGACAGGTGTGCCTCCTCTTCCTGACGCCTGTCGGCTCATGGGGACTGGGTGTCCAACAGTCGTCGCACGCGGGCCATGACCGCATCGAACATGGCCGGGGTGAGCCTGCCTGTCTGCGTGTTCTGCTGGCTGACGTGGTAGCAGCCCACGAGGGTCCGGCCGCCGGACAGGGGCACCTCCGCCCCATGCCCGAACGCGGGCCGCGGGGTGGGCAGGGCCACTCCCGCCCGGGACAGGGCCAGCAGGGCGGCGTTCCACCCGATGGCCCCCAGCGCCAGGAACACCCGGGCCGGCAGCAGCGCCAGCTCTCGATCGAGGAACGGAGCGCACCGGGCCAGCTCCTCGGGGAGCGGCTTGTTCTCCGGCGGCGCGCAGCGGGCCGCCGCGGTGATGTAGGCCCCGCTGAGCGTGAGCCCGTCATCCCGGTGCTCGCTCCGAGGCTGGTTGGCGAACCCCGCACGGTGCAGGCCCGCGTAGAGGAAGTCTCCGGAGCGATCGCCCGTGAAGATGCGGCCGGTCCGGTTCGCGCCATGGGCCGCGGGGGCCAGGCCGATGACGACCAGCCGAGCCCGGGGATCACCGAAGCCCGGGACGGGCCGGCCCCAGTACGTCCACTCCCGGTAGGCGCGGCGCTTCACCCGCGCCACCTCCTCCCGCCACTCCACCAGCCGCGGACAGGCCCGGCACCGGGTGATCTCCGCGTGCACGCGTTCGAGCTTCGTCACCTGCGTCGACCTCGCACCGCTTCCTCCAGCCGCTGGACCCAGGCACGGGCCCGCTCCAGTTCCCCGGCGCCAGCCCCCACCTCGAGCTCCAGCTCCGTGGCGACCTCCCGGCTCAGCAGCGACACCAGCGCCGCCTCCTCGGGGAACCCTTTCATGACGACCCGCTGCCCCAGGCCGCAAGTCGCCTCGGCCGGCTCCCCCTCCACCCGGAGGGCCACCAAGGCCAGGGCCCCCCGCCGGGGAAGCTCGGGACAGGAGGCACCCAGCGGGCCCGCGAGCGAGAGCAGCTTGCTGCCTGGGAGTTGGGCGAAGAGCCCCCAGGCCTCCAGGCTCACCTCCCAGGTGCCGGGGATCCAGTGGATGCGCAGAGGCCGCAGCCCGCCCACCCGTCGGGCGAGCTCCACGTCGAGCGCCCCGCGAAGCTCCACCGCGATCCTTCGAGGCCCCAGCCGGTGCAGCCCTGGGCCCGCGAGCGTCTGGGCGTCCAGCCAGGCCCCGACCCGAGGCGCCCTCCGAAGCTGCCGGACGTGCTCCTCCTTCAAGGGTGGCCGGAGCTGGACATAGGCCTCCGGAAAGAGGGCCAGCGCCTCCACGGTGGACTCCCGCAGCATGTTCGAGCGCGTGCGCAGCCACAGCACGGTTCCGCTGCCGGCCAGCGCTCGCAGCTCATCCGCCGCCACGGACTCGTCCACGATCAGGTGCAGCCGGTAGCCCGGGAGGACGAGCCGCGGGGGAGCGGGGGCTTGAGCCAGCAACGCCACCAGCAGGACGGCAGCGGCGCTCACGGCCCGGGGGCCTCGCCCGTGTACACCGGCATCTTGTGGTACCGCAGCACCATCACTCGCAGCACGACCTTGAGGATGGCGCCAACGGGCACCGCGAGCAGGATGCCCACGAAGCCGAACAGCTCGCTGAACGCGAGGATCGCGATGATGACCGCCACCGGGGAGAGCCCCACCTTCTCGCCCACGACGCGAGGGGTGATGACGAGCCCCTCGGCGAGCTGGGCCACCACGAAGGTCCCCACCACCACCGCGAGCTGCCAGGGCCCCTGCCAGGACAGCATCAGCCCGAGCAGCGCCAGCACCATGCCCACCGCGGTCCCCAGGTACGGCACCATGTTCCCGAAGCCGGCCACGACGCCGATGACGATGGCCATGTCGATCCGGGCAAGGGCCAGCCCCGTTCCGTAGATGGCCGACAGGATGGCGCCCACCGTGAGCTGGCCTCGCACGAAGGCGGAGAGCACCTCATCCACCTCGGCGAAGCGCCGGCTCACCAGGCCCACCGCGCGCAGGGGGATGAGCTCCCGCACCATCCCGATGAGCCGCGGGTAGTCCTGCAGGAAGAAGAACGCGAGCACCGGCACCACCGAGAGCCCCAGCAGCGTCGCCACGAACCGGGCGGTGTTGCCCGCGAAGCTCGCGGCCAGCTTCGCCGCGGCGGGCCCGGCGCTCTGGAGCAGCTCGGAGGCCTGGGCGCCCAGCTCCGTGGTCCGCTGCCTCACGAACTCCGGCAGGGAGAGCCCCAGCAGCGCCTCCACCCGGGGGACGACCTGCGTGCTCGCCCGACGGAAGAAGTCCGGCAGCTTGGCCGCCTCCTCCCGGAACACCGGGATGAGGTAGAGCACCGCGCCCACCAGCGCCAGCGTGCACCCGGCGAAGACGATCGTCGTGCCCCACGTCCGGTTCACCCTGTGCCGCTCGAGCGCGGTGACCAGGGGGTTGAAGACGTAGGCGCCCGCAAGCGCCAGCAGCACCGGGATCGCCACCCCGCCAAACACCGCGAGCAGCGCGAACACCAGCCCCAGCGCGGCCATCATCACCAGCGACCAGGTGAGATCGATCCGTCGCGCCTCCTCCTCAGGCAGCGCCGAAGGCTCTCCGGCGCCGACCGCGTGCAGCGCAGGCGCGGAGGCGGCTGGGGCCGAGGACACGGGCCCTGCTGGAGCTGGGAGGATTGCGCGGAATGGCTCCGGGGCCTTTACCGCGCGGGCGCTGCCTTTCTTGCGACGTCCGATGACAGGACTCCTCTTCTTCAGGGCCTACTGGTGACGATCCACGAAACGGCCAAATGCGTCTTTCATGGAGCGCGGGTCCAGGGGCCTGGACGCTCCCAGCTCCTCCCCCACCGTGACCTGCTGCTGGGCTTGGAGCTCGACGAACTTCTTCTCCCACTCCTCTTTCGAGATCTCCTGGGGCGGCGCGATCTCCTGCCGCCCCCCCTTCGAGCCCTTCTTCGGGGTGGCGACAGGCGCCTGGTTCTTCACCACCTTGCGCATCGTGGTCACCACCACCCGCCCCTCCACGACCCGCACCAGAATACGCTGCTTGTTCGTCGGCACCATCGCCTTCGCCGTGCTGAGGTAGTCCACCCGGAAGATCGTGCCGCGCACGCCAGCCACCGCCCGCTCGGTGGTCACCTCGAACTTCGACTCCGAGCCGGTCAGCGCGTTCTTCATCTTCTTCACCTTCGCCCAGATCGTCCCAAGCCCGAGCGTCGCGGCGAAGCCCTTGCGCTCCTGCCCCTCGAACGTGGCCTCGTCGATCGTGAGCCTGCTGTCCGGCCCCAGCATGATCACGCTCTCGTCGTTCAGCGTGAGCTTGAGGTAGGAGCCCGCCCCCACCTCGATGATGTCCTTGAGCTCGATCTCCGAGCCCACCTCGAGCGCCTGCTGCTGCTCCGCGCTCGTGCGCTTCGCCGCCCCCTCCAGCACCGTGATCTTCCCGATGCTCGCCAGCGCCAGCCCCGGCAGCAGCAGCGCGGCCAGGCTCAGCCCGCGCACGCCAACAGTGAGCAATCCCTTCACGGAGTACCTCTCTCGGGAGTCCCGGTCCCCATCGACCGAAGCCGCACATCCAGGACGGCCCTGGTGCGATGGGGCTCGATGTAGGTGGTGTACGGCCAGTAGCCTTCCTTCTTCACCTCGATCTGGTGCAGCCCCTCACCCACCCGCAGCCCCCGAGGCGTCCCTTGGAAGTCGCTGCAGAGCCCCTGGGTGACTCCGTCCAGGGTGACCTCCGCGTCCGGAGGCTCGCACCGCAGCACGACATCCCCCGTGGGCGCCTCGGCCTTGCGCAGCAGCTCCCGGGCCCGGGCCATCGTCGCCGGCTCCTCCTGGCGACCGGCACAACCCAGCGCCACCAGCACCGCCATGGCCCAGCCCCCGCAGCGCATCAGCGCGCCAGCGTCAGCTCGATGGTGTTGCCCGTCACGCCCGTCACGCTGACCTTCTTTCCCTTGTAGGTCTTCCCGCCCACCGCCGTGGCGAAGTCGTCCGTGGTGCCCACGAAGACCACGTCGAAGGTCGCCTTGCCCTTGGAGAAGTCGCCCTGCTTCACGTCCCTCATCCCCGTGATCGCCTGCGCGAGCACCTTCTTGAACCCGCTCACCGCGGCGTAGTCCGGCAGGCCCGTCACCGTCACCACCACCGAGTTGCCGCTCTGCTCCGCCTTCAGCAGGTGGTCCACCACCGCCTTGCGCACCTGCTCGACGACCTTCTGGCCGCGAGTCTTCGCGATGGTGTGCGCGGTCCGCTCATAGGACACGGTGTACGAAGTCCCCTGGCTGTCGAACTTGTCACTCAGGCGCGCGAGCTGCGTGCCGGAGTCCGTGGCGAACACCGCCAGCTCGAACTCCCCCGTCACCGGGAAGTACGCGTCCACCTTGAAGAGCGCGTTGGGCGGCTCGTGGCGCAGCGTCACCGTGCCCGTGATGATGTAGTCCGCGCTCCGCAGCTCCTGGATGACCTTCTTCTCCGGGGTGAGCAGCGAGACGCCCGAGGAGAGCTCGAGCTTCCCGGCCGCGAACGCCGGGTCGATGATGCGCCACCCATCCTTCTGGAACGTCTCCGTCAGCGTCTGCGCCAGCACGCCGCTCTGGGTGATGACCTTGTCCGGGCTCACCGACTGCTCCTGCAGGACGATGAGCATGCGGCTGCTGCCCAGCCGGCTGATGAGCGCCTTCACCGCCTGGAGATCCTTGTCGAGCTGGGCCGTGCCCACCTCCGCGCGGACGGTGACCTTCATCACCCCGGCCTCCTCCTTCTTCTCGAGGATGTCGTACTTGCGGATGTACCCCGCGCTGTTGGTGAAGATCCGATCGCTCACGAGCTGGCTGTTGGCCGTCAGCGTGTCCGAGGTGAGCATCACGCCCGCCACCTGCTCCACCGCCTCGCGCAGCGCCGCGTTCTTCGCGTCCTGCAGCGCCTTGTCGCGGTTGTTGTCGACGATGGCCGCCTCGCCCGTCACCTCCTGCGTCACGAACTCGGGCTGCTTCTCGCCGGCCAGCGCCGCCGCCACCAGGAGCCAGGAGAGTACCGTCAGCTTCAATGCCTTCATGTCCGCCCTCTCGCGCTACTGCGTGACGATCGCTACCCGGCCGTCCGCCAGGAACGAGGCATTCGCTTCCGCCAGCTTCTTCAGCGCCTCCTCGGCCAGCACCAGATCCGAGCCCTGGAGCTGCGCCGCCTTCACCACCAGGGGCTTCTCGCCCACCAGGGGGCTCTTCTGCGCCTCCTCGAGGCTCTTGAACCAGGCCGCCACGCCCGTGGACTTGCGGGCCTCGGCGGAGAGCGCCTCGGGGCCGTAGACGGGCTTGCCGGCGCCATCCAGCAGCCGCAGCGCGAGCACCGGCTTCACCTCCAGCGCCCGCGCATCCACCACCAGCCCCGTGTACTTCCGGGCCCCCTGCGTGTTCACCTCGATGGGCGTGTCCGCGGAGGCGCCCAGCGCGGACGTGAGCGCCGACAGCGGCACCTCCACGTCCATCTCCACGCCGCTGTCCGAGTAGTAGCGCTTGTTGACGATCTTGAAGCCGCGGATGACACCCTCGACGCGGCCGCGGATCTCCTCGCTGGCCATGGCGTCACCCACCGTGCGGCCCGCGCTGATCTGCACACCTTTGGCCTGCTCCAGCAGGTTGCGGAACGCGTCCATCTTCGCCGCGCGCTCCGCGCCCAGCCGCGCCTGGGCCGGGTTGGAGGCCTTCATGTCCGGCGCGCCCGCCCCCGTGGCCCGGAGCAGCTGCCCCTCCCAGTTGACGCCCGCCTCGGGTCTCGCCGTGGCCGCCGCGGGGGCAGCAGGCTTCGCATCCTTGCCCTGGGCCAGCGCCGACAGCGGCACGGCCAGGGCCAGCATCCACAACGAGAACGAGCGCTTCACGGGGGGCCTCCGTCCAGGCGAACGCGGCGAGATGACGCGACCGAACGGCTGGGCATTCAACTGACCGGCTTCCAGGGAAGTCAAGGCGCGCACCCGGATGGGAACACGCCTGCTCGCTCGCAGTTGCGCTCCACGAAACGAAGCGACAACGCGACGCGTCAGACCTCTCGGGCGTTCTGGCTGACGTAGGTGTCGATCATCCGGCGGTGCCGCTCGGTGAGGAGCGTGAAGCGCACCCCGGCGCGCTCGCGGCGAGCCGCGTCCAGCTCCGCCCACTCACGCACCACCTCGCCCTCCGCGTAGATGACCTCTTCCGAGCCCGGGAGCTGGAACTGGAGCCCCACCCGCCGAGCGTGGTGCTGCGGCTCGATGAGCTGCGCGAGACTCAGGCCTTCCTGGCTGATGTCGGAAGCGCGGGTCAGGTAGGGCACGCCGCCCATGTACTTGTTCAGATAGATGTCGATTGGAGCCCGCTTTGCCTTCCGCTTGTCGCTCATCTGGTCCCTCCCGTGGCGCAACAGCCTGCTCCCAAGATGAAGCAAGCTGTTTCGCAGGGTAGGGGCAAACAGCGAGCTGGCAAGAAAACGACCCGCCTTCGCTCGCGATAACGTCTCGGCCATGCGTGAGTGCCTCCTCCTCGGCCTCGTGGTCTTCTCCTCCGCCTGCGGTCTGCCGGCGCATGTCCGTCCCGTGCCTCGGGGGACGCTGGCCGTCGAGGCGTCCGTCGGAGGGCCGGCGGCGCTCCTGGGCGGGGTCCCCGTCCCCCTGCCGTTCGCCACCGTGGGGGCCAGCTACGGCGTGGCCGACGCCGTGGATGTCCATGCCCACGCCCACCTCACCCCGCTCTTGCTGGACACGGCCGGGCTGGACCTGGGCGCCACCCTGCTCGCCCGGCCGGAGCAGGACTGGCGCCCCGCGCTCTCCCTCACAGGGCGTGCCTATGCCTTCTCGGATCTCTCCAGTGGGGCGCTCTTCTATGGAGAGGCCAGCGCGGCCGCGAGCTACCTGCTCCGCGAGCGCTACCTCACCTATGCCTCCACCACCGCGCTCTACGACGCCCTCGCGGGGGAGGTGATATGGGCGGTGGGAGTGGGCGCGCAGGTGCCGTTCCAGCGCTTCGCCCTCCAGCTCGAGGCCAACTGGTACTGGCCCACCTACGACGCGGCCGCGGCCCCGGTCTCCTGGGTGAGCCCTGGAGGTCAGGGCGCCTTCGGGCTGGTGCTTGGCGCGAGCTACCGGTTCGGTGGCTCGGGCGCCTTCCCCTGACTCAGAGGGCCTCGGTGCACCGGACTCGGCTGTAGCCGTCCCGGTCATCCTCGAAGAGGACCACGCCCCTGCTGGCATCCTGCCGGGCCACCACCCGCGGCCGGGTGAGCTGATTCGAGGCGCTCCCCGTGTCATCGAGCCGCACCGGGGTGAGCCGAGCCGGGGACGTGCCCTGAGGGAGCCTCGCGACAGCCAGGCCGCTCTTTCCCGGGGAGAGATCCTGGAAGACGACGAGGAACTCCCCGTGAGCGCCGGCCACCGAGGGGCGGAAGCGGCTGAGGAACGCCCCCTCGTCCGCCCCGCCCGTCAGCAGGGGCAGCGGCGCCCAGGCCCCCCCGCTCCACCGGGCGCCCCGCACATCGTGATGCCCGCGGCGCTCGCGCTGATCGTCCCAGACGAGCACCAGGCTCCCATCCGCTCCGGACGTGAGCTGCGGATCGCTCGCCAGCGTCTCCGCCTCATCCTCGGGAGAGATCTGCTCCGCCGCGCCGAACCCGGCCGCGCCTCCGGGAGCCACCGCCGCGTAGACCTCCCAGTCCCGCTCGCGGTAGTCGATCCACGCGACCGCGAGCGCCGCCCCGCTCCACGTCACCGAGGGCTGGAGCTGTGAGCCCTCGGTCCGATCGGTGGGCTCGTTGGAGGCGTCCACCCTCGCGGAGGCGCCCCAGGTCCTCCCTCCGTCGCTCGAGCGAGCGAGCCGGATCTTCGGTGCGAGCCCCTCCCGGAAGTCCGTCCACACCACCGCCACCGCGCCGCTCCCCGGCTCGTACGCCAGCTCCGGCTCCCACTGGGCAGCACCCGAGGCCTCCACGGTGACTGGAGCGCTGAACGTCGCCCCTCCGTCCGAGGAGGTCGCCACGAGGATCTGCTCCTGCCCTCCCTCGCGCGCCTCCTGCCAGGCCGCCACGAGCTGCCCCGCCGCACCCGCCGCCACCGAGGGGCGATGCTGGGGGAGCCCGCTCGGCGCCACCGGCCTCGCGGCCGTGAACGTCCTCCCATCATCGTCCGAGGCCGTGACGTACACCTGGGGCCGGCCGTCTCGCGAGTCGCTGAAGACGACATACAGCCGCCCTCCCGCGTCGTAGGCCCCGTCCGGGTTCGTCTGGTGCCCCCGCGGCGCAGGACCGACCGGGCGCGAGGCAATCCCGGGCCCTGGAGCCACGGGGATGATCGGCCCGGGGTCCTCACCAGGAAAGTCCAGGTCCGCGGCGATCACACTGCGCGCATAGTCCCCCTCGGTGGAATGCCCCGAGCCCGGCCCCAGCTGACGGCCCTGCTCGCGGAGCCGCTGCTGCCGCTCCTCGAGGCTCATGGCCGGGTTCGCCTCCGCCGGATCCGGGAAGGTCCACGGGCCGAGCTCCACCCACCCACGGAGCGGCCGGCTCCCCACGAAGGCACGCTCGGGCTGATCCGGCGTGGCCTTCCCGGTGATCCACGTCTGCCCATCGAAGGTGAGCTCGAACAGGTTGCCCAGCAGCATCGGCGCCGCGTTGTGGCGGAAGCCCCGGTACTTCTGCGTGTGGGTCCAGCCCGAGGCGAGGATGACGTCCGGCAGCCAGTCACCCGCCTGCTGCTCGACCGTCCACCCGCTGAACGCCTCGGGCTGGACCACGAAGTCGACGCCGAGATCCTCCATCCGCTGGAGGAAGGGCGCGTAGAACGCATCCCGCGAGATGGCCGCGCCGATCCGGGCGAAGGGCAGCTCGAACACCCCCAGCGCCTCCAGCGGCGCGTTCGAGAGCTCCAGCGAGTCCTCCTCCGTGTCCGTCAGGTAGGCCTTGTCGATGCGGCCCATCAGCTCGCCGCTCGGGCCATAGAGCAGCGCGGTGTTGAAGCACTCTCCGCGTGTAGCCACGTAGGCCGGCTCCTCCTCCGGCGCGTCCGGGTCCCGGAACTGATCGATCGAATCGGAGTCGGTCCGCCGCTCGACGTAGGGCAGGTTCGCGGAGGTGATGACATGGACGCCGTACCGCTTCGCGATCCCCCCGAAGGTGCGATCCATCGCGCGCCAGGCCACGTCTCCCAGGGCCAGCGTCAGGGCCCGCGCCCCGGAGATCTCCGGGAAGCGGCGGCGGTACTCGTCCGCCTGGCGGAAGTAGCCGGCGTACATCGCGTTGAACGCCGTGGCGCTGTCCGAGCTGCCTCGCGCGAGCAGCGCCCGGCGGCCCGCGAACCACGCCACCAGGCCCGAGTCCTCCGGGAACACCACCAGGTTCGGCCGCACGGGTGACAGGCACGGGGCGATCCGGCGCATGTCCTCGCGGAACGAGGCCTCGAGGTGCTCCAGGGAGCGGGCATCCTCCAGCCGGAAGGCGTGGCCCACGACGAAGACCCGCACCTCTCCCTGGTCGCTGAAGGTGAGCCCGCAGCTCGTGTCGTCGCTCGGCATCGAGGGCTTGCAGCCCGCAACGAGGACCAGGAGCGTCAGGAGCTGGAATCTCCGGTGAAATCGCGCGCGGTGGCTCATGGGTGGTCCTATAGTTTCGCGGTTCTCTCGAGTGGAGGAAACATGCGAACGATGTTGCTGGCGACGCTGGTGATGGGCCTGCTGGCCTCCGAGGCGCGGGCTCAGGGCAAGGCGGCGTCCACCCCGGCCCAGGCGCAGCCCCCCGCGGCGGTGCCCGTGAAGCTCCAGACGGACGATGAGAAGACCGTCTACGCGCTCGGGTTCTCCTTCGGAAAGGGGCTCCGGACCTTGAACCTGAGCGCCGCCGAGCTGGAGATCCTCAAGCGAGGCCTCATGGACTCCGCGATCGGCGCGCAGCCCGCCGTCGATGTGGACCCGTACAGCGCTCGCCTGCAGGGGTTCGCCCGCGGGCGGCAGGCGCAGGCCAACGACGCGCACCTGGCGCGGGCGGCGCAGGAGAAGGGGGCCCAGAAGCTCCCCTCGGGCGTCATCTACAAGGAGCTCAAGGCCGGCACCGGCGCCAGCCCCAAGGCCCGGGACACCGTGAGCGTCCACTACCGCGGCACGCTCATCTCGGGCGAGGAGTTCGACAGCTCCTACCGCCGCAACCAGGTCGCCGAGTTCCCCCTCAACGGCGTCATCCCCTGCTGGACGGACGGCGTCCAGAAGATGAAGGTGGGCGGGAAGGCGAAGCTCGTGTGCCCCGCCAAGACGGCCTACGCGGATCGCCCGCCCACGGGCTCGAAGATCCCCCCGAACGCCGTCCTCGAGTTCGAGATCGAGCTGATGGGGATCCCCGGAGACACCTCCAGGCAGTAGCCGGGGGAGAGGGTCACCGACCCAGCGCGGCCTCGGTGGCCCTCAGCAGCGGCTCGGCGCTCACCGGCGAGCCCGTGGCGTGCACCATCCACGGGTCCGGCGTCACCTTCCCGTAGCGGGCCATCCGCTCGAACTCGGCGCCCAGCGGCCCCTTCTTGTGCAGGTGCTCCTCGATCTGGAACGCGATCAGGTGCCCCAGCGGATAGTCGGGGAGGTACATCGGGTACGAGATCATGTGGCTGTAGATGCCCAGCAGGGGCGTGCCCTCCCCTCCCAGCACCGGCGCGTAGTAGCGGCCCCACGTCTCCCTGGCGATCGCCACCGTCGCCTCGCGCAGCTGCGCCGGCGTGGCGTCCGGGTGATCGTACATCCAGTGCCACACCGCGACGTCCACCAGCGCCACGCCCGCGATCTCCCACGTCGCCCAGAACTCGTTGAGCACCCGCTCCCGCTCGGCCACCGCGTCCGGCTTGCCCAGCCCCAGCAGCTCCTGATCCCGAGCCTGGAAGACGAAGGCCAGCGCCTCGGTGAACGCGTTGTTGGGCACCCCCGCCAGCAGCGTGTGGTCCACGTCATAGAGCGAGAACACCTGCTCCACGTTGTGCCCCAGCTCGTGCACGGCGATGTTGTAGCCCTTGTAGTTCATCCCCTCCTTCTCCACCCGCGTCCGCAGGCGGGGGAAGTCGCCGCGCCGCATGGCCGGCATGGCGTGGCCCGCCCCGCGCGAGGGATCCACCCGGATGCGCTCGGCCAGGTACGCCGCGCGCTCCTTCGTGAAGCCCAGCCCCTGCAGGATCCGGGGGATGTCCTTCGCGAAGGCCTCCGGCGTGGGGTAGCGCCGCCGGGTGAGCGTGTCCAGCTCCGCCTCCGAGCGTGAGGAGCCCGGCCGGAAGCCGTTGAACCACAGATCCTGCGGCTCCAGCTTGCGCCCCAGCCGCTGCTCGATGAGCTTCGCCACCCGCGGCACCAGCGGTGAGGTGAGCACCTGCGTCAGCAGCGCCTTCACCCGCTCCTCGGGCAGCTCCCGATCGATCTCGAAGGAGCGGGCGATCCGCGTGGGCGCCACCGGCACGTAGGGATCCTCGCGGCGCGCGGCCTTGAAGTGCGCCAGCAGCCGCGTGTAGCGCAGGTCCGGCTCGGGGGCCGTGTCCACCTGGGCCGGGCGCGCGGGGGCGTTCGCCTCCACCGTGTCCGGCGGCGCCACCGTGACGGCGTTGGTGTACGGGTTCCAGTCCAGGCGCGGGTTGTCAATGACGGCCGCCGGGATCGTCTGCGTGACGATGCGCTCCATCACCTTGATGATCAGCCGCTGCTTCGCCTGCCCCTGGGCCTTGTCCGCGTAGTCCGCCTTCAGCTCGTCCCGCAGGTTCCAGTGGCTGATGAGCCGCATCCCCTTGGGGAAGAGCCGCTCGCCCTTCTCGTCCACCAGGTGATGCATCCACACGTTGTACTGGGCGACGTAGAGATCCGCCGCCGCCTCCGCGCGGGAGATCTCCTGCTTCACCTCCGAGGGGACCCGTCGATAGAAGCGACCGGCCAGCCGAGACTCGGCCCACTGGCGGCGCGTGAACTCCCTGGCTCGCGCGGTGCGCTCGGCCAGCGTGGTGAGCGGGAAGTTCAGCAGCACCACGAAGCCCACCTTCGACTGGAACAGATCCTCGGTGAGGTGCGCGGCGGGATCGTACGCCGCCAGCAGCGGATCCGCGGGCAGCAGCGGCGCCAGATCGATGTCCGTGCCCCACCGCAGCTCGCGGCTCATCTCGCTGAAGTGGCCGTCGAGCTGCTCGAGGGTGCGCTCCAGCCGCGTGAAGGTGGCGTCCAGGACCTTCGGATCCGCGATGAAGTGCTCGCTGACGAAGGCCCCCAGATCGCCGTCCTCCTCACGCCACAGCCTGGCCACCTGATCCACGCCGCGCTCGATGCGCGCGCGCTGGCCCTCACCGTGCTTCGCGACCAGCGCGGCCTTCAGGGCGGCGGTGTCCGGCTTCTGCGAGGGTGACGGAGCAGACGGGCTGGATGCGGACGTCATGGGTGGAGCCTCCGAGGGAGCAGGCGCCGTCTGCCCCGAAGGCCCGGCAGGCGCCGAGGGAGCGCCCGGCGGCGTGGACGCGCAGCCGAGCATCGTCAACAAGGGGAGCAGGCGGGCGGAGCGAGACAGGAACGCGGGCAAGGAGACCTCCCGAAAAGCGATGAGGGCCCGACCCTCTCGGATCGGACCCTCACGCGCAACGAAGAACGAGCGACGGATTTAGATAGCGCGCACGTTCTGGGCCTGGAGACCCTTGGGGCCGCGGGTCACTTCGAACTCGACCTTCTGCCCTTCCTGGAGCGTCCGGAAGCCATCCATGGTGATGGCGGAGTGGTGACAGAACACGTCCTCACCCCCACCGTCCTGCGTGAGGAACCCGAACCCCTTGGCATCGTTGAACCACTTCACAGTACCAGTAGCCATTACTCTTCTTCCTTCTGCTCCGGACACGAGAATCGCCGTCCGGTCCCTACGAGAAAACCCCGCTAGAGCGACAAGAATGTAAGCGGGGTCTCCACCCATGTCTACATGGGAAAGCTACCAGCCACAGGTCTGACCCTTGTTCTGTTCCTGGAGCCAGGCGCGCAGCGGAGTGAAGTACTCAATGAGTGGGGTGGCGTCGATCTGACGCTGGCCCGTCATGGCCGCGAGCGCCTCTTGCCACGGCTTGCTCGCCCCCATCGCCAGCATGGCCTCCAGCCGCTTTCCGACCTCCTTGTTCCCGTAGACGGAGCACTCGTGCAGCGGGCCCTTGAAGCCAGCGGCCTCGCACATGGCCTTGTGGAACTGGAACTGGAGGATGCGCGCCAGGAAGTAGCGCGTGTACGGGACGTTGGCGGGCACGTGGTACTTGGCCCCCGGATCGAAGTCCTGCTCGGAGCGGGCCACGGGCGCGGCCACGCCCTGGTACTTCTCCCGCAGCGCCCACCACGCCTTGTTGTAGTCCGCGGGCGCCGTCTTCCCGGCGAACACGTCCCAGCGCCACTGATCGATCAGCAGGCCGAAGGGCAGGAACGCCACCTTCTCCAGCGCGTCCTTCATCTGGAGGTTGATGAGGTTCTTCTCGTTCTTCGGCACGTTGCTCAGCAGCCCCACCTGCTTGAGGTAGCCGGGGGTGATGGAGAGCGTGATCGCGTCGCCGATGGCCTCGTGGAAGCCGTCGTTGGCGCCGGCCTGATAGATGACGGGGAGCGTGTAGTAGTAGGTGAAGTAGTAGTTGTGCCCGAGCTCGTGGTGGATGGTGACGAGATCCTCCTCGGTGGGCTTGATGCACATCTTGATGCGCAGATCGTTCTCGTAGGTGACGTCCCACGCGCTGGCGTGGCAGACCACCTCGCGATCCTTCGGCTTGGTGAACTGCGAGCGCTCCCAGAAGGAGGCCGGCAGCGGCTTGAGCCCGAGCGAGGTGAAGAAGTTCTCGCCCAGCTTCACCATCTTGATCGGATCGTAGCGCTGGCGCTTGAGCGCCGCGCTCACGTCCAGGTTCGCCTGGCCCGGGTACGGCTCCACCAGGGGAAAGATGTTGTTCCACTCCTGCGCCCACATGTTGCCCAGCAGGTGCGCCGGGATGGGCTTGCCCGCGGGCACCTTGTCCGCGCCGTACTTCCGGGCCAGCCGGGCGCGCACGTAGCAGTGCAGATCGTCATAGAGCGGCTTGACCTGCTGCCACAGGCGCTGGGTCTCCTGCTCGAAGGCCTCGGGGGACATGTCGTAGGCGGACTTCCAGAGGTTGCCCAGGTTGGAGAAGCCGATCTCCCGGGCGCCCTCGTTGCCCACCGCCACGAAGCGCTCGTAGAGCGGGCGCATGGGCGGGGAGATGGAGTGCCAGCCGACCCACGCATCCAACAGCTCGTCGTACTTGCGGCTGGTGGCCAGCACGTCCGACAGCTCGCCGAGATCCCGGCAGACCTCCTTGCCGGCCTTGTCCTTCTTGCAGTACTTGCCCTTGCCGTAGAGGCCCTCGAGCTTCGCGGCGTTGGCGGCCAGCTCCGAGCGCTTCTGCGCATCCGAGGGCGCGGCGATGGCGGAGTTCACCCTCAGCAGGTGCAGGGTGCGCGCCGTGTCCGGATCCAGCTTCAGGCCGTCGAAGCGGCGGGACTCCTTGATGGCCTGGTTCAGGTAGGCGAGCACCTCCTCGTTCACCCAGGCCGCGTTCCGCTCGGTGTCGTCGGTGATGTAGGTGGCCTTGATCCACTCGGCGGTGGACTGCTTCGTCCAGAGGCGTTTGAGGTCGGCGTTGACGCGCTGGGCGAACTTCTTCGCGTCCTCGGCGGTGGGCTTGCCCTGGGGAGCCGCGCTCGCGGGGCCTTGCCCCTGAGCCGCCGCGGACAGGGCGGACAGCAGCACGGCGACACAGGCCGCGCGCAGGGTCGACAGCACGGAGAGGTTTCGGATCATGGCGGGCGACCCTAGAGGAACCGTCGACTGATGGCACCCTGAAACGTTGGGTCTCCCAGCACTGACGCGGTGCGAAAAGACCGGAGGGCCCCCCTGCCTGCCTGGCCCCGGCCCGACGCCGGGCGTACCGCGTTGAGCTATGAGGAGGGGAATGCTCCAGCCCTCGCGCGCCCTCCCGCTCCTCCTGCTCTTCACGCTGCTGGCCTGCTCCACCGAGCCCGATGCGTGCGATCGCTTCAGCTTCTCCCTCGCGCCGGAGGTGTCGGCCGCGCATACCGCCACCTGCGCCAGCGCGGCTTGCGGGAATGGGATGAATCCCCCCACTGCCGGGCCTCACTGCGGCTCCACCCTCCCCTGCCAGGTGCACGCCACCGAGCAGCCCTCGTGCATGTGGCTGCACAACCTGGAGCATGGCCACGCCGTGTTCCTCTATGACTGCCCGGAGGGCTGTCCGGAGGAGCTGCAGAAGCTCGAACAGGCGCGGAGCGAGGCCCCTACCGGCTCCAACGGCGTACCTCGTGCCCTGATCGCGCCTGCCTCGGGCCTGCCCCACCGGGTGGCCGCGATCCTGTGGCGCCGCGCCTACCTGGCGGACAGCGCGGATCCCGAGGCCCTGCGGTGCCTGCTCCAGTTCCAGGATCAGGATGCCCCCGAGCCCGGGCTCGCCTGCGCTCCCTGAGCCTCGGCGCGGGCAATTCCGCACGGGAATAAACCGAACGAAGAGCTCGCGCGTTCGAGTCCTGTCCCTCGAAACGCGGAGCCCACATGTCCCGGACCACCCTGCGCCGTCTGTCCCGCTGGGGAAGCGCCCTCCTCGCCGTGAGCCTCATGCCCTCGTGCACCAGCAAGAGTTCCTCCGCGGACTCCGCTGCCTACATGGCGCCCACGTCCCTGCAAGCCGAGAACTCGACGCCCCGCCACCTCGCGGCGCAGCCCCAGGAGGAAGCGGACGTGGCAGGCGAGATCGCCGCGGGAGCTGTCGCGCCAGAGCCCTCCCCTGAGCAGGCGCCGGCTGACGAGGCCATGGAGACTCCGCCCATGATGCGGATGGCGCCTCCTCCTCCCGCTGCGCTCAGCCCGGCCCGCTCCGAGCCCTCGATGCGAGAGATGAGGGACCGTGTCGCCACTGGCAAGGCGCCCTCGCCGAAGAAGATCGCGCTGGCGGAGGTGCAGGTCCAGGGGCAGGCGGATGGCCTCCGTGGAGACTTCGACGGCAGGGCCCCGGAGCAGGAGCGCGGCGAGGGCGGCAACACCTTCGAGGACCACACGCCCAACGCCTTCACTGACGCCCGCGAGGATGCGCTCTCCACCTTCGCGGTGGACGTGGACACCGCCTCCTACTCCCTTGCGCGGCGCTACCTGCAGCAGGGCAACCTGCCCCCGCCCGCGGCCGTGCGCGTCGAGGAGTTCGTCAACTACTTCAAGTACCGCTACACGCCGCCGGAGAAGGGCGCCTTCACCGTCCACCTCGAGGGCGCGCCCTCACCGTACGATGCCAGCCGCCACTTCCTGCGGGTGGGGGTGCAGGGCAAGATCGTCTCGCGCTCGCAGCGCAAGCAGGCGCACCTCGTCTTCCTGGTGGACACCAGCGGCTCCATGCAGTCGCAGGACAAGCTGCCCCTGGCCAGGGAGGCGATGAAGATCGCCGTGAAGAACCTCAACGAGAACGACACGGTGGCCATCGTCACCTACGCGGGCTCCACGCAGGACGTGCTCGCGCCCACGCCCGCCACGGATCAGCAGCGCATCTACGCGGCGATCGACTCGCTCCGCTCCGGCGGCGGCACGGCCATGGGCTCGGGGATGGAGCTGGCCTACCGGCACGCGGTGAAGAAGGCCGGCGGCAACGTGGTCTCCCGCGTGATCGTCCTCACGGATGGGGACGCCAACATCGGCAGGAACCTCACCGCGGAGTCCATGCTGGAGAGCATCCGCAACTACGTCGCCGAGGGCGTGACGATGACCACGGTCGGCTTCGGCATGGGCAACTACCGCGATCACCTGATGGAGAAGCTGGCGGACAAGGGCAACGGCAACTGCTTCTACGTGGACGGCTACGCGGAGGCGAAGAAGGTCTTCGAGACGCAGCTCACGGGCACGCTCGAGGTGATCGCCAAGGACGTGAAGCTCCAGGTGGAGTTCAACCCGGCGGCGGTGCGCCGCTACCGGCTGGTGGGCTACGAGAACCGGGACGTGGCGGACCGGGACTTCCGCAACGACAAGGTGGACGCGGGCGAGATCGGCGCGGGCCACAACGTCACGGCGCTGTACGAGGTGGAGCTGACGGGCGAGCAGGCGCCGCTGGCCACGGTGCGCATCCGCGCCAAGGCTCCCAACGGCACAGAGGCCGCCGAGCAGAGCTTCGCCTTCGATCAGCGCCTGCTGCGCTCCTCGGTGGAGGCCGCCTCCTCGGACTTCCGCTTCGCACTGGCGGTGGCGTCCACGGCGGACATCCTGCGCCAGAGCCCGAGCGCCCGGAGCTGGAGCCTCGCCACCGCGCGCAAGCTCGCGGAGGGCGCCACCGAGGGCCAGTCCGAGCGCAAGGAGTTCGTGACGCTGGTGACCCAGGCCCAGGCGCTGATGGGTGCCTCCGCGGTCCGGAGGTAACCCCCTCCACGGGCGCGAGGACCACGGGTTCAAGTCCCGTACTCCTCGCCAAAAGAAGGGCCTGGAATCGAGAGGGAAACCTCAAGGATTCCAGGCCCTTCGTCTTTTCAGCGCCCAGGCTTCTCCTTCGGCGCAATCTCCGTCTCCAGGATGTCTCCAGAAATCCGGGGGACAGCCTCATCCATCAGACTGATCGCCATGTCCTTGGCTGCGAGGAGAGGCGGGGCAGTTCCTTCTCCCTGGTGCCCTCACCCGCCCACACCACTCGCTTCCTCAGGTGGTACAGGGGCTACTCCGAGAAACTCACGCAGGCAGAGGGGTTGACTCGGCAAGGATAGCAGGTGCCATCTGGATAGAAGTGGCAGAAGTACCCCTCCGGGCACCACCCGTTGACACACCGGAGGTACTGCTGAGTAGCGGGAGTCTCCGTCTCGGGCAAGGGGGCCTCTTCTGTCGCACCGCCACAGGCAACCAATCCCAATGCTGCCATCAGAATCCCCGCGCTCAGCCAGAACTTCTTCATGTGCCACTCCTTGCATGGAGAAAGGAGAGCCAGCGCAAGATCCAGAGATCCCTTCCGTCTACGCTCATTGAGGTCTGGGTGCCGTTCGCCCCCCAGGCCCAGATCGTGCCGTCCTCGCGCACGGCCAGGGAGTGGGTGCCGCCAGCGGAGGCAGCGGTGACACCGGTCAGCCCGGATACTTGGACCGGGGTGCTGCGCGGGGTGGTGCTCCCGTCACCCAGCTGGCCGTGCCGGTTGTCTCCCCAGGCCCAGAGCGTGCCGTCGCCGCGCACCGCCAGGGTGTGGTTGATGCCCGCGGCGATGGACGTGACGCCCGTCAACCCAGGGACCTGAGCAGGGCTGGCGCGCGGGGTGGTGCTCCCGTCGCCGAGCTGGCCTGCCGAGTTGTCCCCCCAGGCCCAGACCGTGCCGTCGCTGCGCAGCGCCAGGGAGTGGCTGGCACCTGCTGCGATGGACTGGATGTCCGTCAACCCAGGCACCCGGGTAGGGGTGACGCGCACGATGGTGCTCCCGTCGCCGAGCTGGCCCGGGAGTTGTCCCCCCAGGCCCAGACCGTGCCGTCGCTGCGCAGCGCCAGAGAGTGTCGGAGCCCGGTGGCGATGGAGACGGCGACGCAGCGGTTGAGCACGAGCGTGAAGCGATGGGAGGCCGCGTCGCCCTGCTCGTCCGTCACCTTGACGGTGAGGGTGGTATCGCCGGTGACGCGACCGTCGCAGGCGGGGGGCGTCCACGTCACCTCGCTGGTGGTGTCAGTGTCGCTCGGGATCCCGAGGGTGCCCGCGCTGGCCGCCCAGGAGAAGCGGAGCGAGCGGCTCCTCTCATCCTGCGCTCTCACGAAGAGGGTGACGGTCTCCAGGCCTCGAACGCCGGTCGCGGACTGCGTGGTCTCCTGGAAGGTGGGAGGACCGTTGGCCTTCTTTTCTTCGCCACAGCCAGCAGCGACAGCGAGCAGGAGCGTGGCCAGTGTCCTGAGGAGTCCCTGCTGCTGTCGGATCCGCGTGTGCTGCTTCATGGGGGCCTTGCCTCGTGAAGGAAGGGGGGCGTGCATGCCGCGACCGCTCGGCAGAGCCCTGGCCGGGCAGCGCCCGAGGGTAGCAGATCAGTGGCTCACAGGGTTGCTCACACCTGCCTGAGGGCTCGCCGGCCCTCTCCTCCGCTCCGCCCGCCTCTCTACCCCGAGCAGCGGCGACGACCGTCCGGTCGAATGGCGGAGCTTTGCGGGCAGCCTGGTCCCTCTCAGCATGACCCGGCCCATCAACTCCAGACACTGATGCTCTCCAACGGCCTGCACCTCGCGCGGTGGCTGCTCGTCCGAGCTTCGCGCCGTAGCAGTTCCAGCCGGTCCCGAGCTTCGGCTACGGTCGCGCCCATGACGGCTGGCATACTCCAGGAGGGGCCAGCCTTGACCCGCCGCCCCCCGCTTGATTGAAAGGACGTGTCCATGCTTCACCGAACTTGCATCGCGCTCCTGCTCCTACTCTCGGCCTGCGCAACCATGGAGCCGAGTCCGGGAGAGCCGGAGGCCCCGAGCCCGAGACTCGCCAATCTTCAACGTGCGGCGCTGTACCCTTGGACGGATGATGGGCAGTGCGTGGTGCGAGAATCCTCCAACGAATGGCCTCTCCTGGCGGAGAGGTGCTTTCACGCTCTCGATCGCGACAGGGTCAGGTTTCGGGATGTCACCGGAAAGTGCGCTGTCGCCTACGCGGATGCAGCCGCTCCCGCAGTCGTGGCCCTCTGTGTCTTTGCGGCACCCGAGATCGTCGTCGGGGCAGTGATTGTTGTTGGCGCGGTGGTGGTGGCAGCCGCCATCCAAGAGGGGATCGATGCTTATCAACGGAACGCATCCCGCGAGCGCGCGAAGCCCAAGACTCAGACACGACCATCCAGCGAGCAGGAACCCGTGACGAAGAGAGAGCCCACGCCGAAGGGCTTGGGTCGGGATTGGCTCCCGCCCAGTTCATCCGATCCTTCGGAGCGACCAGAGTGCAAACCCATTCCGGTGTCGCATCGCGGCGGCAATGACCCGCACGACGCCTGCGCCGACCTCATTCCGCAGAACAGCCTCCCCGGCTGGGACGTGCTTGTTAATGGCAAGCAATTCGACGCGCTGGTGCTTGTTACGCGGACTCTATGGGACATCAAGACTGATAATTTCGACAAGCACGGTCCCCACTCTCAGCAGTTCTTTATCAAAGTGAAGTTGCCAGAGTTGCAACGCGAAGCCAGGCTCGCCAAGGAATGCGGCTATGACTTCGTCGTTGGCGTTCGCAGCGAAGCACACAAGATCGCCCTAGAGCGCGCTGATGGCAGCCTGAAGGTTGTCGTCATGGACTGGTGCTGAAATGGCCGTCAACCAGAATGACCTTAGCATCATCGTCTACGCGCCCGCGCTCTTGGGTGACGATGGGCGAACTCTTGCCATCGTCCATGGAATGGAAGGTGCGCTTCCGGGCTTGCGGTTGGGGTGGACGCTTTCTGAAAAGGAAGACTTCATTTCATTGCCTGACCGCGATGAGTGGGTCGCAGCAGACAGGACTGACGGCGGCTTCGCGTTTCTTTGCAACGATGACAAAGCTCGCCCCGTGACACTTTTTGGGCTGGAGAACCTAAACGGCCTTTTCAGGGGTGGCCCGCCGCACTTCGAAGTCCATGGGTCGCTTCAATTAGACGCAGTCGGCATCCCATCGGCAGCGGATGTACTAGAGGCGATAGGGGAGGCAGCTCGCGCATTCTGGGGGGATGCGACGCCGCTTAACACGGGCGCCGAGATTTCGCGGCAGATGCTCGATCCGGTGCATAAACCAGGAGTGCCGCCACGGGGACTGCCAGCGCTCAAGTTCCCAGAGAAAATCCGCTCGCCTGAGATCCCGCATCGCCTGGGGTGGCTGAACTACTGGTCTGCCGCCGCCGCGCAGGCCATCGGGTTCCCGGATCCTGCTCGCGATGCCGAGCTGCTCACGCGGGCGCGTCGCACGCCGTCGGGCGGGTGGGTCGTGCAGCTCACCGATGCGCCGCTCGATCTCGACAATCCCGCCCACCTGGACGCGCTTAAACGGGCCTACGAGCGCTTCCCCCAGATCGGCGGGCGCGACTCACCGTGACCGATCAGCTCGGGGCGCGCTGCGCGGGCGCTGGCGATGGTAGGGTGCGAATCCAGGAGGTCACCCACCTTTGATCGTACCCGTTAGATTGGCCCTGGCGGTCGCGCTCTTACTGGGAGCTGCCGCGCGAGCCGAAGCCGCGCCGAGCCGCACGAAGCGAGATCGGCCGGTCACCGTCACCGTCAACCCCGCCGAGCCGCTGCCCGAGATCCACGTCGCGCCCGACGTGCCCACGCTGCTGCTCTTTCCTGCCGACATCCAGAATGGCAGCATGAGCCGCTCGGGAAAAACTCCCCAGCAGGTGCTGGACGGCACGCTCGGGGCGCTCGTGGTGGATGCGTATACCGGCTACAACCCCGTCACCCTGCCGGGTGGGCGCGTACGTGTCGGCTGCTGGGCGCACGTGCGCCGCAAATTCTTCGCCGCCCTGCCCACCGCACCCGAGGCCCAGCAGGCCTTGGACTTCATCCCCTCGCTCTACCGGGTGGAGCATGAGGCGGTGCAGACTGTCCTCTTGAATGAGGGTGCACAAGGCCAACCAACATGCTATGTGCAGCCCGCTCAATTGCGAATGTTGCGCAATTGACACTTGTCGTGGGATAGGCAGTGCGGCACCACAAGTAGGCTGCACGGGAATTGACGAATCAACTTGGCGCTACATTAGGAGAGGTTTGATGATCCGCATCACGAGACATGCCGCTTTTTGTGCGTTGATGTTTGCGATGCCTGCATTCGCCGTGGATTATCCTTCGTTCATCTACAACGAGCCTGCTGGTGCTACCGAGCTTGAAACGGGGAATGGGGTGACCCTCGCCGACGGTGTGGAGACCGCGGCCTACACCGGCGCTGAGTTCAGATTCCAGGTCATCTTCGATACGGGCGACCTCCCGGAGCCTCCGTGGTGGGACTGGCAGTTTTACTGTGGCATTACCACCCCTCCAACCTATCTCCTCCCCCTCCCGCCCGTGAGTGTCAAGATGGCAGTTCATTCGCAGGAGGACGGCCCGATTTGGGATTGCGATAAGGACCCATTGATCGTGCCGGTCTTCGTGGATGTGGATTGCCCTCAGTATGGCCCGTTCCTCTATTGGACCTCGATCGAGACCACGGTGGATGAGCCGATGGACCATTACACGTTCGAACTTTGCCCGGCCACAGGCATGGAGAACATGCCGATCAAGTACAAACTCTACCGCCTGCCATAGAGCCACACACAGAGCAGGCCTGATTCGAGGTCAGAGGCACCGAGCGTGGGTTCTCTTGCACATGCTCGGTGCCTGGACAACAGGTCGCGACCCCTGTCAAGCCTGACACAGCGAGGCTCCTGGAGTCATGCCCAGGTGTATGTCTAATCACCGAGAGGGCTTTGTTCTTTCGCCTCGGTCATTGATGGTTTTGGCCTCCCCGCACAGCGAACTGTTGGACGAGTTCCTCCAACGTCATCACCAGATCCCCTTCGTGACATTCTCAAGCGCCAGAAGCCCGAACTTGCGCTGGGCCACGTACGACTGCGTGTTCAACCATTGCCGCACAATCAGGCTCTTCGAACCGGTGATATTCCATCGGATGGACGAGTACAGCGCGCGAGCATAGGCGGCATGGGAGCCCTGTTGTGGGCGAGGGCCGGGGTAGGTGGTCGTCCAGGAGGGCCGCGCGACACGCATTGGACGGT
>JAFGNZ010000204.1 GCA_016926755.1 Myxococcaceae bacterium | reverse complement strand
GGAGAGCGTAGGATTCGAACCTACGATACCGTTCCCGGTATGCCTGATTTCGAGTCAGGTGCCTTCGACCACTCGGCCAGCTCTCCAGAGTATTCACTTGTCACGCTTCTTCTCGCGCAGGCGCTCGAAGAAGGCTTTGAGAAGCAGGCGGCTCTCGTCCGCCAGGATGCCACTCGTCACTTGGAGGCGGTGGTTGTGCCGGGGCTCCTCGGCCAGGTTGTAGAGCGAGCCTACCGCTCCAGCCTTGGGATCCATCGCCCCGAACACCAGCCGCGTCACCCGGCTCTGCACCAGCGCGCCCGCGCACATGGCGCACGGCTCGAGCGTCACGTACAGCGTGACGCCGGTGAGCCGCCACGCCCCCAGCGCCTTGGAGGCCGCGTCCAGCGCGAGCAGCTCGGCGTGGGCCAGCGGGCTCTTGTCCACCTCGCGGCGGTTGAAGCCCGTGCCGACCACCCTGCCCGCATGCACCGCCACCGCGCCTACGGGGACCTCTCCGAGTGCCGCCGCTTCCCGCGCCAGCGTGAGCGCCTGCTGCATGAAAGCGTCGTCTTCACTCATGGAGAGAAGCGGCGAGGAAGAGTGGCGCTCCCTGGAGGATTCGAACCTCCGGCCTTCGGATTCGTAGTCCGACGCTCTATCCAGCTGAGCTAAGGGAGCGTGTCTTCCAACGCTGCTACGGATGATTAAGTGGCGGAGAGAGAGGGATTCGAACCCTCGATACCCTTTCGAGTATGCAGGTTTAGCAAACCTGTGCCTTCAGCCTCTCGGCCATCTCTCCAACTCTTCTCTGTCAAAGAACTGCTCGAAACAAGCACAAAATACGGAGGAGGTAGGATTCGAACCTACGGAGAGCTTTCACCCTCTGCGGTTTTCAAGACCGCTGCCTTCAGCCGCTCGGCCACTCCTCCACTGCCTGCCGTGCGGCCCGCCATGCTGCACGGGGGCCGCTCTTCTACCTGATCCATCGCCCATTGCAATGGGGATGTGGCTCACAGTGGCCGGATCTCCCGCATCCCACCCATGTAGGGCACCAACGCCTCCGGGATCGCCACGCTTCCATCCTCGCGCTGGTAGTTCTCCAGGAGGGCGATGCTCGTCCGCCCCACGGCCAGCCCGCTGCCGTTGAGGGTGTGGAGCAGCTGGGGCTTGTCCCCCTTCTGGGCGCGGAAGCGGATCTTCGCCCGGCGGGCCTGGAAGTCGCCGCAGTCCGAGCACGAGGAGATCTCCCGGTACGCCTGCTGGCCGGGCAGCCAGACCTCGATGTCGTACGTCTTCCGGGCGCTGAAGCCCATGTCCCCGGTGCACAGGAGCACCACGCGGTGGTGCAGCCCCAGGCGGCGGAGGATGTCGCACGCGTCGTCCGTCATGCCCTCCAGCTCCTGGAGGCTGGTGTCCGGGGTGGCGAACTTCACCAGCTCCACCTTGTGGAACTGGTGCTGGCGGATCAGCCCGCGGGTGTCCTTGCCGGCGGCGCCCGCCTCGGCGCGGAAGCAGGGGCTGAAGGCGCAGTACTTCACCGGGAGCTGGCCGCCCTCGAGGATCTCGTCCGCGTGGTAGTTGGTGACGGGCACCTCGGCGGTGGGGATCAGGAAGCGCTCGGGGTCGCCGGCCGTCTTGAAGGCGTCCTCCTCGAACTTGGGCAGCTGGCCGGTGCCCATCATCGTCTCGCGCAGCACGAGGTAGGGCGGCAAGAGCTCCGTGTAGCCCTTCTGCGTGTGCACGTCGATCATGAAGGTGACGAGCGCCCGCTCCAGCCGCGCCAGGGCCGCCTTGTAGAAGGTGAAGCGGCTGCCGGACACCTTGGCCGCGCGCTCGAAGTCCAGCATCCCCAGCTTCTCGCCGATGTCGAAGTGCTGCCGGGGGGTGAAGGGGAGGTTGGGCTTCTCGCCCCAGGTGCGGACGACAGGGTTGTCCGCCTCGCTGGTGCCCACGGGCACCGACTCGTGGGGGATGTTGGGGATCAGCAGGAGGATGCGGTTGATCTCCTCCTCCACCTCCTTGAGGCGGGCCTCCTTCTCTTTGATCTCCTGGGAGACGGCGCGCAGGTCCCCGCGCAGCGCCTCGAGCGCGGCGGGGTCCTCCTTCGCCTTCTTCTTCATCTCGTCGTTGGCGGTGTTGCGGCGCGCGGCCAGCCCTTCCATGGCGACGTAGAGCTCGCGCCGCTCGGTGAACAGCTTCTGGAAGGGGCCAAGGTCCAGGTTGCCGCTCCGGGTCTTCAGCCGGGCGACGACCGCATCGAAGTTCTGGGCGACGTAACGGAGATCCAGCATAGGGGCGGACTTGTAGCCACCCTGGACGGGCACGGCAAGCTGGAGCTGACCCGCGACGCCCGGAAGCGGACGTCGCGGGGGGCGGCGGGGCGGCTACTCGAGGGCGGCGATCTCGTCCTCGATCTCGCGCTTGTCCTCGGCCTGCGGCTTGAGCTCCAGGTACTTCCTGAAGGCCGCGACGGCCTCCTTCTTGCGGAGCCGGTCCTTATAGGAGAAGGCCAGGTAGTAGTAGGCCATGGCGTTCTGCGGCTCCGCCGCGACGGCCTTCTTGTACCAGTCGATGGCGCGGCCGTGCTGCTCGCGCTCGGAGAAGGCGCGGCCGATCTTGTAATAGATGTAGGTGAGCTCCGGGGCCTCCTTGAGCGCCTTCTGGTAGCGCCGGACGGCCTCGTCCCAGCGGCCGGCGGTGAAGAACGCATCACCAATGGCGCCGAGCACCCGCTTGCGCTTGGGATCCACCGCGAGGGCGGACTCGAGCACGGAGATGGCCTCCTCCACCTTGGCGCCGGTCTCCAGGTACACGCGCCCGAGCGCCTCGTAGGCGTCCGCGTTCTTCGGATCCAGCTCGATCGTCTTCTTCCACTCCTCGATGGCCTCGGCGAAGCGCTCGTCCTTCCGGTAGATGTCTCCCAGGGCGAAGCGGTAGTCGGCCCGCTGGGGGGCCTTCTCCACCGCGAGCCGCATCTGCTCGATGGCGCCGGTGTACTCGGAGCGCTTGGCCTTGACGACGGCCAGGTAGAAGAGCGCCTCGTGGTTGGAGGGCTCGCGGGTGAGCGCGAGGCTGAGGTTCTTCTCCGCGCCGGCCAGATCCCCCTTCTCGTAGAGCACCGCGCCCAGCGTGATGGGGATGGTGACCGAGCGGGGATCCTCCTCCTTGGCCTTCTCCAGCTCCACCACCGCCTCGTCGAGCTGGCCCAGCCGCCACAGCACGGTGCCGCGCTGCAGGCGCCCGTCCTTGAGCAGGTGCGGATCCAGCTCCAGCGCCTTGTTGGCGCTGGCCCGGGCCTTCTCCAGATCCCCGTTGAGCAGCGCCACGCGGGACAGGCCGAGGTAGGCCTCCGCGAGGCTGGGATCGAGCTCGGCGGCGCGCTCGAACTCCTGCTTGGCCAGCTCCACCTTGTTCTCCGTGAGGGCCAGCTCGCCCAGGCCCGCGTGCACGCCGGCGGTGTCCGGGGCCTTCTTGGCCGCATCGTCGAGCTGGGCGCGGGCGTCCACGTTGCGGCGCAGGCGCAGGTAGAAGCGGCCCAGGTAGAGGTTGGCCTCGAAGAGGTTGGGGTCGGCCTTGAGGGCGCGCTGGTAGTGCTCCTCGGCGGAGGCGATCTGGTCGCGCGCGTCGTCGATGCGGCCGTAGAGCAGGGCGATGCGCGCGTCATTGGTGAAGCGGGAGTTGGCAGCCTCCACGGCCTTGGCCGCGTCGGCCATCTTCCCCAGCATCACCAGCGAGGTGATGTAGCCCTCCGTGTACTCGATGGTGCCGGGATCCTCCTTCACCGCGGCCTCATACAGCGGCAGGGCGCCGGCGAAGTCTCGGCTGGCGCGCAGCACGCGGGCCAGCTGGGCCTTGATGAAGAGGGAGTTCGGGTCCTTCTCCAGCGCGTCCTTCAGCTCCGCCTCGGCCTCCTTGAGCTTGAACTGCGCGGCGAGCGCCACGCCCTTGAGCACCTTGGCGCGGGCGATCTCCGCCGGGCCCAGCTCCGCCAGGGCCTTCTCCGTCAGCGCGCTCTCCACGGCCTGCAGGCCCTTGGCGGGATCCCCCTTGAGCAGCAGCAGCTCCACCGCGGCCATCTCCACCGCGGAGATGACGTGGGTGGGATCAGCCTGGAAGGCCGCCTCGTAGGCCTTGGAGGCCTCGGCGGCCCGGCCCGCGTCCCGGTGGAGGTTGCCCATCATGTGCAGGGCCTTGGCCGAGTCCTTGTGGACCTTGAGCGCCCGCTCGAGCGTGGCCATGGCCTCCTTGTCCTGACGCTTGAGGGCATGGGCCTCGGCCAGCAGGAAGGCCAGCTCCACGTCCCTGGCGTTGCTCTCGCGGCTGTAGGCATCCTTCAGGGTCGCGAGGATCTCATCCGCCTGGCGCCGGGCCAGGGCGGAGCCCGCCACGGCCTTGAGCGCCTCCACGTTCCCGGAGCCGAGCAGCTCCAGGTCCTCCTTGGCCGCCTGGCAGCGCGAGATGTCCTTCTGATCCGCGGAGGCGTAGCGGCGCTGGAGGTAGAAGACGGCCTGGCACCAGAGCGCGCGGACCTCGGGGTACTCCTTGGTGGCGAGCACCTTGGCGGTCAGATCCCGCGCCTGCTGGTAGCTGCCGAAGGTGTCCTGCAGCAGCTCCTTGCGCGCGGTGTCCACGCTGGCGGCCGCGGGCGAGCCGGCCGAGACGCGTGGGGGGAAGAGCTTGCGGTGGCCGAAGACGCCGTAGCGCGTGAGGCCAAAGCTGGCGCCGATGAGCAGCACGAGCGTCGCCGCGCCGGCGCCGATGAGGTACGGCATGCGCTTGCGCCACTTCTCGTAGGAGCCGCTGCGGTCCACCACGGCGACGGTGGCCATGCGCCCCTCGTAGAGCTGCTTCACCCGCTCGAGGTTCGCGTTGACGTTGGCCGGGCTCTGCTCGGCCTTGGAGGTGGGCTCCTGGGAGGCGGTGGGGGAGACGGCGGGCAGGCCGGTCTTCGAGGACGGGCCCTCCATCAGCCTCTGGATGGCGGCGGCGAAGGAGGCCATCGTGCCGATGGGCGTCCAGCTCTCCGAGTCGGTGGAGACCTCCTCGTTGCCCAGGAGCTGGCCCTCCTCGAGCATCTTGACGATGACGCCCTCTTCGAACGGGCCGAAGACCTTGCCCGAGCGGCGGCGGACGTGGAAGCGCTTCGCCTTGGCAGCGCCCTTGGCGCCGCTGTCCTTGGCGGCATCGTCGATGAAGCTGAGCATCTCCAGGCCATCCGCGCTGCCCGGGGTGGGAGGGGGCGGCAGGGGCGAGGAGAGATCCACCTCGAGGTCATCACCGGCGGAGGGACTCGAGGGGGCCGTCGGGTCGAACTCGAGGGAGTCCGCCGCGGAGGCGCCGGGCGGAGGGGGATCATTGAAGCTGATGTCCCCGAAGTCGGTGCCCACGTTGATGGCCGCGGGCGGAGGGGCGGAAGGGGGCGGCTGGTCGCCGAAGTCGATGCTGTAGTCAGGCGCGGGCGCCGGCGGGGGCGGCTGCGAGAGGTCCACGGCGAACGGGTCCGGCTCGGTGGGCGCGGCCGGCGGCGGGAAGGCGTAGGACTCGGAGGGCAGCGGCTCCGTGGGAACCCCCATCTCCGGCAGGGAGAACCCCTGCTCCGGAGCCGGAGGCATGGCGTAGGCGTCACCCTGCATCCCCGTTGGGGGCGGCGGCAGGGCGAACGGGTCCTCCGATGGGGGAGGCAGCGCGAACGGATCCTGCTCCGGGGCCGCGGGCGGAGGGGGGAGGGCGAACGGATCCTCCGTGGGAGGAGCGCCCTGCTGGGCGTAGCCCTGATCGGCGTAGCCCTGATCGGCGTAGCCCTGCTGGGCGTAGCCCTGATCGGCGTAGCCGGTGGGGGGAGGCGGCAGGGCGAAGGGATCGTTCGGGTCCGCCCCGCCGGGTAGCGGGATGGCCTCGCCCTGGGACATGGGGTCCCCGGGCAGGGGGATCGACTCCTGGTAGCCAGGCAGCGGGATGGCGCCCTCCGCGGCCACTCCCGGATCGTAGGAGGCGTAGGGGTCGGTGTAGCCCGCCGCCGCGTTCGGATCATGGCCGAAGGGCTCGGCCGCGGGGGCGTCGGAGAAGTCGAAGTCCCGTGCCGTGCCGTGCGGCTCGTGAAAGCCGTAGGCGGGGGCGGCCGGCTCGGGCGGTGGATCCCGGTACGCGGCGCTTGGGATGGAGGACAGGGGCACCACGCGGGTGGACTCCGTCTCGTCCCAGGCGTAGTCCCCGCCGCCAGCGGCGCCGAAGGGATCGTCCGCGGGCGCGGGAGGCAGGGGGATGGCGCCGGAGCTCTGCGCCGGAGGCAGCGCAATGGCGCCGGCCTGCGGTGCCGGGGGCAGGGGGATGGCAGCGGACTGGGGCGCGGCGGAGCCCGGCAGGGGAATGGCGGCGGACTGGGGCGCGGCGGAGCCCGGCAGCGGAATGGCGGCGGACCGGGGCGCGGCGGAGCCCGGCAGCGGGATGGCGGCGGACTGGGGCGCGGCGGAGCCCGGCAGCGGAATGGCGATCGGCGTGGGTATGTCATCCGAGGGGGGTCGGATGGGGAAGGTGTTCTGACACCGGGCGCACTTCAGCTTCGCACCGCCAGGCGGGATCCGCTTGTCATCAATGTTGTAGGTCGTCTGGCAGGACGGGCACGAGACTTTCATGGAGCGCGCAGGCTATCAGAGGCGTTTCCAGGGCGGAAAGAACGCGAACGCGCGGGCTCGCGCTGGCCCCTGGAGCCCAGGCGAGAGAGCAGGGGGGCGGCCGCCCGCGAGGGAGGGCGCGCACGTGCCTGCCCCACCTCCGAGCCGGAGGTGGTAGACCCGCAGGGCATGGATCCCACCCTCATCCTCGGAGCGGGCCTGGCGGGGCTGTCCGCTGCCCACTTTCTGGAGCGCCCCTGGCGCCTCATCGAGAAGACAGACCGGGTCGGCGGCCTCATCAAGACCGAGATCATCGCGGGTTGCTACTTCGATCCCACCGGGCACTGGCTTCACCTGAGGGATCCGGAGATCAAGCAACTGGTGAACACTTTGTGGCTCCCGGAGCAGATGGTGAGCATCCAGCGGAGGGCCGGCATCTTCTCGCGAGGGGTCTTCACCCGCTTCCCGTACCAGGTGAACACCCACGGGCTGCCGCCGGAGGTCATCTCGGAGAACCTCCTGGGCTACGTGGAGGCCATCTACGGCGAGAAGGGTCGCGAGCTGCGTGAGCGCGAGCCGCGCAACTTCGAGGAGTTCATCCTCCGCTACATGGGAGAGGGCTTCGCGAAGAACTTCATGGTGCCCTACAACCAGAAGCTCTGGACGGTGCACCCGCGGGAGCTGTCGGCGGCCTGGGTGGGGCGCTTCGTGCCGCGGCCTACCCTCAAGGAGGTGGTGGACGGCGCGCTCGGCGCGGGCAGCGACGCGCTCGGCTACAACGCCTCCTTCCTCTACCCGCGCGAGGGCGGCATCGAGAGCCTGGCCCGCGCCATGCTCCGCCACCTCCAGGGCGGCGAGGTGAGCGTGCGCACCGAGCCCACCGCCATCGACTGGAAGGCCCGCAAGGTCTCCCTCTCGGACGGGCGCACGCTCGCCTACTCGGAGCTGCTCTCCACCCTCTCGCTGCCGTACCTGGTGGGGCTGCTCGCCCGGGGGGCGGCGGGAGTCCCGGACGAGGTGAGGGCCGCCGCCGGGCGCCTGCGCGCCACCACCGTCACCTACGTCTGCGTGGCCGCCCGCGGGAAGAACCGCCAGCCCTGGCACTGGATCTACCTGCCCGAGCCCGAGTTCCACACGTACCGCATCGGCTCGCCCTCCGCGGTGTACGCGCCGCTGGCGCCCCCGGACACGGCCACCTTCTCCGTGGAGTACAGCCACCACGGCGAGCTGTCCCCGGCCCAGTGCGAGCGCTATGCGGTGGAGGATCTGGTGCGCTCGCAGATGATCCACGGGGAGGAGGAGCTCCTCTTCGCGCACGCCCGGGAGATCCCCCACGCCTACGTCCTCTATGACGATGCGTACGGCCCGGCGAAGGCGGAGATCCTCCGGTTCCTGGAGCATGCCCGGATCCTGACGGCCGGCCGCTACGGACAGTGGGAGTATTCCTCCATGGAGGACGCCATCCTCGGCGGCAGGGCCAGCGCCCGAACGCTCAACGGGCGGTGAGGCCGGAGGCCATCGACTGTTGTCGACGGTGGGCGCCGGGCATGGTAGGTCGGGCGCTCCGACTCCGTGCGTCATCCCTCGACCATGGCCGCCCCGTACCTGTCCATCGTCATCCCCGTCTACAACGAGGCCTCCATCATCGCCTCCGCGGCGGCGGAGCTGTGCCAGGGGCTGGACGCGCACGGCTGGGACTACGAGGTCATCTTCGCGGAGAACGGCTCGCGCGACTCGACGCCCCAGCTGCTCGATCAGCTGTGCGCGCAGAACCCGCGCCTGCGGTGGTTCCACTCGGAGCGGCCCAACTACGGCGCGGCGCTCAAGGCCGGCATCCTGAAGGCGCGTGGCACCTACGTGGTGTGCGACGAGATCGACCTGTGCGATCTGGTCTTCTACGAGGCGGCGCTGCCCCGGCTGGAGCGAGGCGAGGCGGACATGGTGGTGGGCTCCAAGGCCGCCAAGGGCGCCAGTGATCAGCGCCCGCTCGTGCGGCGCGTGGCCACGCGGGTGCACAACACGCTGCTGAAGGTGACGCTGGGCTTCAAGGGCACGGACACGCACGGGCTCAAGGCGTTCCGGCGCGAGGCGCTGCTGCCCGTCATCGCCCAGTGCGTGGTGGACATGGACGTGTTCGCCAGCGAGTTCGTCATCCGCGCGTGGCGCGAGGGGCTGAAGGTGATGGAGATCCCCATCCAGCTCCACGAGAAGCGCCAGCCCTCCATCCACCTCTTCCGGCGCGTGCCCAACGTGCTGAAGAACGTGGGGAAGCTCGTCTACGTCATCCGCATCCGCGGCACCTGAGAGGCGCGCCGTGGCGGCCCGGCTCGCGTCCATCTCCGTCGATCTCGACTCGCTCCACCACTACTGCCGCATCCATGGCCTCCCCGAGACGGTGCTGGACGCGCGCGCCCGAGCGCTCGTGTACACCACCGCCGTGCCGCGCCTCCGGGAGCTGCTGCGCGCCGTGGGCGTGCCCGGGACGTTCTTCGCCATTGGAGAGGATCTGGCGGAGGCGGGAGCCGCGGCGGCGCTCCGGGAGGCGCACGCCGCCGGCATCGAGGCGGCCAACCACAGCTTCTCGCACGACTACGCGCTGACGCGGCGCTCCCCCGAGTCCATCCGGGAGGAGCTGGCGCGCGGGGAGGAGGCCATCCTCGCGGCCACCGGCGCCAGGCCCGTGGGCTTCCGGGCCCCGGGCTACACGCTGAACGCCGCGCTCTACGCGGCCACGGTGGAGCGCGGGTACCTCTACGGCTCCTCCACCTTCCCGGCGGCCCCGTACTACGCGGCCAAGGCCGCGGTGATGGGGGCGCTGGCGCTGACCGGGCGCCCCTCACGTTCGATACTGGACAGTCCCCGCGTCCTGCTGGCGCCGCGCACGCCGTACCGGCCGGACCCGGCTCGGCCCTACCAGCGCGGGACGGGGGCGGTGCTGGAGCTGCCCATGGCGGTGACGCCGGGCGTGCGCTTCCCCTTCATCGGCACCTTCGCCACCACGCTGCCATGGCCCGCCGTCCGCGCCGCGTGGTGCGCGTGCCGGGGCGACGCGTTCTTCAACTTCGAGCTGCACGCCGTGGACGTGCTGGACGCGGCGGACGGGGTTCCGCCGGAGCTGGTCCGCCGGCAGCGGGATCTCCGGGTGGCCTCGGCCCGGAAGCTGGAGCGGCTCGCGGCCATCTTCCGCTGGCTGAAGGAGGACGCCGACGTGGTCACCCTGCGCGTGGCGGCCGAGCGGCTCGCCCCCTCGCTGTGATGCCCGTGGACCATTGATGCGCTCGCCGCGCCGGGTGGTGTAAAGAGCCGGCCTATGTTCGAGGGGCTTGGCGACAAGATCCGGCAGCGCCTGAAGGGCTGGACGGAGCAGATGGCGGGCCAGGAGCGCAATGAGCGGCTCCAGGCGCTCGTGCGGACGGAGAACGAATACGGAGTCGATCCGTTCGGCTTCAACCTGGACTTCAGCCTCGCCGCGGTGGGGCCCTTCCTCTGGCTCTACCGGAACTACTTCCGGGTGGAGACCTTCGGCATCGAGAAGGTGCCCGCGGGCCGCGTGCTGCTCGTCTCCAACCACTCCGGCCAGCTCCCCATGGACGGCGCCATGATCGGCGTGGCGATGATGATGGAGGCCTCTCCCCCGCGCGCCATCCGCAGCATGGTGGAGAAGTGGGTGCCCTCGCTGCCCTATGTCTCCACCTTCATGGCCCGGATCGGGCAGATCGTCGGCACGCCGGAGAACTGCCGGCGCCTGCTGGAGTCGGACGAGGCCATCCTCGTCTTCCCCGAGGGCGCGCGCGGCATCGCCAAGCTGTGGCCGCAGCGCTACCAGCTCCAGGAGTTCGGCCTGGGCTTCATGCGCCTGGCCCTGGAGACCCACACCCCCATCGTCCCCGTGGCCGTCATCGGCGCCGAGGAGCAGGCCCCCGCGCTGATGGATCTCAAGCCGGTGGCGAAGCTGCTCGGCTTCCCGGCCTTCCCCATCACGCCCACCGGGCTGCCCATCCCGCTGCCCACCAAGTACCGCCTCTACTTCGGCGACCCGCTGCACTTCACCGGCCGGCCGGATGACGAGGACAGCGAGCTGGACAAGAAGGTGCGCACCGTGAAGGCCGCCATCCAGTCCATGATCCACCAGGGCCTCAAGGAGCGCCGGAGCATCTTCTGGTGAGGGAAGGGAAGTCCATGAGGAGGGGGGCTCCATGAGGAAGGCCATCGTCGTCACCGGCATCAGCGGCAACCTGGGCCGCACGCTCGCCAAGCAGCTCCACAAGACAGAGCGCATCATCGGCATCGATCGGCGCCCCTTCGTGGGCAGGCCCAAGGACGTCGAGATGTACCAGCTCGATCTGCGCAAGAAGAAGGCCGAGGACGTCTTCCGCAAGAACGAGATCAGCGCCGTCATCCACATGGGCATCATGCATGACCCGCGCATGAGCGAGGAGGAGCACCACTCCTTCAACGTGGTGGGCACCACGCGCCTGCTCGAGTACTGCGCCAAGTACGGCGTGAAGAAGGTCGTCGTCCTCTCCTCGGCCAACGTCTACGGCCCCAGCCCGGACAACTCCAACTTCCTCACCGAGGACGCGCCGCTCATGGCGGCCAGCCGCTTCTCGGGCGTGCGCGATCTGATCGAAGTGGACATGCTCGCGCATGGCTTCTTCTGGCGGCACCCGGACATCAACACCGTCATCCTCCGCCCCGTCCATATTGTCGGCCCCACCATCAAGAACGCCCCCTCCAACTACCTGCGGCTGCGCCGCCCGTGGACGCTGGCGGGGTTCGATCCCATGGTGCAGCTCATCCACGTGGAGGACGTGGCGCGCGCCATGATCGCGGCCCTGAGCCCCGAGCTGAGGGGCGTCTACAACGTCGTCGGCCCCGGCGAGGTGCCCCTGTCCTCCGTGCTGCGCGAGCTGGGCCACACCCCCATCCCCGTGCCGCACCCCGTCGCCCGGCCTCTGCTGGGGATGCTCTTCAAGTATCGCCTCGCCAACTTCCCGCCCCCGGAGCTGGACCACATCCAGTTCCTCTGCAACGTGGATGGCAGCCGCTGGCAGCAGGAGGCCGGCTGGAAGCCCCGCCACTCCATGCGCGACACCATCCGCGCCGTCGTCGGTGATTAGCCTGACGGGAATCTGACAGCCATGTCAGGCCCCTTCCGCCGGGAAGGCGACGGGTGCCTGACAGCCGTGTCAGGTCCCTGGCCCCGCTGGCATGCCTCTGGCGGCTGGCTCCCAGCGCAAGTGCTTGATCTTACGTGTCATGCCTGGGGCTGGGGCGGTGGCATCGGCCTTGCTCATAGACAGCGGCAAGAAGGCGCGGCGACGACGGACCGGAACTGAGTCGTCGCCCCGCCACCCTGGTTAGGGGGTTCCATAGGGGAACTCTCGACGCCCGTCGCCTCGGCCGGCCCCGAGTCGACGGGCGGTTTTTTTTCTACGGCAGCTCGCCCGCGAAGGGCCCGTCCAGCATCCGCTCCAGCAGCCACGTCCCGTCCCGGAAGACGAACTCCGAGGTGACGGTGGCTGTCTGCTCGGAGGCGGAGGGCAGCCGCATCCACTGGAGCCGCGTGGTGACGGTGGCCCGCATCCCATCGGGCTCCAGCACCGCCTCCAGGATCTCGAAGTCCGTGATGGAGAGATCCCGCTCGTCATGCAGCTCGCTCCGGGCGCGCACGAAGGCCTCTCGGCGCTCGGGGATCAGGTGCCGGGCAGCTCCCCGGAAGTCCTTCCAGCGGATGCGTTTGTGGAAGTCCTCGACGACGGGCTTGAGTCCTTCCATGCCCGTGCTCTTGGGGGTGTGGGCACAAGCCCCACCCAGCAGGGTCAGGAGGAGGAGGGGGACGAGCGAGCGCATGGTGGTAGGCAACGGTAGCACCCGGAAGAGGCCCCACAAGTAGATCCCGGTGCTATCGTCCATGCCCCGCCCCCGCACCGGAGTTCCGAACGTCCATGGCCAAGTCGATGGTGGAGCGGTACGAGCAGCTGTTGCTGCAAGACCCCTCATCCTCCGTTTTCGTCGAGCTCGCCAAGGTGCTCCTCGAAAAAGGTGAGCCCGCGCGCGCCCTGGAGGTGTGCCAGCAGGGCCTCGCGCATCACGCCAACTCCGTCATCGGCCGCGTCCTGTGGGGCAAGGCGTTGCTCCAGCTGGGCAAGCCCGCCCAGGCGATGGAGCAGTTCGATCAGGCGATCGCGATCGATAAGGAGAATGCCCACGCCTACAACCTGATCGGCGAGGTGCTGGTCCAGCGCGGGCTGTTCCGCTCGGCGCTGCCGATCCTGCGCAAGGCCGTGGCGCTGCAGCCCAACGATGGCCGCGTGCGCCTGTGGCTGGAGCAGACCCAGCAGGCCCTCTCGGGAGGGCCGGCGCCGGTGTTGGCGGACCTGCCCGGCATCACCGCCAACGCGCTCGCCCCCAAGCCGCTGGAAGAGGAGCAGCCCGCGGCGCCACCCGAGCAGGCTCCCGCTCCGGCCGCCGAAGCGCAGGGCGCGCAGGAGGAGCCACCCCCCGCGCCTCCGGACAGCCCTCCTGCTCCCGGGGATGACTCGGAGGTGCCCTACGATCCCTATGATGGCGACGACGCCACGCGTCAGTTCACCGCCATCCAGATGGAGGATTTCCCGAGCGAGGCCTCTCCGCCAGCCGAGGGACAGGCCGCCGGTGAGCAGCCTGGACCGAGCGAGGATGATCAGACGCCGCCTCGGGGCACCCCCCGGGCGAAGGTCTACATGTTCCCGCCTCGGCGGGCGCAGCCGCCCGCGCCACCCACCGAGGAAGAGCTCGCGGACACCCCGCCTCCCTTCGCGGGGAGGGAAGAGGAGGACACGCAGCCCGGCGCGGAGGCAGAGGCCAGGACCGAACGTGAGGAGGGCTCGGGAGGGCTGCTCCCCGACGTGGACCTGCCCGAGGACGCCGAGCAGCAGGGCTACCCGCCCGAGCCGGAGACCCAGCCTGACGCCGACGCGGCCGCGCCGCCTGCGTCCGCGGGGGGTGGGCTCCTGGGGGATCTACCCCCTCCCGACGAGGAGCTGCCCGCGGTGCCAGCGGCCGCGCGCGTGTCCGACACGACTCGTCCAGCCCGCGCTCGCGGCGCTGCCCCGAAGGCGGGCTCCAAGCGCTCGCTCCTGGACGACATCCCGGAGGACGCCGAGCCGGCGGCCCAGCCCGCCGCTTCACGCGCGGGAGGGGCCTCGGACGCGGACGCCGCGGCCATCGCCGCCGCCTACGAGAAGGAGCTGCGCGAGAAGATCGCCAAGAGCGCGGCGAACCCCTCCTTCCTCGCCCGCTACGGGCTGAAGCTCGCCGTGGGCGGGCTGCTGGTGGTGGTGCTGGGCGTGGGGCTGGGGGCCTACCTCTTCCGGCGCGCGCGGCAGGGCGGCCAGACGCTCGCGGAGGTGCTGGAGCGCACCGAGCGGGTCATCTCCCAGGACACCCGGGCCTCCCTGCGCGAGGCGCTCGCGCTGCTCGAGCGCGCCTATGAGATGGACGAGGGCAGCAGCCGGGCCTGGGCGCTGAAGGCGTACTCGCACGCGCTGCTCTACGCCGACCATGGGGGCCTGCTCGAAGACCGCCAGGCGGCGCTCTCCGCGCTGGAGCAGCCGGAAGTGCGGGCCCGGTACCTGGGGCTGAGCCTCTCCACCGACCTGCTGGTGGCCGATGCCAGGGCGCGAGAGCCCGCCCGCCGCGCGGTGCTGGCGGCCCAGGAGGAGAACTCCGCCGAGCTGCACACGCTGGCCGGCACCCTGCTGCTGGAGGACAAGAAGCCGGAGCGGGCGCTGGAGCACTTCAAGCGCGCCCTGGAGCTGTCCTCGCGCAACGTGCGCGCGCTGGTCGAGCTGGGCCACTACTACCAGGACTTCGACGACCACCCCAACGCACTGAAGGTGTACGCGAGCGCGCGGGAGATCTCTCCTGAGCACCCGGTGGCGCGCATCGGCCTGGCGGAGAGCCGGCTCGCGATGGGGGAGGAGCTGGACGCGGCGCTCACCGACATGCAGGCGCTGAGCGGGGAGCAGGGGCTGCAGGAGCCGCTGCGCTCGCGGCAGCAGCTCATCCAGGGGCGGCTCCTGGCGGAGCTGGGCCAGCACGACGAGGCGCTGCGCCTGCTCACGGGCGGGACGAAGGGCCCGCTCGCCTTCGAATTCCACCTGGCGCTCGGCGAGGCGAGCCGCGCGGCCGGCAAGCTGCAGGAGGCCGAGAAGGCCTACCTGGCCGCGCTCGGGATGAAGAAGAGCGAGGCCGCCCGGGAGGGGCTGGTGCGGACGCTGCTGGATCGCGATCGGGTGAAGGAGGCGCTCAAGCAGCTGGAGGGGGCCGAAGGCCGGCGGGTGTCGCTGGTGCGCGCGGCGGCCTACGCGCGGCAGGGGGAGTGGAAGAAGGTGCGCGCGGAGCTGGAGAAGACGCGGGTGAACAACCGCTATCCCCCCGAGGCCGTCAGCTACCTGGCCATGGCGGACACCATGAATGGCGAGGGCGAGCAGGCGCGCGAGGTGCTGGAGAAGGCCGTGGGCGCGGTGAAGCGCCCTCGGACGGAGCTCCGGGTGGCGCTGGGGCGGGTGCACTGGAAGCTGGGCTCGCTGGCCAAGGCGCAGAGCCAGTTCGAGGAGGCCATGAAGGACTCCCGGGACTACGAGGGCGCCTGCGCGCTGGGGCGGCTGCTGCTCACGCGCGGGCTGCCGGACATGGCCCTCAAGCCGCTGACGCAGGCGGTGCAGCGCAACGGCTTCCACGGTGAGGCCCGCGAGGCGCTCGGGCTGGCGCTGCTGGCGCTGGGCCGTACGGAGGAGGGCTTCAAGCAGTTCGAGGCGTGGAAGAACGACAGCCCCGACAGCGTGGACGCGCAGAAGGGCTATGCCCTGGCGCTCCTGCGCTCGGGGCGGCGCCAGGAGGCGGCGGACACGGTGCGCTCGGTGAAGCTCGCCACGGACGACGCCCAGGGGTTCCGCCTGCGCTCGGTGATCCTCTTCTCCGCGGGAGACGCCAGGGGAGGCCTCAGCGCCCTGGAGCGCTCGGCTCGGATCAACTCGCAGGATCCGGAGACGTACTGCGAGATCGCCCACCTCTACCTGCGCCAGGACAAGCCCGGGGATGCGGAGGGGGCCTTCGAGAAGGCGCGGACGGATGGGCCGGATGTCCTCTGCGGACTGGTGGGCGAGCACTACGCGTACCCATCCGAGGGTGGCAGGTCGGGGGCCAATGCGCTGCGGAACCTGGCGAGCAAGGCGACCACGGTGTGGGACAAGGCGTTCGTGCAGACGGCGCTTGCCCGGGTGCTGCTGAGCTCCGGGGACGTGAAGGGGGCCCGGGCCGCGGCGGAGGAGGCGGTGAAGCTGGATCCGGTCAGCGGGCGGGCTCACCTGGCGCTGGGGCTGGTGGCCGCGCGGCAGCGGCAGGAGGAGCCGGCGCTGGCGGCGCTCACCCAGGCGGTGGAGCTGGATCCGACGCATGGGATGGCGCGCCTGGCCCTGGCGGACGCGCTCGCGCGCAAGCCGGAGGAGCTGCCACGCGCCATCCAGGAGTACGAGACGTTCCTCAAGCTCGCGGGCTCCTCGGAGGAGGCCAAGCGGGTGAAGAAGAACCTGCCGAACCTCAAGCGCCGGGTGAAGTAGCGTGGAGACACCTCCCGAACCGCAGGTTCCGTTCCCGCTCCTGCGCATCATGGGGAGCAACGCCTTCCTGCTCTCCATCCTCTACCTGGTGGTAGGCATCGGCGTGGAGGTGGCGCGGCGCTTCTACCCGGTGCGCTTCGTCCAGCGGCTCTCCCTGTCGCTGGACTCGCTGCCCGCCCGGGCGCTGGAGCTCGTCGGGGCGATGGAGCCGCTGCGCACCACCTATCTCGACGGGAAGATCCCCGACTACCAGGTGCGCCTCATCTTCGCGGGCACCACCATCGTCATCATCTTCCTGCTGGCCTTCGTGGTGGGCCTCTTCGTGGGCAGCCTGCGCACCTACGTGGAGCGCCGGGCGCTCAGGAAGTCCAGCCAGCGGGGGCAGGGGTAGGGCACCGGCTCAGGCCTTGCGGCTCCTGCGCGGCCTGGGGGCCTCCGCCACGGCCACGGGCTCGTGCCCGGCGGCGCGCGCCATGAGGCAGATCTCCACCACCTTGGGCCCGAAGCGCTCCCAGCGGCTCTCCCCCGTGCCCTTCACCGCGAGGAAGGAGCCCCGATCCGTGGGCAGGGCCGCCGCCAGCCCGAGCAGCGTCGAGTCGTTGAAGATGATGAACGGGGGGATCTCCAGATCCTTGGCCAGCGCCTTGCGCCAGCGCCGCAGCTCCGTGGCGGCCAGCTCGCTGTAGTGCTCCGGGCGCCCCGGGGACGAGGCGGACGCGGGCCGGCTCACCGGCGCCATGCGCGGCATCCGGCTGCCGGCGCACACATCACAGCGGCCGCAGCTCGGCTCCACGTCCTGCTGGCCGAAGTAGCCCAGGATGAACCCGCGCCGACACCGCCGCGTGTACGCGTAGTCCGTCATCCGCTTGAGCTGCAGCAAGGCGCGGCGCTCCTGCTCTCGCACCCGGCTCAGATCCACCCCCAGCTCACGGAAGGGCACCTGCTCCAGGGCGCGGATGGTGCGTCCGGCGAAGGGGCGGCGAACCTTCACCGCCCCGGCCTTCTCCAGCAGCCCGAGCGCGTGCCGCACCTCCTCCAGCCCCAGCCCGGTGCGCCGCGCCAGCAGGGGCAGCTCCGTGGTGTTCGAGCGCCCCACCGGGAACACCTCCAGCAGCGACTGCAGCAGCCGCCGCGCGTCCTCCGCGTGGGGGTGGGCGCCCGAGGCCTTGTCCGTCAGGGTGATGCCGTACTCGCCCTCGCCCCGGCTTCCGCGCTCGATCTTCCCCTCGCGCTCGAAGATGCGCAGCGCGGCGGACACCTCGAACTCGCTGGCGCCCACCATCCCCGCCAGCACGCCGATGCCCTTGTTGAACTCGGGCACGGTGCGCACCGCGTTCCACACATCCGAGAGGACCACCTCCGAGGGGTGGTTGCTCTCGATGAGCCGCTCCTGCGTGTAGACGTCCGCGTGGTTGAACAGCAGCACGACGGTGGCCGGCAGCCCGTCCCGCCCCGCGCGCCCCACCTCCTGGTAGTACGCCTCCACCGCCTTGGGGATGTTGGCGTGCGCCACGAAGCGGATGTCCGGCTTGTCGATGCCCATGCCGAAGGCGTTGGTGGCCACCACCACCGCCTCCTTCGCCGCCATGAACTCCTCCTGCGCGTGCCGCCGGGCCTCATCCTCCATGCCCGCGTGGTACAGCACCGCGTTCACGCCCCGCTCGTGCAGCGACGCGTGCATCCCCTCCGCCGCCTTGCGCGTGGCGCAGTAGATGATGCCGCTGCCCCCCTGCGCCGCCAGCTGCGTGCACGCCTGCCGCTTCTCCTCGTCCCCGCTGACGTTCATCACCTCCAGGAAGAGGTTGGGACGATCGAACCCCTGGGCGAACACCTGCGGATCCTTCATCAGCAGGACGCGGATGATGTCATCTCGCACCTCGGGGGTGGCCGTGGCGGTGAGCGCCACCGTGCGGGGCGGGCGCAGCCGCTTGCGGACCTGTCCGAGCTGCGCGTACTCCGGCCGGAAGTCATGGCCCCACTGGGAGATGCAGTGCGCCTCGTCCACGGCGAGCAGGTCCACGCCCACCTCGCCCAGCGCGTCCAGGAAGCTCGAGCTCCGCAGCCGCTCCGGCGCCACATAGACGAGCTTGTACTCCCGAGCGCGCAGCCGCCTCATCCGCTCCGCCCGCTCCAGCTCCGTCAGCGAGGAGTTGATGAAGGTGGCGGGGATGCCGCGCGCGGTGAGCTGCTCCACCTGATCCTTCATCAGCGCGATCAGCGGGGAGACCACCAGTGTCACCCCGGGCAGCAGCAGCGCCGGGAGCTGATAGCAGAGGCTCTTGCCCGCACCCGTGGGCATCACCACCACGGTGTTGCGCCTGTCGAGCACGGAGCTGATCACCTCCGCCTGCCCCGGCCGGAACTCGGCCAGGCCGAAGTGACGGACCAGGCCTTCCTGGGCTTGCGCGAAGTGGGGCAGGTCCTCTGGCTGCATCCGTCGCATATTCACTGTTCCCGGGGGATCGTCAACGGGGGATCCTCACTACCCCCCAGGTCGAGTCCCCTTGGGACGGGAACAGCCCGCCGGGCCCGGGCCTCGGCTACCTCCCGGGTCAGCCGGGCCCTCAGCTCGGGGTCCAGCCGACCGTCCACCACCACGTCCCCCTCCCGCGTCCCCGCGGGCAGCGTGCCCCGGTCCACCGTCCGGGCTCTTCCGCTCCCCAGCTCCACCACCCGCGCCCGCTCCTCCTCCACGACGTCCACCTGCCAGGCCTCGCCGGAGCCCTGCCCGGCACCGCCACACCCCATCACCGCCGTCATCACCAGTCCCCTCCAGCCACGCTCCATTGTCCGCTGCCCTCCTCGTCCTTGAAGAACCCCCGCTCCATCAGCGACACATAGGCCCCGTCTCCCAGCACCAGGTGGTCCAGCACCTTGATGCCCAGCAGCCGGCCGGCCTCGATGAGCTGGAACGTCAGGCTCACGTCCTGGCCCGAGGGCTCCGGATCCCCCGAGGGGTGGTTGTGGGCGAGCACGATCGCCGTGGCCCGGGTGGTCAGCGCCGCGGCGTACACCTCGCGTGGATCCACCGGGCACGTGTTCATCGTCCCCTCGGCCACCCGCACATCCGCCAGCAGCACGTTGCGCGGGTTGAAGCACAGGACGTGGAAGACCTCGCGCCGCAGCGCGCTCAGGATGGGGAGCAGGTACGCGTGGATCTCCCTCGGGTTGCGCAGCCGCGGGCGCCGCTCGGTGGTGCGCTGGGCCCTGCGCCCCAGCTCCAGCGCCGCGAGCACCTGCGCCGTCCGCACGGGCCCCAGCCCATGCTGCAGGCTCAGCTCCAGCGGATCCTTCAGCAACAGCGCCTTGAGGCCTCCGCTCCGGGAGAGGAGCTCCTCGGCCACCCCGTGCGTGCGCGGCCCCATCCCCAGCAGCACGGACAAGAGCTCCAGGTCGGTGAGAGCGCCGGCCCCCAGCTTGAAGAGGCGCTCTCGCACCTCCTCCATGCCGTGAAGCCGCGCCCTCACCGACCCTTCGCCCGCAGATCCCTCCACCTGCTCCGTCCCCATCTCCACCGCCCTGTCCATTCCATCCTCCATCTGCGCCGGGAGGTGACAGCAAGCCGCGTGCCGCGACAGGTCCACTCGGGAGAGCCCTACTCATCGGGTTGAGATCGCAGCGGATCCGTCCACGCCCGGAGACGGGGGAGTCCACGGGCGTGACACGCCGCCGGGGCTGCTCAGCTCCGAGCCAGGGCCGCCGCGAGCCGGGGGAGCACGTCCCCCACCCGCGCCTCCACGCGCACGTCCGCCACCGCGTCACCGCGGCTCTCACCCAGGTTGATCAGCCCGATGGGCATGTGGCGCTCCGCGGCCCGGAGGACGAAGCGGTAGCCGGAGAAGACGGCCAGGGACGAGCCCACCACCAGCAGCGCGTCCCCCTCCTCGAGCATCGCGAACGCGGCGTCCACCGTGGGGCGCGGGACGTTGCCCCCGAAGAACACCACGTCAGGCTTCAGGGCCCCCTCGCACCGGGTGCAGTCAGCCACGCGGAAGGTGCGCACCGCCTCCACCGGGAGCTCGGCGTCGCCGTCCGGTCGGAGCTCCACCTGCTGCTCCAGGAAACCAGGGTTGAGCGCGAGCAGGCGCTCCTGCAGCGCCGCACGGGGCTCCCGCTCGCCACAGGCCAGGCACCGCACCTCCGCCAGCGCCCCGTGCAGCTCGATGACGCGCGCGCTGCCCGCGGCGTGGTGCAGCCGATCCACGTTCTGGGTGATGAGGCCCAGCACGTGCCCGTCCCGCTCCATGGCCGCGAGCGCATGGTGCGCCGCGTTCGGACGGGCCAGGGAGAAGCGAGGCCAGCCAAGCAGGCTCCGGGCCCAGTAGCGCGCACGCACCTCGGGCCGGGTGAGGAACTCCATGTGCTGGATGGGGTTGCGCGCGCGGGCGCGGGTGCCGGGACCGCGGTAGTCCGGGATGCCCGACTCGGTGCTGCACCCGGCGCCGGTGAGCACCACCAGGCGGCGCCCCTCGAGCAGGTGGACCAGGGCTCCCACCTCGGGGGGCTCGGGAGAGGCAGGCGCTGGGGCCAGGGGAGCGCGCATTCACCGCATGTATAGCGCCGACTCCCCGGCCCCTGCATGGCCGCCGCGACCGTGCCTGCCAGCCCCTCGTCCAGGGCAGGGGCTACTTGCTCGAGGGGGGCTGGCTGTCGTGCCGCATGCGCTCGCGGTGCTTCGCGCAGGGGTCCTCCCGCAGCGCCCCCGGGGTGAACCAGAGGTAGTCGAACGGCAGCGGCCCGGGGCCGAACGAGGCGGCGTAGTCCTGGGGTGCTGCCTTCCCGTCCACCACCTCCACGAAGGCCACGCTGCGGGCGCCCAGCCCGGGAGCCCGGCGGGCCAGGTGCACGGGCACACCCCGATCCGTGCGGGCGTGCCCGGAGCCCGTGATGAGGATGACGCCCTCGCCCTGGTCGGACGCGTGCAGGCGCTCCGCCATCTGCGCGTCTCGCGCGCGCTGCGCCTCCACCATGGGCTGCATGTGCTCCGCGGGCATGGCGCCGCAGTGGGCGTGGAACATCTCCTCGCGCATGGTGCGGGCGATCTCCTCGGGCAGGGGGGTGTCGAGCCCGAGCTGGGTGACGAGCTCCGCGGGCAGCGCCGAGGCGCCCTTCATCACCAGGGCCCTGGCCTGTGCTTTCGGCAGGTTGGCGGCGACGATGGGCAGCCCCCGCTCGAGCCCCGCGGCGAAGATGGGGCGGTACAGCGCCCAGTCCGGCCAGCTGCTGTGGGCCCAGTCCACGGCCTGGGCGATGGCGTCCGGGTCGCCGGGCTCGCTCGCGAGCGCCGCGTCCACCGCGGCCTGCTGCTCCACCCCAAGCATCTCGAAGGCGAGCGCAGGGCGCCTCCCGTGCTCGGTGATGGCCCGCACCAGGGAGGCCTGGAGGCGGTGGTGGTCGGCGTTGTCATGCTTCTCGCCCAGCAGCACGAAGCGTGCCCGCGTGAGCTCCTCTCGCAGCGAGGCCTCCTCCAGCCAGCGGCTCTGGGAGACGTCCCAGATGCGCCCGGCGAGCGGGTGCTCACGGAGCAGGGGGCTGAGCCACTCGGTGGAGGCGGCGCGCGCTGGGGCAGGGCCTGTCTGGGAGCGGGAGGTGGCGCAGCCGGCGAGGAGCGCGGCCGCGAGGAGTCCAAGGAAGAGAGAAGAGCGCATCAAGGCCCCATCAGACACCGCGCGGCTCCAGGAGGAAACCTGGGTGTCGGCGGTCCTGCCCGTTCCACGATACCCTGGAGACACATGGGGGAGTGCTCATATGCGTGTCCGTGCATCGTTTGCCTTGCTGCTCGCCGCGACGGGTTGCACTACCACGTACACCATCCCGAAGACGGAGATCTCCAGGTTGGATGGCTGGTTCGTTCCAGACCTGGTGCTGGTGCGACCCGGGGATGGCCACGTCGCTGATCCGATGAGCGTGCGGGTGCGCGACACCGAGGGGCGCGAGCACCTGTTCACCGAGGACACGCCCCTGGTGCTCGTCCAGAGCAATGGGGCGGTCATCGCCGAGAAGTACCTCGAGGTGGACGTCGACAGGCAGCACTTCCGCGGCGTGCCGCAGGATGCGTTCCGGAGGACCGTCGAGGTCCCCCTGCGCGAGGTTCAGTCCGCCGGCATCCGCGAGCTCCACCTGGGCAAGACGCTGCTGCTGTGCACGGGCGTCGCCTTGGGAGTGGTGGGCACGCTCGTCGGCGTGAGGCTGGCGATCGGCGAGCCGCCCCCGCCGCCCCCGGGGATGGATCCCTGCGGCGAGGTCGGCTGCCCGTTCTGAGCACGCGAGGAGAGCCCGCGGGGCCGGGTGGGCCACCGCGTGGCTCACCAGCTCACCGAGTCGAGGTGGAGCGTGCCCTTCCAGCCGTCGGCGGCGAAGATCTCGATGCCGAGCTGGTGGAGCGGCGACGCCGCGTTCGCGGGCACCTGCAGGGTCGAGCTGGCGATCCACGAGCCGTTCCACCGCCACCCGCCGGCCGCGCCCTGCAGCGCGAAGGGCTGGAGCGCGGTGACGCGGTGGCCGGTGGGCAGCCAGACGCGGAAGGAGACCGTCCTGCCGGCGGGCACCGCGGCCCCAGGCACGTAGATCGCGGACAGCCCATTGGGAGTCTCCGCCACCGGCACCGCGAGCGAGCGGCTGCCGGCCCAGGCCCGCGCCGTGGTGGAGGTGAGGCCCTGGATGCGCGGGCTCGCGCTCGCCGTTCCCCACGCCTCACGGGCCCGCTCGTCCCGCGTGCGGAGGGCCGGGCGGACGCGAGGAGCAGGCGGGAGAGGCGCATGGGTGGAGATCACTCAGGGAGTGCAGCCTGCCCGAGGGGGTCCTCCGTGGAGACACCTGGGCTAGAACACTCCGGTCAACCTGGGCTCCACCGGTGAGCAGCCGTGACTATGTTTTCATCTGGGCCAGCTCCCTGCGCGCCTCTTTCATCTTCCCCGCCCAGAAGGCGAGGCTGGTGAAGAGGGCGTTCGCGGCGGCGACATGGCGCTCGTTGAACTGGTATCTCCCCTGCGCGTCGAGGTGCTCCCAATAGTTGGGCAGCATGATCTGCTCACGGAGATCATACATCTTGATCTCAGCGGCAACGCCGCGCAGGTGCTCCACCGCGCGGGCGCCCCCCGCCAGTGAGCCGTAGCTGACGAAGCTGACCGGCTTGTAGTTCCACTCGAAGTACAGATAGTCGATCGCGTTCTTCAGGGCGGGGGAGAACGAGTGATTGTATTCGGGGGTGACGAAGATGAACCCGTCACCCGCTTCGATGGTGCTCGACCAGCGCTTCGTGTGCTCGTTCGAGTACTGGTGCTTGGACGGCGGGACGGGCTCATCCAGGAACGGCAGCTTCACCTCCGCCAGATCGAGCAGCTCCGTCTCGAAGTCCTCGCGCTTCTTCGCGAGCTCGTAGATCCAGGTCGCGGGTTGGATGTTGAACCTCCCCGGACGCACCGAACCGGCAATGACGTAGATCTTGATCATGGGCATGTGAGGCGGTGGATGGTGGGTACAGCGACCTGAGAAGGCAACGAACCCGTCATATCCTGAGTACACTCTCTCGCAGAGGAACCCTTGAGCCACATTGCCTTCCTGTGCCACCCCACTGTCGGCCACTTGAACACGCTGCGGAACAGGCGCCCCCTGCGCCTGCCCGAGGGCTCGTCGCGCACCCTCACCCGCGAGGGGCTGGAGCGGCTGCTGAATGACCAGCCGCCCACGGCTCCCAGCTCCAGCCAGGTGGGCTGACGCTAGGGAGCGTTGGACACGTAGGTCCCCTGGACTCCCTGAAGCGTGAAGTGGGAGCGCCTGCAGGTTTCGAGGGAGTAGTCGGGGGCGGTGGAGCCGGTGCACGTGAGCGGCTCGATCACCTCATGCTGGTACGGCGTGAGGGCGACCGAGGCCACGGCCCGGTACTTCGTGTCTCCGTCGATCACCTGGACGTCGAAGTCGTAGCTCGCTCCGGGGATCCACTGCGCCGCGGGCCCCAACGGTGTCGTCTCACGGTTGTTGACGCTCCACTCACTGTAGGACGTCTTGCCTGTCGACATGGAGGTGACCCACCTCGCCTGGTGCCAGTAGGAGTAATAGGTCACCTCACCTCCGTAGCGGGTGTACGTGAAGCGCGTCTGCCCCTGGCTCGGCCCCGTCCGCGTGCAAAGCCTGAGGTGCGCGCTGCTCAGCGGGTCGACCTCCCACACGCACTGCTCCAGGGCGGGCGCGTCCGGCTCCAGATCATGGAAGGTGGTGCCCGGGATCGACAGGCCGCCGCTCGAGTGCGTCAGCGTGAACGCCGTGAGCGGGAAGGAGATCGCATGGGGGAGCTCGCCCCGGAACTCCACGCTCTGCCGCCAGCCGTAATACTCATAGTCCTGGAACCAGTCCGAGCGCACCTGCTGGGTGCTGGAGGCCAGCTTGTACCAGCCGTCCTGCCGGGTGACGGTGTGGAACGTGGAGCTGTCCACGCTGGCCTCGTGATGGAAGCGCAGCGAGTCGGTCACCCAGAGGCTCGTCGTCGCCTCGTTGTTCGAGGGCTCATCGTCTCCCGGCACGACATCCGCGACCTCGACGGTCACCACGTGCAGGCCGCCGCTCGAGAACGTGTGGCTGAACGCGCAGGACACCGCGCTGGCGGCGTCGATCCAGATCCCGGACGCCCTGTCGACCTCGGCGCCGTCCACCTTCAGGACACAGTCCGCCTCCGCGCCGGTGTCTCCATTCCGCTCCTCCACGAGCGCGGAGAGGTCCACCGGCATCCCCGCTGGGGCGCTCTCCGGGGCGGAGACCTGCTGCACCGCCAGGTCCGGGCGCCGCTGAACCGGAGCCCGGACGGTCACCACATCCGTGCGCGCGGGATCGATTCCCCGGATGTTCGCCTGGACCTGCAGCGGCTGCCCACGCCCGAGCCCCTGGAGGGTCACCTGCAGGCGCCCTCCGAGGTTCAAGCCGGTGTAGTTCTCCGAGCCCCGTGCACGTCCCTGATCGTCCAGCAGCTTGATCTGCAGCTTCGAGATGTTCCCGGGCGCCACCGTGGCGGTGTCCAGCGTGGAGGTGCTCACCTCGACGGTGGTCTGTCCTCCCTTGCCGAGGAGCGCTCGCGCCATCAGGGTCGCGCTGCCGGACCGGCCGGTGGCGGGCGGTGCGCTGACTCGATAGCGCTGGCTCCCGGGATGAAGCACCGGCTTGTCCGCCATGGCCGCTGGCGGCAGCACGGCGATCATCCAACACACGACGGTGAGGCCACGGCTCCAATGATGTTGTGTCCGAGTGGTGTTGAGCGTGTTGGCATCCATTGATGGATCCTCCCTGGGCCTGCATCGAGCTGCGGCGGCTCCGGATGCACGCCTCGGACCTACGGCCAACCTCATGGATTTCCACAGGGCGCCAGGGTGGGAGAGGCTCGACCTTGGTCGCCGTTTTCCGGGAGTGGGGGAGATTCCCTACGAGTTACGGGGTGTTGCCCATGCTTTAGAAATGAAGCACATGTTTCGAAGGTGACACGCACGCCGCGTCATGGCGCGTGGTGGGCGCTCTCCCCCAGGTCGTTGTCCTGCCCTGGCAACAGCCTCACGGACTGCACCGGTGACAGCGTTCCTGGGTAGGGACCTGGACCGGCATAGAAGAGCACCTGCCCCGCCGGCAGGTCGTGGAGGGTGAAGCGCCCCTCCTCGGAGGTGGGGGTGGGGCCGGCCCCTGGGATGGAGACGTACGCGGCCCTCGAGGGCGCTCGCGTGGCTGCGTCGACGAGCCGTCCTGTCAGCGATACGCCCGGAGACGCGGTGAGCTCCAGGAACGCGGTCTCGCCGGGGCCCATGTCGAGGATGGCCGCGGCCCTCTGCCCACCATCCACCGTGACGATGAGCTGATTCCTACCCGGGGGGACTCCGCTCAGCTCGAACTGGTCGCCCATGAACGCCTGTGGACGCTCGGACTCGCGGACCTCCTCGGGAAAGACTTCCAGCAGGAAGCTCCTCACGGGAACTCCGTCCAGTCGCATGACCCGGCCGCGAATGGAGGCCAGGGGAAGCAGCTTGAGTGTGACGTCTCGCTGCCCAGGGTCTTGTGGCTCTCTTGCAGGCTGCGTGGGTCTCGCTCTGTGGACGGAGGAGTCCAGCGCGGGAGACGGTCCGGGGAGGAGGCCCGAGCGTAGCGCTGGGCCGTGAGCCTGGCAGCCTCCTGTCCGACAAGCGGGTAGCTTCGGCAAGGGCGCCACTGGGAGGCTCTCGAGCCGCTGGGGGCAGCAAGCCTTGGGAGAGCGGGACGCCGGGGTGGGCGGACCCGTTCAGCGACGGGGGGACCCGCCCCGCAGCGAGGGACCCGCGACCTGTGTCCCTGCGTCCGTGAGCCTGGGGCTCGGACTGGAGCGCTCGTGTCCCCGGTTGCATCCGCGCTCACCGGGCTGCGTCAAACCCGTGAGTCGTCGTGAAAGCTGCGGTGCACACGGCAGCCCACGGAACCTGCAGGACGCCGTTGGCCGCCGGGTACAGCCCGGTGAACAGCACCGCTCGGCTGGGGGAGCAGCGGCAGGTGTTGGTGATGGCCGAGGTGAACGTGAGCCCATTCTGTTGCAGGCGCGAGAACGAGGGCAGGTTCTGCTGGATCCACTCCTGGGGAAAGTGCTGGAAGGTGCGCTGCTGGTCCGTGATGCCGAGCGCCAGAAGTCCACGAAGGCCGGTGGCGCGGTCGGAGAGTCCATCAGACCCTGTGTCAATTCAGTTCATGGCCGAGCTGCGCGAGGCACACCTGGGGATCCCGGCGAAGCGAAGAGGCCCCTCCGTCGCCGAGCAGCTGCGGGCCGCCTACGAGCCAGTCCGCGCCCAGCGAGCAGCGAAGGCCCCGCGGCGAAGTGCTGACCTGAAATGACCGCTGTAACCTTTCAGCCCGGAGATCTTCATGGAGGGGTGAACTTCAACGGAGGCACCTCCCATGCCACTGCGCACCCCGGGCCCGCGCGCGCGCGGCGCTGCCAGAAGACCCTGGGTTAAGGTTTGGGGCGTGAAAAAGCCCGCCTCCCCGCCCGTGCTGGCCTCCGCTCGACGCGGGTTCATCACCACCCGGTGGAGCCTGGTGCTCGCCGCGGGAGCCGACACGGCGCCGGAGGCGCGCAAGGCGCTCTCGGAGCTCTGCGGGCTCTACTGGTCCCCGCTCTACGCCTTCCTCCGACGCCAGGGGCGCTCGGCGGACGAGGCGCAGGAGCTCACTCAGGGCTTCTTCGCCCGGTTGCTGGAGAAGAACGATCTGGCGGTCGCGGACCCCGGCAGGGGCCGGTTCCGCGCGTGGTTGCTGGCGTCGATTCGACACTATGCGGCGAATGAGAGGGAGCGCGAGCGGGCGAAGAAGCGCGGCGGGGGGCAGGTCCGGATCGATCTCGACGAGGCGGAGCTCCAGTTCAGCCAGGAACCCATGCCTGGGCTCACGCCCGAGCGGGCCTTCGAGCGACGCTGGGCGCTGGCGCTCCTGGAGAATGCGCTGGCCGCGCTACGCGAGGAGTACGCGCGCCGTGGCCAGGAGCTCCTCTTCGACAAGCTGAAGGGAGCGCTCAACGGAGAGGAGGAGGCGTCGTACTCGCGCATTGCCGCCGAGCTGGGCATGACCGTGAGCGCCGTGAAGGTCAATGCCTTCCGGTTGCGGCGGCGCTACCGCGAGCTGCTCCGGGGGGAGATCTCCCATACCGTGGAGGATCCCGAGGACGTGGACGCCGAGCTGCGGTTCCTCTTCTCGGCTCTCGAGGGCGAGTAGCCCGCCGCCATGGACACGCCTCCCTCGAGCTGCCCCCACTGTGGCGCCGTGCATCCCCCGGAGTTGGGCGGCCTGTGCCCTCGGCGCCTGCTGGGGATTGGCCTGGAGCCGCCCGCTTCCTGGCCGGAGGAGCCCATCCACGCAGAGGATGGCAAGCCCCGCCGCGTCGGTCACTACGCGCTGGTGGAGCGGATCGCTCGGGGTGGCATGGGCGTGGTCTACAAGGCCCGCCACGTGCTGCTCGACCGCATGGTGGCCTTGAAGATGATCGCCGAGGCCGAGCTGGCCAGTGATGCGGAGGTGCAGGACATGCTCGTCGAGGCCAGGTGGATCGCGCGCCTGGACCACCCGAACATCGTCCCCCTCTACGAAGTGGGGGAGCACGAGGGCCGCCACTACTTCGCGATGAAGCTGATGAAGGGCCGGAGCCTCGCTGATGAGATGGAGCGCTTCCGTGGTCTCCCCCGCACGGCAGCGCGTCTGGTCGCGACGGTCGCCCAGGCTGTTCACTACGCGCACCAGCGCGGCGTGCTCCACCGGGACCTGAAGCCGGAGAACCTGCTGCTCGACGCCTCGGGCGTGCCGCATGTGGCCGACTTCGGGGTGGCCAAGGCGCTCGACAAGGAGGCCGGGGGCACGCAGCCCGATTCGGTCGTGGGGACGCTCGGCTACATGGCGCCAGAGCAGGCGCTTCCACGTGGCCAGTCCCTCAGCGTCGCCGCCGACGTCTACAGCCTGGGGGGCATCCTCTACGAGCTGCTGACCGGGCGCCTGCCCTTCGAGGCAGCGCGGCCGGATGCGATGCTCGCGCTGATGCTGGAGGCCGAGCCTGTCGCGCCAGGCGAGATCGATCCAGGCCTCCCCCGGGAGCTGGAGGCGATCTGCCTCAAGTGCCTGGAGAAGGAGCCTGCCCGGCGGTACGGCTCCGCAGCGGAGCTGGCGGATGAGCTGGAGCGCTTCCTCGAGGGGGAGCCGGTCGAGGCGCTGCCCCGCGGCTGGCCCGTGCGCACCTGGATGTGGTGCCGGAGACACCCGCTGGGAGCGGGGCTGCTGGCCACCCTGCTCTGGTCCCTCCTGGTGGTGGCGGTGGGCGCGGTGAGCATCGCGCGCGCCCAGGCCGCATATCTGCGCCGCGAAGCGCTGGGGATCAACGCCTACACCGCGAAGTATGTCGCGGAAGCGGTGCTCCGCAAGCTGGAGCAGTACAGCGGGAGCGTGGGGCGCGAGGCGGCGAGCCTGGAGCTCATGGGCGCGCTCCAGGCGAGAGACAGAGCGGCCCTGGAGGCATTCTGCAAGGGCCGCTTCGAGTACTACGACAGCCCCAGCGGTGGACTGAAGCCCCAGCGCGGGCGCTCACCGCTCGACAGGCTGTTCATCCTGGATACGGCCGGAGTCGCCATCGCGCGTTGGCCTCCGCCGAATCCACCGCAGGAGCAGGAGTTTCTCGGCAGGAAGTACGAATGGCGGGACTACTTCATCGGGGCCAGGAGCCTGCCCAAGGAGAGGCAGCACGCCGCGTACATCTCGCGGGCCTTCGTGTCGGAAGCGAACAAGCAGTACACGTTCGCCCTCGCCGCCCCCGTGTACGCCGCGGACGGGACGACATTGCTCGGGGTCCTGGCGGCCACTGTCACGTCCGATTCCACGCTGGGCTCGTTGGAGTTCAATGATCCGAACGGCGCGAACCGTACCGTGACGCTCGTGGCGCTCAAGGACCGGGAGCGTGAGGACTTGCGTTCCCATGACGTGTACTCCGTCCTCGGCCACAGGTGGATGGAGCGCGGGAAGCAGGTCTCTTTTGATCCAGAGGCGGCGGGGCAGATCAAGCGAGCCCTGTCGGAGGTCCTGCGGCTTGGGCCGGAGCAGCTCGATCGCTCGTCCTTCGAGAGCCGTGTGCTCGAAGGCTACCGTGATCCCCTGTCGAGAGCGCCGGGCAGGTGGCTGGCGGCGGTCGCGCCGGTAGACCACACCGGCTTCGCGGTCATCGTGCAGACGGGAGAGGACGCGGCGCTCGCGGTCAACGCGCAGCTGGCGCACCACATCGCCTGGTGGAGCCTGCCGTTTGCCCTGGGTGTCGGTCTGGTCTGGCTCGTCTTCTTCCGCTACCGCTTCTGGGGAAGGAAGACGAAGTAGGTAACCTCGCGCGCCGCTCGTCGTCACAGGACAGGGAGCATCTCGCTCGCCAGAGGGGTGGATTCATCCCTCTCAGCCTGAGGTGGATTCCATGCACACGCTGCTTGTCCTCACCGCGGTCCTCTCTTCCCTCCCTGCCGCGGAGACTCCGGTCACGCTCCGGGACGCCACGGTTGCCCCAGCCCGGCACAAGAGCCTCCACCTGATGGATCCACACAGCTATGCGCCAGAGGACGCTGACGTGGTGGTGGGGCGCGTGGCGACCGAGGCCCTCGTTGGCGCCGCGCTGGGCGTTGGGGGCACTGTGTTTGGCGGTGCGCTGGTGGACTTCAAGATCGAGTCGCTCGCCTCGGTGATCCCCCCCGTGGCGTTCCTGGTGATGGGCAGCGCTGTCGGGGTGTCCCTGTCAGGAGTGTTGATGGACGGGCGGGGCAACTTCGGCTTCGCGCTGCTGGGCAGCGTGATCGGGTTCACGGCCCCGCTCCTCATGGGCAGCGTCATCCTCGCGAGCAATCAGTGCTCGGTCTCCTCCGCCAGTCGCTGCGGGGCTGCCGCGCCCATCGCCATCAGCATGCTCCTGTTGCCCACGGTGGGAGCCATCATTGGCTATGAGGCCTCGTCACCCAGGACGGTGAAGTCTTCGAGGAACAGGTGGAACCCCGTGTCGCCTTCGCCGCGTGTCTTTCCGACGCTGGCCCCTGCGCGGCAGGGGCTCGGCGCCACGCTGGGCCTGACTGGGACGCTGTAGCTCTGCTCGGAGGCCGCTCTCGTCGTGACCTCTTTCTTCATGGTGTCGTTGACGATTCTCACCGTGTGCCTGCCGGCGGGAACTGACACGGGCCTGTCGAAGGGGGTCTGCCCGAGCTGCTTGCCGTCAAGGTACACCATGGCATACGGCCGGATGCGGAACTCGACGGTGCCCCTGCCTGTCTCCGTGCGCTGAGGAGCGCCGGAGCGCACAGGCTTCAAAGGCGGTTGAACGGCAGGCGCAGGGGCTGGCTCGGGGGGAGATTCGCCTGGGAGTCCTCAAGGACGGCCACTGGAACTGGTGCGGCAGCGGCCAGGGTGTCCTCGGGCGGAGGCGAGTCCTTCGCCGCGTCCAGCAGCAGCTCCTTCCTGGGCTCGGCTGTAGGACAGGGGCACCCTCGTCATCCTCACCCCTGGACCGGGCTGGGCTGCTGCGGCCGTTCCAGCCCTGGCCGGCCGGGTGACGGCATGGCCGGCCGCATGAAGGAGGCGATGCAGCCGGAGGTTCACTGCGCTACGGAGACCGAGAGGGTGCCCAGCCCGTCCACCGTGAGCCGGACCTGATCTCCTGGCTGCAGCATGTGGGCGGCGGTGGCTGCCCCGGCCAGCACGATGCTCCCCGCTGGGAGTGACTCGCCGCGCTCCGCGAGCAGCTCGCAGAGCTGCACCACGGACAGGATGGGATCTCCCGAGATGGCGCTGGACAGCGCGGACTGCACCTGCGCCCCGTTCACCTCCATCGACATGTTCAGCCGCGCCAGGTCCAGCTCTCGGGGCGGCCGCTCGGTCGCGCCCAGCACGAACATCGATGAGGAGGAGTTGTCCGCGACCACGTCTGGCAATGAGAAGTATTTGAAGTCCGTGTAGCGCGAGTCGAGGATCTCCATCGCCGCCATCGCGCTCGCGCACGCGTCCAGCGCCTCCTCGCGCGTGATGCGCCCGCGCAGCGCTCGCGCGGTCCGGAAGGCGATCTCCGGCTCGATCTTCGGGTGGATGGTGCCCTGCAGCTTGAACACTCCCCCCGCGGGCACCTGCATCCGGTCCGTCAATACCCCGTACACCGGCGAGTCCAGGTTCATCTGCTTGCGCTTGGCCTCCGACGTCAGCCCCATCTTCAGCCCCACCACCCGCTCGCCTCGCGCCGTGCGCAGCCGGATGCCCTCGGCCTGGATGGCGTAGGCGTCTGGCAGCGAGAGCTCCGCGTGCGCCCTCGTCAGCGGGGACACCTCCCGGGCGCCGAGGCGCGCCTCGTCCAGCAGTCGCGCCAGCTCCTGGTGATTCCGTTCCGTCATCGACATGTGCTTGCTCCCTGCGTCCCAGGGCGGGCGAGCTTCGAGGGAGCTCACCCACCTGCGCAAGCGGCTTCTGCCCCCTATGTGAAATCCCCATGGGCCGGCCGTGTCCCCGCGCCCCCTGACGTGCTATTTCGGCGCCCGGTAGCCAGAGGAGGAGTCCAGCGTGCAGAAGATCCTCAACTACATCGGTGGGGAGCTGGTGCCCCCCAACTCCCAGAAGTGGCTCGACAAGCCCGAGCCCGCCACCGCCGAGCCCTATGCCCTCGTCCCCGACTCGGACGAGACCGATGTCCAGCGCGCCGTCGAGGCCGCCTCTCGCGCCTTCCCCGCCTGGGCCGCCACCCCCGCCGCCGACCGCTCCCGATTGCTGCGGCGCGTCGCGGATGCGATCCGTTCCCGGATGGAGGCCTTCGCCCGCGCCGAGTCCACCGACACCGGCAAGCCGCTCTCCGTGGCCTCCACCGTCGACATCCCGCGCAGCATCCTCAACTTCGAGTTCTTCGCGGACGCCGCCACCCAGTTCTCCAGCGAGGCCCACGCCACCGACACCGTGGCCCTCAACTACACCCTGCGCTCGCCCCTCGGCGTCGTCGGGTGCATCTCCCCCTGGAACCTGCCCCTCTACCTGTTCACCTGGAAGATCGCCCCCGCGCTCGCCGTCGGCAACTGCGTGGTCGCCAAGCCCTCCGAGGTGACGCCGATGACGGCCTTCCTCCTCTCGGAGGTCTGCCGCGAGGTGGGCCTGCCTCCCGGCGTGCTCAACATCGTCCACGGCCTGGGCAACAAGGTCGGCGCCGCCCTGAGCCGCCACCCGGAGATCCGCGCCATCTCCTTCACGGGCAGCACCCGCGTGGGCGCCGAGATCGCCCGTACCGCCGCCCCCCTCTTCAAGAAGATCTCCCTGGAGATGGGCGGCAAGAACCCCAACGTCATCTTCGCGGACTGCGACTTCGACGAGGCGCTCGCCACCACCCTGCGCTCCTCCTTCGCCAACCAGGGGCAGATCTGTCTCTGCGGCCCCCGCATCTTCGTCCAGGCCCCCATTTATGAGCGCTTCAAGGAGGCGCTCGTGGCGCGCACCCGCGCGCTCAAGGTCGGCGATCCGCTCGAGCCGGGCACCGACCAGGGCGCGCTCGTCTCCCAGCAGCACTTCGACAAGGTGATGAGCTACATCGAGCTCGCTCGGAAGGAGGGGGGACGCGTCCTCACCGGCGGCGGCCGCGCCAGGGTCGAGGGGCGCTGCCGCAATGGCTGGTTCGTGGAGCCCACCCTCGTGGAGGGGCTCGGGCCCGAGTGCCGCACCAACCAGGAGGAGATCTTCGGGCCCGTGGCCACCCTCACCCCCTTCGAGAAGGAGGAGGAGGTGCTCGCCTGGGCCAACGCCACCCGCTACGGCCTGGCCGCCAGCGTGTGGACGAAGGATCTCGGCCGCGCCCACCGCTTCGCCGCCCTCCTGCACAGCGGCATCGTCTGGATCAACTGCTGGATGTTGCGCGATCTCCGCACGCCCTTCGGCGGCGTGAAGGACTCCGGCGTCGGCCGCGAGGGCGGCCACGAGGTGCTGCGCTTCTTCACCGAGCCCAAGAACGTGTGCGTGAAGCTATGAGCCAGGAAGAGCGGATCGACTCGAAGCGGGCCCCCGAGCCGGTGGGCCTCTACCCCCACGCCCGGCGCGTGGGCAACCTCCTGTTCCTCTCCGGCGTGGGGCCTCGCGAGCGCGGCTCCAAGAAGATCCCCGGCGTCGAGCTGGATGCCCAGGGCAACATCCTCTCCTACGACATCGAGGCGCAGTGCCACTCGGTGTTCCGCAACGTGCGCTACATCCTCGAGGAGGCCGGCTCCTCCTGGGAGCGGCTGGTGGACGTCACCGTCTACCTCACCCACATGAAGGCCGACTTCCCCAGCTACAACCGGCTGTGGGCCGAGTACTTCAAGGACAACCCTCCCTGCCGCACCACGCTCGAGATCAACGCCCTGCCCACCCCCATCGCGATCGAACTCAAGTGCATCGCCACCATCGGAGACTGAGCCATGGCCCTCATGCCCCCCTTCAACTTCAAGAAGTGGATTGATGAGCACCGTCACCTGCTCAAGCCCCCCGTCGGCAACCAGGTGGTCTGGCAGGACAGCGAGTTCATCGTGATGGTCGTCGGCGGGCCCAACTCCCGCACCGACTTCCACATCGACGAGAGCGAGGAGTTCTTCTACCAGCTCGAGGGCGACATCAACCTGCGCATCATCGAGGGCGGCAAGCCGAAGGATCTCCCCATCCGCGAGGGAGACATCTTCCTGCTGCCCCCCAAGGTGCCCCACTCGCCGCAGCGCCCCACCGGCACCGTGGGCCTCGTCATCGAGCGCCGCCGCCAGCCCCAGGAGCTGGATGGCTTCGCGTGGTTCTGCCCACGCTGTGACAACAAGCTGTACGAGGAGTTCCTCCACGTCTCCAACATCGTCACCCAGCTCCCGCCGGTCTTCGATCGCTTCTACGGCGATCCCGCCCACTGCGCCTGCCAGCACTGCGGCTTCCAGATGACCCGGAGCGGGGGCAAGTGAAGATCGACATCCACACCCACCTGCTCCCCGCCGAGCTGCCGCGCTTCGCCGAGCGCTACGGCTATGGCGGCTTCATCACCCTGGAGCACCACGCCCCGTGCCGCGCCCGCATGCTGCGCGACGACGGCAAGTTCTTCCGCGAGATCGAGAGCAACTGCTGGGATCCCGCCCGCCGCCTGACCGAGTGCGACGCCGCCGGCGTCTCCGTCCAGGTGCTCTCCACCGTGCCCGTGATGTTCAGCTACTGGGCCAAGCCCGGCCACGGGCTGGATCTGTCTCGCTTCCTCAATGATCACCTGGCCCTGGTGGTGCGCGGCAACCCCCGCCGCTTCGTGGGCCTGGGCACCGTGCCCCTCCAGGACGTCACCCTGGCCGTGGCCGAGCTGGAGCGCTGCGTGCGTGAGCTGGGGCTGGCCGGCGTGCAGATCGGCTCGCACGTCAATGGCACCAACCTGGGGGATCCCGTGCTCTTCCCCTTCTTCCAGGCCGCCGAGGAGCTGGGCGCGGCGGTGTTCGTCCACCCGTGGGACATGCTCGGCGGGCCCCGCATGGAGAAGTACTGGCTGCCGTGGCTGGTGGGCATGCCCACCGAGGTCGCCCTGGCCCTCTCCACCCTCATCTTCTCCGGCACCCTGGAGCGCCTGCCCCGGCTGCGCATCGCCTTCGCCCACGGCGGCGGCTCGTTCCCCGGCACCTTCGGCCGCCTCCAGCACGGCTTCGATGCCCGGCCGGATCTCGTCGCCGTGGACAACCCGAGGCCACCCCGTGACTACCTGGGGCGCTTCTGGGTGGACTCGCTCGTCCATGAGCCGGAGCTGCTGCGCTTGCTCGTGAAGCTCTTCGGCCCGGAGAAGGTGGCGCTCGGCAGCGACTACCCGTTCCCCCTGGGCGAGGAGCGCCCCGGCACCCTGATCGAGTCCCTGGCGGACCTGGAGCCCTCCACCCGCGAGCGGCTCCTGTGGCGCAACGCGCTCGAGTGGCTCGGGCGCTCGCGCGAGGAGTTCGCGTCATGACGGGCCCTGCCGCGGTGCACTTCGAGGAGGGCGAGGCGTTCGCCCGGCGGATGGACGCCGAGGACCCGCTGCGCCACTTCCGCGACGAGTTCCTCTTCCCCCGCCGCAAGGACGGCGAGCCCGTCATCTACCTGGTGGGCAACTCGCTCGGGCTCCAGCCTCGCAAGGCCCGGCAGTATGTCCTGGAGGAGTTGGAGGACTGGGAGCGCCTGGGCGTGGAGGGCCACTTCCACGCGCGCCACCCCTGGCTGCCCTACCACGAGACGGTGACGGCACAGACGGCGCGGCTGGTGGGCGCCCTGCCGCTCGAGGTGGTGGTGATGAACACCCTCTCGGTGAACCTCCACCTGATGATGGTGTCCTTCTACCGGCCCACGCGCGAGCGCTTCAAGATCCTCATCGAGGGCGGTGCCTTCCCCTCGGATCAGTACGCCGTCGCCTCGCAGGCGCGCTTCCATGGCTTCGACGCCGAGGAGGCCGTGCTGCGCCTGGAGCCTCGCCCCGGCGAGGACACGCTGCGCCAGGAGGACATCCTCGACACGATCGATCGGCACGGGCCGCAGATCGCCCTGGTGCTGCTGGGCAACGTGAACTACCTCACCGGCCAGGCCTTCGACATGAAGGCCATCTCCCAGGCCGCCCACGCCCAGGGCTGCCGCGTGGGCTTCGATCTCGCCCACGGCGCTGGCAACCTGCGCCTCTCCCTGCATGACGACGGGCCCGACTTCGCCGTGTGGTGCTCCTACAAGTACCTCAACGGCGGCCCCGGCACCCTGGGCGGCGTCTTCGTCCACGAGCGCCACGCCCACATGCCCGGGCTGCCGCGCTTCGAGGGCTGGTGGGGCCACGACAAGGCCACCCGCTTCGAGATGGGGCCCCGCTTCGTGCCGCTGCCCGGCGCGGAGGGGTGGCAGCTCTCCAACCCGCCCATCCTCCAGCTCGCGGCGCTGCGCGCCTCCATGGAGCTCTTCGATCGCGCCACCATGCCCTCCCTGCGCCTCAAGGGAGACGTGCTCACCGGCTACCTCGAGTTCCTGCTCGAGCGGCTCCCCGAGGGCCTCGTCCGCATCATCACGCCGCGTGGGGTGGGGGAGCGGGGCTCGCAGCTCTCGCTGCGCTTTGGCAAGGAGCCGCGACGCCTGCTGGCCCGGCTCACCGAGGCCGGCGTCCTCTGCGACTTCCGCGAGCCGGACATCATCCGCGCCTCGCCCGCACCGCTGTATTGCACCTTCCTGGATGTCTACCGCTTCGTGAGGATCCTCGAGAGCCATGCACGAGATTGATCGGACCAAACCCCTCATGCTGGCCGGGGCGGGCCTGGTGGGCTCGCTCATGGCCATCTTCCTGGCCCGGCGGGGCTTCCAGGTGGAGGTGCTCGAGCGGCGGCCAGACATGCGGCGGGAGGTGGTGGACGCCGGCCGCTCCATCAACCTGGCCATCTCCACCCGCGGGCTATACGCGCTCGGGCAGGTGGGCCTGGAGGAGGAGGCTCGCCGCCACGCCATCCCCATGCGCGGGCGGATGATCCACCCGGCCTCCGGCGGGCTGACGCTCCAGCCCTACGGCAAGGACGACTCGCAGCACATCAACAGCATCTCCCGGGCCTGGCTCAACCAGTACCTGATGACCCACGCCGAGGCCACCGGCCGGGTGCGCATCCGTTTCAAGCAGCGCCTCCAGCACGTGGACTTCGACTCGGGCGCCCTGTCCATCCTGGACGAGCAGAGCGGCGCCACCCGGGAGGAGCGCGCCGCGGTGCTCTTCGGCGCGGACGGCGCGGGCTCCGCGGTGCGGCAGGAGATGGCCCGGCGGCCCGGCTACGCCTCCACCCAGGAGCTGCTCAGCCACGGCTACAAGGAGCTCACCATGCCCCCCGGGCCTGGCGGCGCCTTCCGCATGGAGAAGCACGCGCTGCACATCTGGCCGCGCGGCACCTTCATGCTCATCGCCCTGCCGAACGAGGACGGCAGCTTCACCTGCACGCTCTTCCTGCCCTTCGAGGGGCCGGTCAGCTTCGCGTCGCTGGACTCTCCTGCGAGGCTCACCGCCTTCTTCGAGGAGCAGTTCCCGGATGCCCTGCCGCTCATTCCCGCCCTCACGCAGGACTTCTTCCACAACCCCACCGGCTCCATGATCACCGTGAAGAGCCAGTCGTGGCACGTGGGGGGCCGCGCCCTGGTGCTGGGCGACGCGGCGCACGCCATCGTCCCGTTCTTCGGCCAGGGGATGAACTGCGGCTTCGAGGACTGCGGGGTGCTGGACGGGCTCCTGGCGCGCCACTCACACTGGGAGGAGGCCTTCGACGAGTTCTTCCGCCTGCGCAAGCCCAACGCGGACGCCATCGCCGACATGGCCGTGGAGAACTTCATCGAGATGCGCGACAGCACCGCCAGCCCCCGCTTCCTCCTGGAGAAGGGGGTGGAGAAGGTGCTGCTCAACGCCTTCCCGGGCCAGTTCCTCAGCCGCTACACCCTGGTCAGCTTCAGCCGCGTGCCCTACCGCCTGGCCTACCAGGTGGGCAGCATCGCCGGCGGCATCGTCTCCGAGCTGGCCGAGGGCCTGGCTCGCCCGGAGGATGTGGATCTCGCGCGCGCCGCCCGGCTCATCCGGGAGCGGCTCACGCCTTTCGTGGAGGAGCACGCGGATGGATTTCGGCTTGAAGGGTAGGCGGGCCCTGGTGATGGGGGCCTCGGCGGGGCTGGGGTTCGCCATCGCCTCGCAGCTGGTGCGCGAGGGGGCGCGGGTGGCCATCTGCTCCCGCAGCGAGGAGCGCATCCGCGCCGCCGCCGCCAACATGGGCGCCGCCCTGGGCCTGGCGGCGGATCTGTCCTCGCCCGGCGCCACCCAGGCCGTGGTGGAGCAGGTGACGCAGGCGCTGGGCGGCGTGGACATCCTCGTCATCAACACGGGCGGCCCGCCCAAGGGCGGCATCCTCGAGCTCACCGACGCCCAGTGGCAGGCCGGCTTCCAGAGCCTGTGGATGGGGGCCGTGGAGGGCATCCGCGCCGTGGCCTCGGGCATGAAGGAGCGGCGCTGGGGGCGCATCATCCTGGTCACCTCGGCGGCCGCCCGCGAGGCCATGCCCGGGTTGACGATCTCCAACGGCCTGCGCGCTGGGCTGCTGGGGCTCACCAAGAGCGTAAGCACCGAGCTGGCCGAGTACGGCATCACCCTGAACTCCGTGCTGCCCGGCTACCACGCCACCGAGCGGCTCAAGGAGCTGGGAATCCCGGAGGAGCGCATCACCTCGCAGATCCCCGTGCGGCGCCTGGGGCGCCCCGAGGAGCTGGGCGCGCTGGTGGCCTTCCTCTCCTCCGAGCAGGCCGCGTTCATCACCGGCCAGTCCATCGTCGCGGACGGGGGCGCCGCGCGCGGCTTCTGAATCAGCGGGGGAGGGAGCGCACCCTGGCTCCTGCGGCTCCTTGGTGGAAGGAGGAGCGACCTGGGTCCACCTCATGCGGCTCCCCCGTGGTCCACAGAATCAGCAGGAGGTACCAAAACCCTGGGCTGGATTCAGCGGCCCAATCTCCCTGGGGAGAAGTGGGTGGAGCGGAAGGTTCAGGTTGTGCCCAGGGCTTTCACTTGTCCAGCAGACCACGCAGACGAGCGATCTCCTCAAGAAGCCGCGGAACATCTTGTCGTGCATGGGCGATGAAGTCGTAATCGGCCGTGGTCGCTCCGGACATTTCGATGTCCTGCCGCCGGCCAACGCCTTCGCCCGTCATGATGAAGCTCGATCCGCTCTCATGATCACGTCCTTCGATGAACGCCTTCCACGGCCCCGGCGTGGCCGCTTGGCATCTCGCTCTGATCTCATCTAGCTCTGAATCCGTCATGGCGTCTCCGCACGTTCCTTTTGCACTCATCGTGCGTTGGGGTTCCTGACCGTCGGTGTGAACAGTTCTTCTGCCTTCTGAGGCGTGATTCCGCAGAGGGTGCAGTGGGCCGGGTTGTTCCGGGTCGGGCTCGGGAGCACGTCACCACCCGCAGCGCGGACCTCTCCAACGGTCGTTACTCCGACCTGTTTGTTCGGGATCCCGACGGTTACCTGTTCGAGGCTCACTCCGGGCACGCTGTTGACCGACACGCCTTGGAGCTTCCTGGCGTCGTCCAGAGTGACGCCAGTTCCCTGGGCGAAGCGATCTGCGGTGCATGTGCCGCCTCGACACACCAGAGCGTCATCCGGCAGCCCCTTTGTGGCATCGGCTTCTGTGGGAATGCCTGATGGTTTAGATGCATTGAGGTTTCCCTGAAGATCGACGCCGGAAAAAGCAGCTCGGGATGCTGAGACCCGTTCGCGTGCCTGCGGGAGGAAGTCCTCCCATCTCGGGAGGCTTTCCTCCCAGCTGTTCGCCATGACCTGAGACGAATTCCCATTCCCATTGGTCCCTTCGACGACAATCCGCTCGGAGGCTTGGACTCCCCTCCGAACAGTGGTTACCTCGCCTACCCCATTCTTCGCGACTCGTAGCTCCGACGCAAGTGATACTGCTTCGGGCAGTAGCTCGAGGCTAAGTTCTCCTAAGGCTTGAACGCGACTCGCCTCTTGTCCGGTCACCGTGGTCCCGGACACCAGACGGGCAACTGGGTCCAGAACGGGCACAAACGATGCGCCAAGCTCCATGCCCATCTGGCTGACCCCCGACGGATTCGACTCAATTGGCAGCGCACGAAGGGTCACTGCCCGAGCAGCACCGCCGTAGACGCCGCCAACCCCGTCGGTGGGAGGAATCCAAGCCATATGCCCATTGGGAGTCGGATTGGTCCGCTGGCCGCCGAATAGGGCTTGCATCCACTGCATAAACCCGAGATGAATGTAATAATCGGGCTGCGGGAGCGGAATATCCTGATGCCCAGTTGGATCCACATACCTGAGTGGATTCGCACGGACATATCTGTATCGGTGGAGACTGGGGGCATCCTCCAGAGAGCCCTCGTACGAGTCGCGGCTAATGAACCGACCCAACTCACTATCGTAGTACCGAACTCGAGCGTAGGTGAGGCCCGTCTCTACATCGAGTTGGTGGCCGGTATAGCCAAGCTTGAAATTCTCGGCCACTGGCCTCGTTTCCTCACGGTGTTTGCCCCAGGCGTCGTACTTGCGTGCCTCCATAACCGTACCTGTGGTGGATGTTGCGTCCGACGCGCTGTCCAGCGCGTCGTTGCTCAGGAAGCGTGTGGTGCTGCTGGTACCCGTGGTGTCGCTGACTGCTAAAGGCTTTTGTGCGTAGTGGTAGCGGCGCTTTGTCAACCGCGCCGAGTCCATCTCCTGAAGAACAAAGCCATCATCCAGCACGTATGCCACGTTCTCCTGGGCGGTACGGCGCCATGTGCGCTGGAGGTTGGCATCATAGTCGTAGCGCCCCAACTCTTGGCCGTTGTCACTCACCGCTGTCAACGTGTTTCGGACGTCCCAAGAGAGGGCGCGAGTGCGACCAGTAGAGAGAAGAGAAGAAAGATTCCCGTTGGCGTCGTAGATGAGTGTGCGGCTGTGCGATGTGTCTAGCGGGTCAGAGAGACTCAGTAGCCAGTCGGCACGATTGAAAACAGCAGTGGTGTCGCGCGAGAGTTGATTGGATGACAGGGAACTGAAGGCTTCAGGACCCAGAGAAGAGAGCAGGGAGGAAGGTACCTCGCGCTCACCGGTGCGATTGCCGACGGCGTCCAAGCGATAAAGGACAGCACGGCGATCGGGGTAAGCCACTCCCGTGAGTCGGTCGAGTGCATCGTAGCCATACATGGTTGGCTCAGGTGTCCCCAGTTCACCTGTATCCAGGCGAGTTCGCGTTTCCGTCTGGCTCGGGCGATTGCCGTTGCTGTCGTATTCATAAGAGAAGCGGCTGAGAAGCGTGGCTTCCGGCGTGCAATCCTCCGCTGCGGAGCCTCGGACCAGCACGATCGTGGAGAGCCTGCTGGCGGCATCGTAGCAGCGCTTCTCCGTCAACCCGTTGGGCAGGACCGTGGCCTTGGGCAGCGAGTCGGGCCAGAAGGTAAAGGACGTCGTACCTTCGGGGATCGAGGCCGTGGAGAGTCGGTTCAGTGCGTCGTATGTGTAGACGGTCGAGACTCCGTCTGGATCCGTGACATGCTTACGCTGCCCGGCCGGGTAGTAGTCAAAGGAGAGGCTCTTGTTCGAGGGCAGGATAGTGCTCTCGCGCCTGTCGAGCCTGTCGTAGGTGTGGAGCGTGGTCTGCTGGACGGTGCCGGTCTCGGTGAGCTTGGTCTCGGTGATGTGGGTGAGGTTGCCGTTTTCGTCGTAGGTGAAGGATTGAGCCTCAATCGAGGGCAGGGTTCGCGGCAGCGCGTGGTTGGAGAAGGTGCGCGTCTCCAGTCGGTTCAAGAGC
>JAFGNZ010000203.1 GCA_016926755.1 Myxococcaceae bacterium | reverse complement strand
TCCGTGATCAGCTTGCTGCTTCAACCCGCCTGCGACTATCGGGGACTGCGGCATGCCCGTGGTCCATATATTCAGCAGGAGGTCCAAAAATTCCTGTCGCCTGACACACGCCTTGGAGTACGTCCCCAGTAGGCTGCAAAGTCGGCTGCACAGGCTCGATGCGCTGCCCCCTGCCCTTCATGGGTTGCATTGTAAAATGCAGTGCTGGGAGCAATAATCCCGCCCATGGGTAAGTGCGTGGGCGTGCCGACAGGGAAGAGCGCCGGGGGGCCGGGGCTCGTCGTGGCAGTGCTGGCGGCAGCGCTCACGCTCGTTCCAGGGGTGGCGAGGCCGGAGCCCGCGAGTACGCGCGTGTTCGTCTCGGGTTCCCTGGTCAACCTTCGTGAGAAACCGTTTCCGACCGCTTCTGTCGTCAAGCAGGTGCCCATCGCGACCGAGTGTGCCGTAGAGGAGAAGGCGGACTCTGGCTGGTGGCGCATCCGCTGTGCTGACTCCCAGGGCTGGACGAAGTCCGAGCTGCTGTCGGCCGAGCAGCCCACCTTCGAACCGCTCCTGGCTTTGTCGGGGGACTCGAAGCTGCCGTTGAAGGATCGGTTCGATTCTGTGGTGAGAGCTGTTGCGCTTAATCCCAAGCACCCCGGCGCCAGAACACGTCTCTGGGAACTCTTTGTCGAGCAGGAGCGGGGCCAGGTCGAGAACCTCCTTGCCGATGCCACCGCCCCGCGCCCTCTGGCCCACCTTGCTGCCGCCTGTAAGGGCGAGGAAACCTCGGCGGAGAGCTGCTTCAGGAGTGTGATGCGTCGGCATACGGGCGCGGGGTACATCGAGTGGCACCGCCTCCATCTCGAGAACAGCGAGGGGGTGGGGAAGCGCCTGTTCGTGAGTGTCGCCTTCCAGGCCTTCTACGGATCCAAACAGCCGAAGCAGCTCTGGGTCCACTCGGGAACGGTGGAGGGTGACGCGAAGAAGCTTGACATCCAGGTGCTCACGCTCAGCCGCTATGTGCCCTCTGACACCTTGAGAATGGCGCTGGAGCCGGAGCATCCCCGGGAGCAACCGCAGCTGCCAGAGCTCTCTGAGTACAAATTCGTGTTGACCGAGGAGGAGCTGCTCATGCTCCGTCCGCTCGCGGGCGAATGGCTCAAGCTGGAACAGCAGGGCCAGCAGCTCGTCAGGTTGGATGCTTGCACGTACAAACCGGGGGCAATCGAGCTCACGGTGCGCGAGAGCACCGCAAGCGTCTACTTCACCATCGGCCATGACCCCTATACCCGCGAAGTGGCAGGTGTCCAGCGTGCCAGGGATGGCGCGATCCTGCTGAGACATTGGTATGGGAGCCTCAATCACGCGGCCACGAAGGGCAAGAGGCGCGTGTCTCAGTGGACGTCTTCGGAGGACGAGCACATCACCGGCGTCTACGTGTACGAGACGGACGCGAAGCACTTCCGCTCCGTGAAGGCGAGTGACTGCGAAGGGGTAGAATGAGCCCGCCGCCAAGCATGACTGCCCCTATCCTTCTGACGCGCTCCGGATTTGGTCCAAATTTGGGTGCGCCAAGAACCGATTTGGTCCCCGAAGGCGATACACACCTCCTCTTTTGGAGCGGACTCGGCTCAAAGCGGCGGGTTGTTCTGCATGGAGGCGGCGGGAATCGAACCCGCTGTCGCTGCAGCAGCCGCAAGGAGTCCTCAATTTCGCCTACGCCCCCTCAGGCATTCCAGGGGGACGTGCCACCAAGCTTCTCCACGAGAAAGTCGATGAAGGCGCGCACCTTCGGGGAGAGGCTCCGCTGGCTCGGGAACACCACGTGGATCTCCGCCGACGGCATGCTCCACTCGGGGAGGAGCTGACGCAGCCTGCCCGCGCGGAGATCCTCGGCGCACAGGAACTCCGGCACCCACGCGATCCCCACGCCGCCCAACACCGCCCGGTACATCATGGAAGGATCGTTGACGCTCAGGCGGGGCGTGACCGTGACGCTCGCCTCCTCGCCCGCGGGGCCGATGAGCCGCCAGGTGTGACGGCCTCCCGAGAGCTGCAGGTCGACGACTTCATGCGAGGCCAGCTCCTGAGGGCTCCGGGGTGTCCCCTGGCGGCGCAGGAACGCGGGACTGCCGCACAGCACCAGCCGCGTCTCGCCCAACCTCCGGGAGATGAGCGCGGAGTCGGAGAGGCGCCCGATGCGGATGGCGAGATCGAACTCCTCCTCGATGATGTCCACCCGCCGGCTGGTCAGGTCGATCCCGACACGGAGCTCCGGGTAGCGCTGGAGCAGCTCGGGGAGGATCGGCCCGAGGAAGGCCTGGCCAAACGTAAAGGGCACACTCACCCGGAGCAGCCCCCGAGGCGTCTCCCGGAGCTGCCCCACCGCGGCCTCCGCCGCCTCCACGTCCTCGAGGATCCGCAGGCAGTGGTGATGGAAGACGGCTCCCGTGTCCGTCAGCCCGAGTCCCCGAGAGGAGCGCTGGATCAGCCGTGCCCCTAACGCCTGCTCCAGCCGGGCGACGTTCCGGCTGACCGTGGACTTGGGCATCCCCAGCTTCCGGGCCGCCGCGGAGATGCTTCGCAGATCCACCACTCGCGCGAAGACGCGGATGTCATTCAGGTCGAGCATCTCCATAGCGTTCCATTTCTGGAACGATGCGTCCATTTCCAGCGACCTTGTTCCCACTCAGGAACGGCGTACGGTGAGGGCGAGTGAGAGGAACACACGCAGCGAGACTCACGAGGAGGGTCACCATGGGAACATCCAATACGCAGGTCCTGGTTGCGGGCGCGACCGGCATGCTGGGGCAGAAGATCAGTCATGCGCTCCTGGACAAGCCAGGCGTCGAGGTCCGGCTGCTGGTGCGCGCGGGCGCCACCGAGGATCCGAAGAAGCGCCAGGGGCTCCTGTCGCTCCAGGAGCGAGGGGCGCGCATCGTCGAAGGAGACCTCGGCGCGCTCTCGAGCCTGGTGGAGGCAACGCGGGGAGTGGACGTCATCGTCTCGGCCGTGAACGGCGATGAGAACACGGTCGTCAACGGCCAGCTCCAGCTCCTGGAGGCCGCGAAGCGCAACGGCGTGCGGCGCTTCATTCCGTCCGACTACTCGGTCGACTTCTTCAAGCTGAAGCCCGGCGACAATGCGTTCCTGGACTACCGCATCCGAGTGGCCGAGGCCGTCCAGAAGAGCGGGCTCGAGCACACCTCCGTCCTCAACGGCGCCTTCACCGAGGTGCTGCTGGCCCCGTTCTTCGGAGCCTACGATTCCCAGGCAGGCCGCCTGAGCTTCTGGGGCGACGGAGAGACGGAGGTGGACATGAGCACCACTGACGACACCGCGCGCTACACCGCCGAGGCAGCGCTCGACCCTCGCGCGGCCAATACCCACTTCGAGGTCGCCGGGGACGTGCTGACCCTGCGAGGCGTGGCGCGGGTCCTGGAGGAAGCCACGGGCCGCAAGGTCGAGGCAGTCTCGAAGGGCTCCGTCGAGGAGCTGGGGCGATGGATCTCGGAGAAGAGGACGACGGCTACCTCCGTCTTCGAGTATGTCCCCGCGCAGTACCAGTGGGCGATGGTGTCCGGGAAGGGCAAGCTGCGGAACCTCGTGAACAACCGGTACCCGCACATCCAGCCGGTCACCTTGCGGCAGTTCCTCCACAAGCACAGCCGCGGGGCAATGGGGTGAACAGCGCCCTGTGCGCTCACACCACCTGGGCGTAGTAGTGCTGGGTGAGGGCTTCCTCGCTTGCGAACTGGGGGTAACGGCCCTGGGCCAGCGAGGAGGCGTCCGGCATGGCGGTGGCCCCCGAGCGCTCGAGCAAGTCGGCCAGGAGGCGCCCGTAGGCGTCACGCGGGGGCAGCCCAGGATAGTGCTGTGGCAGGCCCAGGTGGCCTGCATGGATGCGCAGCACCACGGGGCCCCCTCCCTGCTCGCCCCAGGAGATCACCAGGTCCGTGAGGAGGGTTCGCCGGGGAGGTGCCCCCTCGGGAGCAGGGGCAGGCAGCAGCCCCACCGCCACCGCCAACACCTCGGTGAACGCCAGGGTGCGGCGCTGGCTGCCGGCATCCACCGTCAGCGCACGCTCGGACAGGCTGGTGAGCCGGCAGAGGATGATGCGTGGCGGCGCCGGGGGCGCCTCCGGCTCGGCAGAGGACGTGAGGCGCCCAGGGCTCCGTGGCCCGCTTCGCGCCACCGCGCTCTCCACCTCGGCCTCCAACGCCTGGAGACGCGCGCCCAGCGCGCTGTTCTGCTCCAGCGGCAGCCGCCTGGCCCGCGCCACGTATTCGCGCGCCCGCTCCAGCTCCTCGCCTTGCGCCAGCCGCAGCTCCGCCGCGCGGATCAACGCGCGCGCCGCCGTGGCGCCCGTGTCAGCGCCCGCCCTGGCGTACAGCGGCTCGGCCAGCGGCAGGAGTCCGTCGGGCGCCTGCTCCAGGGCCTGGGCCAGGCGCCAGGCCAGGCCGGGCCGCAGCCGCGCGGCAGGCAGGCGCGGCCCCAGCTCCTCCAGCGCATGCCAGAGGGTAGCGAGATCGTCACGCCCCATCAGCAGTTGCAGCGCTCGCTCCAGCCTCGCCATGCCGCGCTGCACCTCGCCCTGCTCCAGCTCGAACCTCCCCAGTGCCAGCAGCGCGTCGGGCGCGTCCGGCCGCGCAGCCAGCGCGGCCGTGAGGGCCGTGCGCGCCGCCTCGTGCTCCCCGCGCTCGAGCGCCTCCTTGGCCTGGGTGAGCCGCGTGTCTTCCACATAGGCCCCCTGCCGCCTGGCCAGCTCGGGGGCGAGGTAGCGCTCCTCCACGCGCGACGCACGCAGGCCCATGGCCACCGCGAAGCCGAAGAGGAAGCCGCCGATGTGGGCCATCACCGCCACGCCGGTGTTGTTGCCCCAGAGGACGAAGTCCAGCACCTCATTGGCGAACCACAACCCTCCCCAGGCCCAGGCAGGCATGGCGAAGGTGCCGCGCCAGATGCGGACAATCCAGATGAAGTAGCCAATGCGAACATGCCGGCCAGCAAAGCGCAGGCAGAAGGCTCCAATGCATGCGGCCACCGCCCCGGAGGCGCCCGCCATCATCGCCTGAGAGGAAGGCTCGAGCGCGAATTGGGCCAGGGCCGCCGCCAGGCCGCCCACCAGGTAGAAGCCGGTGAAGAGGATCCGGCCCCAGACGTCCTCGAGCAAGGGGCCCACGAGATAGAAGAACAGCAGGTTGCCCAACAGGTGCATCCACCCGAAGTGCAGGAACATGTGCGTCAGCCAGCCGGGCTGCGCGGCGCCTCGGGCGGCGACCAGCGACAGGCGCCGCATGGCCGCGCTCTCGCTCCGCGCCAGCATCTCCTGGCAGCGTGCGTCCAGCTCCTGCTGCAGCGTTGCCAGGTCCACGCCTTCCGGCGGCGCCTCGGCCCGCTCGTGCATCCGCCGCAGCTCCTCCACGCCCTGCTTGCTCAGGAAGTGCTCGGAGAAGGCGGGATCCAGCTCGAGCTGGGGGTGCTTGAACCACAGCTCGAGGACCTCGCCGAGCTCCTCATCGCCGACCCCCATGGGGTTCTGGGGCACCACCCAGGTGGCGAAGAAGGCCAGCACGCACGCGATGGCAATGGCGAGGGAGATCCAGGGGATGCGGTCGACCTTCGCCTCGTCCACGCCCAGAGGAATGAAGAATGTCACGCGAGCGCCTTCCGATCAGCAGCAGCCCCCCTCCTGTCCTCGGACGGGCTGGGGCTCGGGGAGTGCATCCCTGCCGTGGATTATCACGGCACGGACTGGGGATCAGACCTTCGGAGCGTGGCCGCGAGCCCTGGGGATGTCCAGCGCGAGCAGGGCTATGGGGAAAACCAGGGGTCGTTGAAAAAGCGGCCAGACTCTGTCACTCCGCGTCCTGCTTCCCACTGAATTTGAAGGAGCACCGCATGCGGAGACGTACTGGTCCTGGTCCCTGGAGCTGTCTGTGCCTCTCGCTCGCGTCGTTCCTGGCGCTGAGTCAGGGATGCAACCCGGTGACGGAGGAGGAGCTGGAATCGCCTCCCTCCATCGAAGCTCCCGTGGGCGAGGTGGCCCAGCCGCTGGTCGCGCCGGGCTTCGCCGAGCTGCACCACCACATGTTCGCCGAGGAGGCCTTCAGCGGAGGTTGGCTCCACGGCAGCCACACCGGCACCCTGGCGAGCTGTGATGGAGGCATGCCCGAGAGCGATCACGCGCGCGTCCGCATGGATCTGAGCGACATGCTCAACCTGTGCCCCAACTCGGGCAGCGTGGACCTGGGCAGCGTGCCGCTGCTCTCCCAATTCTTCGGCATCGGCGGCGCCGTGGCCTCGGAGTTCATCGGCAAGATCGAGGGCACCGAGGGCGACACCGGCCTTCACCTGGGCCGCATGAACGTGAACACCCAGTGGCCGCGCTGGGACACCATCGCCCACCAGCAGGCGTGGGAGGGCGGGCTCCAGAAGGCGCACCAGGGCGGCATGTCCCTGGTGATGATCTCGCTGGTGAGCAACGAGTTCCTCTGCAAGACGCTGCCCTACCAGAACATCAAGCGCCCCTGTAACGAGATGACGGACGTGGACGTGCAGCTGCAGATGGCGCGGGACTTCGACGCGCGCACGTCCTGGGCGGAGATCGCCCTGACGCCGGCGCACGCCCGGCAGATCATCGCCTCCGGCAAGCTGGCCATGGTGCTCTCCATCGAGTCCAGCAAGCTGTTCGGCACCAAGGACTGGCGCACCGAGCTCAACCGCGTCTACTCGCTGGGCGTGCGCTCGCTGCAGCCGGTGCACCAGCTGGACAACCGCTTCGGCGGCGCCGCGCCGCACAACGCCATCTTCCATGCCGCCCAGTTCCTGGAGAACTGCCACATCGACACCGACTGCGGCGTGACTGGCAACGGCTTCACGCTCGGCTTCGACGTGGACGCGAGCTGCCGCAACGTGAAGGGGCTCACCGCCGAGGGCAAGGCGCTGGTCCAGGAGATGATGAACAAGGGCATGATCGTCGACATCGCGCACCTGTCCGAGCGCAGCATCCAGGACACCTTCGCCCTCTCCCAGGCGAAGACGTACTACCCGCTGTTCGTCTCGCACGGCCACTTCCGCGAGGTGATGAACCCGGCGCTGGCGGCCACCGAGAAGACGACGCCCGCCTGGGTGGTGAAGTACCTGCGGCAGACGGGCGGCATGTTCGGCCTGCGCACCGCGCATGACGAGACGCGCACGTACACGAAGACGGCCGTGGCCAACACCTGCCAGGGCTCCACGCGCTCGCTGGCGCAGGCGTACGAGTTCGGCCGCCTGGGGCTGAAGGTGCCCATGGGCTTCGGCGCGGACCTCAACGGCTTCATCCAGCAGACCCGGCCGCGCTTCGGCAACAACGGGGCGTGCTCGGCTGGCTTCCAGGCCGAGGCGGATGCGCAGATGAACCAGCAGCGCCTCACCGGGCCGGCTCGGCTGGGCACGGACTTCGACGTGTACGGCCTGGCCCACGTGGGCCTGCTGCCGGATCTGCTGCGGGACTTGAAGAACGTGGGGGCGAACACCTCGGGCCTGGAGAACTCCACGGAGAAGTTCCTCCAGATGTGGGAGCGGGCCAACAGCACTCGCACGGGCATGGCGGACGCGGCGCTGGACATCGACACCAGCGGCGTGGCGGCCTACGTGCCCAAGGCCACCCGCGAGGCGCAGTACCCCACGATCTGCGGCAAGGCCTACGCGCCCAACTCCAAGCTGATCGGTGACACCTGCCGCTTCGCCCAGGAGTGCGTCAGCGGCGCCTGCACCACCAGCGAGGGCTGCAGCGGCTCCACCGGCTCCTGCATCTGCGACGCTGACAGCGACTGCGCCACGAACCAGTACTGCGGCACGGGCCTCAACCTGGGCTCGTGCAGAGACAAGCAGCCGCGGGGCGCGCTGTGCACCGCGGGCCGCGAGTGCCTCTCGGGCAAGTGCAGCTGGCTGACCTGCACCTGATTCGCCGCGCCGGGCTCGGGCCGTCCCGCGGGCTCCCGTGGACGGCCTGGGTCAGGGATCGCCCTGACGGGCGAGCGGGGGGAACACGCTGAAGAAGTGCGACCGGGGCACTTCGGACGGCGGCGGACTGTCGCACTCCTCCGCCGCGGCGGAGCACAGCGCGTCGAACCCGATGGGCTCACCCGCTCCGGCGCAGCGGAGCGCGGCGCGCAGGATCGCGTTGCGGATCCGTGCCCCGCCCAGCTGGGAGAACCGGGCGGCCAGCGCGCGAAAATCGATGTCGGATCGCAGCGGCGCGGCGGCGGGGAGGAGCGCGGACCACAGCCGCTCCCGCGCTTCGAGATCCGGGAACGGGAAGCGGACCTTGAAGCGCAGGCGACCGAGCACCGCGGGGTCCAGGGCCGGCTCGTGGTTGGTCGTGAGGATCGCCATCCCCTCGTAGGTGTCGAGCTGCTGCAGGAGAAAGTCGACCGTGGTGTTCGCGTAGCGATCGCCGGCCGACGCGATGACGGTGCGCGCGCCGAACAGCGCGTCCGCCTCGTCGAAGAGCAGCACCGCCTGCTCGCGCTGAGCGGCGGCGAACAGGTCCGCCAGCCTCCGCTCGGTGTCGCCGACGTAGCGCGACAGGATCCGCGCCAGCTCCACGAAGTAGAGCGGTCGGCAGAGCTGCGTCGCGACGATCCGCGCGGCCAGGGTCTTGCCCACGCCGGTCGGCCCGGAGAACAGCGCCGTCACGGCCTTCCCATTGGGCATTCTCTCGTCGAAGCGCCAGTCCACGAAGACCCGATCGCGATGGCGCGCGAAGAGGAGCAGATCGCGAAGCTGGCCCATGACCGGGGGCGGGACCACCAGATCCTCCCAGCAGAGCTGCGCCTCGCCGCTCCCATTCTTCGGCGAGGTTGATCGCCGCGCCAGGAGATCGAGCTCCCCGCGGGCGCGCCTCCGGGCCTGCTCGATGAGCGGGGCGCGCCAGGGGAGCAAAGGCCCGTCCTGCACGTCGGGCCCGCCCAGCTCGCCCTCCAGCAGCGCCTCGCGGGCCGCGACGATGAGCGCGCCGGCGGGGAAGCCGGCGCGACAGATCTCGTCTGGCAGGTGCCGCAGCGCATCAGGGGCCACACCGGCCTGCGAGAGGGTGCTGCCCAGGAGCGCCGCGGCGCGCTCCGGCGGGAGCCCCCGCAACCTCTCGCCGGCCAGGAGGCGCGTTTCGGCAAAGAGCACCAGGCCGGCCGGGCCGGTGAGGACCACCAGCGGCGGATCGGAGGCGAGCTGCCCTTGCACCGCCCGCTTGAGCTCCGCCCACCCGCCGTCGTCCGCGCCGGCCGGCCGCGGCCGCGCTCCGTCGGAGGCGAGGGGGCCGGCGACGGGGTCCGCCCAAGACGCCGGCAGGTGCAGGTGCAAGAGCGAGCCGGTGAGGAGCGCGTCGCGGCGGATGCGGCGCAGCAGCGCTTCGGCCTGATCGCGCCGCCTCGCCATGACGGAGAGGTCGACGGTCAAGAGCGGCCGCCCTGAGCGAGCCGCCGCCGCGCGCACCAGCTTGCGCCGCCCCGTGCCGTCCTCGCCGACGAGGAAGAAGGCCACGGGGTACTCCGGCCGGGGATCGGCGGCGAGCCGGGTCAGCCGGGCGACGACGGGAGCTGCCTGCCCTTCCGGCACCCCGGCCAGCGGGTCCACCGGCGCGCGCAGCCATCGCGTCACCTCTGCCAGCTCGTCGCTGCACGCTGGATCCCCAAGGATGAACCGCACCACTGACGACGGCGCATGGAACAGCGTGCGGCCGCTCGCGGGCTCCTGTACGAGCTCGAGGAGGGCGTGCGCGATGAGCGGCGCGTCGGCGTCGAAGGACCGCCGCCCGCTCCTCCCCTGCTCGTCACGCGGGCCGAGGAGGAGGCTCGCCAGCTCCACGTCCGGTAGCCGCGCCTCGGGCTCGCGGCGCCACAGCTGGAGCGCGCCACGCAGCGCCGGATCGCACTCGAAAGCCACCGCCAGGAGCAGCACCTCGAGGTCGATGCGGCTCAACCCGAAGGCACCGACCAGCTGGGGCAGCGGGAGCCGCCGACCCTCCGCGCCGTCGGCCGCGAGCCGTTCGCGCACCGCCTGCCCCTGCGCGGCCATCCTCGCTTCGATCGCCTCCCCCGTTGCTTCGCCGCCCCCGTGAGGCAGCCCCTCCTGGAGCGCCGCCTCCGCGTCCTGCAGCGAGGGCCACGGCCACGCGCCCTCACGGTGGGCCGCCGGGATCCAGCGCCGCGCTGCCGCCTCGCGGAGGAAGCGCAGCATCGTGAGGCGCAGGCGCCCGAGCTCCAGCCCGAAGTGCTCGCGCGGGGTCAACCGGCTCACGGACGGGCTCGCGTCGTGTCGGGCAGGTCAGAAGACGGCATCAAAGAGCGCCTGCTTGTTCGCCTTGAGGATGGTGTTGCCGGGCCAGCTGTTCATCAGCTCGTTGGCGTTGGTGTCGTCGTGGCTCAGCCCGGCGAGGTGGCCGGTCTCGTGGAGGAGCGTGAGCTCGTTGCCGGCGGAGGCGTTGGACATGAACAGACCGCTGCGGCCAACATAGGTGGAGTCCCAGACCGCCGGATTGACCGTCTCCCCGAGCTCCCCCGTGCTGAACGACTCTGCCCAGACCACCGGGATGTGACCGGGCTCGGGCCCGAGCTTCTTGTCCTCGAGCATCGGGTGGTTCATCAGGTCCTTCTGGTCCTGGCTGTAACGGTAATCCTTGGCGGCGGTCTTCCCGGGCGGCATCGCGCCCATCGCGGGCGACTTCATGTTGCCCTTGCCATCCCTCTGCCAGAACCACTGGAACTTGCCCACCTCGGCGGTGACGGTGATGTCCGGGTGGCTGGCCTTGAGCAGCTTGTTCGCGGCGTCGACCTGCGGCTTCCACTTGGGAACGACCCCACGGAGCGGGAAGATGTCGTAGACGAGCTTCGTCGGCATGCGCGCCTCCTGCGTTTATTTCGGGACCACCGAGAGGGCTACCGGGTTGCTCTCGATCGGCTCGGAGAAGACGGCGATCCGGTGGGTCACGCCCTGCGCGTCGGCGTAGTGATCCGGTCCGCCCATGTAGCGCGCCCGGACCTTGTAGGAGCCGGGCGCGAGGGGTTTATCGCTCCAGAGAGGAAAGCGAAACGACAGCGGCTTGCCGGGCTCCAGGCGAACGAAGTCCTTCTCCTGCAGCGGCAAGGTCTTGGGCACGGAGAGGAGCACCCGCCGGCTGACCTGGGTTCCACCGCTGCCCTCGATCAGGAGCTCCAGCTCGTCCGGCGCCCAGCCGAGGATGATGCGGTGGAACAGGATCACCGGGCGCCGTGCCGTGTACGTCGCCTCGAGCATGATCGGCTCGCCAACGATGAGCCGCGCGCCGGGATCCGCGAGCGCGAGCGCCAGCTCGACCGCCGCCTCCGCGGCCATTTCAGTGGCCCCCATAGCAGCTCCCTCCCGTAGCTCGTCAGCGCCGCAAGCAGCGCGAGCAACCCGCAGCACCTTCGTAGATGCGCGCGCCGGGAGATGGGACCGCTCGCGTTGCAGCAGCGCGGCCGCGTCACGTTGGTTGATGGATACTGTAGAGCCCGCTCCCCGACCGCGTCAAACCGTCAGTCCCGGCGCTCCGGACACGGCTGCCTGCAAGCTCAGGGAGCACCCAGGCCCGTGCTGCCGGAACCCTCCCACAACTCCTGCAGCATGACGAAGCCGTGACATGGGCGTGCGACGCTCCCCACCCATGGAACGAAGCGCCCCCCTCACGAGCAGAGATCTCATCTCCCGGACGCGCCCCTTCGCCGCGCAGGACACCGCGCGCGCCTGGTGGCATATCACTTCGACCTTTGGCGCCTTGGCCGCCGCCCTCGCTGTCGCCGCGGCCGCTCCCTGGTGGCCACTGAGGATCGTGGGCGGAGTGCTCGAGGCGCTCATCCTCGTGCGCGCCTTCATCCTCTACCACGACTTCATGCACGGAGCCCTGCTGCCTGGCTCGCGCATCGCGCGGCTCCTCTTCCACCTCCATGGCGTGCTGATGCTCACCCCCGCCCGCATCTGGAATGACACCCACAACCATCACCACGCCAACACCGCGCGCCTGGCCGCGGCCCCCGCGGGCACCTTCACCACCTGGACCACCGACACGTGGCGCGCGGCGTCCACCCAACAGCGCCTGGCCTACGTCATCGAGCGCCACCCGGCGACCCTGCTGTTCGGCTACGTCACGGCCTTCATGCTGAACCTGTGCCTCTTTCCGTTCGTGCGCAATCCGCGGCGGTACTGGACCTCGGGGCTCGCGCTGCTCGTCCACGTGGCGGTGTCCATCGCGCTCTGGACCCTCTTCGGCCCGGCGGTCTACCTCTCGGCGTTCCTCGGGCCCCTCTTCGTGGCCTACGCGTTCGGCGTCTACCTCTTCTACGCGCAGCACAACTTCCCGGACATCGAGCTCCAGCCGGAGGAGGAGTGGACCCACTCCGGCGGGGCGCTCGAAGCCAGCAGCTACCTGGCCTGTGGCCCGCTGATGGCCTGGTTCACCGGCAACATCGGCTATCACCACGTCCATCACCTCAACCCACGGATCCCTTTCTATCGCCTGCCCGAGGCCATGGCCTCCATTCCAGAGCTCCAGAGGCCGCACGTGACGACCCTGCAGCCGCGCGACGTGGTGGCGTGCCTGCGCCAGAACCTCTGGGATCCCGTGCAACGCCGGATGGTGCGCTACCGCGAAGCCTCGGTCGCGAGCTTCAGCCCCGCGCGCTGAGGCACTCCCCGCAGAGAGGAGACGAGGACCGATGCCATCCACCGCCCCCACTGACTCGGCCGGCGCCGTGCGCCCCGGCGAGCAGCTCGACGTCCCCGCCGTAGACGCCTGGCTCAAGTCCCTCGAGCCCTCCCTGGAGGGAACGCCCGAGGTCACCCAGTACTCGGGCGGCGCCTCCAACTGGACCTACCGCCTGCGCTACCCCCACCGCGATCTCATCCTGCGCCGCCCCCCCGCGGGGACGAAGGCGAAGTCCGCGCACGACATGGCGCGCGAGTACACCGTGCAGAAGGCCCTGAAGCCGGCCTACCCCTGGGTGCCGACGATGGTGGGCCTGTGCCAAGACCCGGCGGTGCTCGGCACCGACTTCTACGTGATGGAGCGCATCGCGGGGCTCATCCCTCGGGCCCGCATGCCGAAGGGGCTGGAGCTGGATGCCCAGCAGACCCGCCAGCTCTGCCTCAACGTCATCTCCAAGCTCGTGGAGCTGCACGCCGTGGATGCCGCGGCCGTGGGGCTGTCGTCGCTCGGCAGGGGGACAGGCTACGCCCGGCGCCAGGTGGAGGGCTGGTCCGACCGCTACGAGAAGGCCCGCACCTGGAACGTCACCCGCTTCCGGTACGTGCGCGACTGGCTCGCCGCGAACACGCCCGAGGACGTCGCCACCTGCGTCATCCACAACGACTGGCGCCTGGACAACGTGGTGCTCGATCCGGGTGAGCCCACCTCCGTGATTGGCGTGCTCGACTGGGAGATGGCGACGCTGGGAGATCCGCTGATGGACCTCGGCGGCGCGCTGGCGTACTGGGTCCATGCCGACGACAACTTCCTGCTGCGCGCCACGCGCCGCCAGCCCACCCACCTGCCCGGCATGCTCCGGCGCGAAGAGGTCGTCGAGTACTACCTCGACAGGACCGGGCTGAAGCCCGCGAACTGGGCCTTCTATGAGGTGTTCGGCCTGTTCCGCCTCGCCGTCATCGCCCAGCAGATCTACTACCGCTACCACCACAAGCAGACGCGCAACCCGGCGTTCAAGAACTTCTGGATCCTCATCAACTCCCTCGACTTCCGCTGCCGGGGCCTCATCCGCCGGAGCGCGCGCTGACGCTCCCGCGCGTGGTATGAAGCCTGGAGCGAGGTGACGTGCTGGAACACAGGTTGACCTTCCTGGGTGGCGCAGGGACAGTGACGGGCTCGAAGTACCTCGTGGAGGGGCCCTCCGGGCGCTTGCTGCTCGACTGCGGCCTCTTCCAGGGCGTGAAGGGGCTGCGCCTTCGAAACTGGGACGAGCCCGGCTTCGACCCGGCCACCCTGCCGGCCGTGGTGCTGAGCCACGGGCACCTGGACCACTCGGGGTACCTGCCCCTGCTCGCGAGGCGTGGCTTCCGGGGAGCCATCCACTGCACGCCCGGGACGCGGGCGCTGCTCGAGGTGGTGTTGCTCGACTCCGCGCGCCTCCAGGAGGAGGACGCGGCGCGGGCCAATCGCTACGGGTACTCGAAGCACCACCCCGCGCTCCCGCTGTACACGCAGGAGGATGCGCTGCGCGCGCTGAAGCTCCTGGTCCCGCACGGCTACGGCGAGCGGTTCCTCGCCAGCCCCATGGGTGAGGCGCGCTTCCATCGCGCGGGGCACATCCTCGGCTCCGCCATCGTCGAGCTCGAGCTCGGGGAGCGCCTGCGCCTCGTCTTCTCGGGCGATCTCGGGCGCTGGGACCGCCCCATCCTCCGGGACCCCGAGTGCGTCTCCGAGGCGGACGTGCTCCTCGTGGAGTCCACCTACGGCGATCGCCTGCACGCGCAGGACAGCGAGGAGGCGCTCGCGCGGGTCATCACCGAGACGGCACACCGGGGCGGCGCCGTCATCGTCCCCGCCTTCGCCATCGGGCGGACCCAGGAGCTCCTCTGGACGTTGAGGAAGCTCCAGGACGAGAAGCGGATACCGCTCGTCTCCATCTACGCGGACAGCCCGATGGGCCTGGACGTCACCAGCATCTACTGCCGGCACCCGGAGGACCACGACCACCACATGAAGGCGCTGATGGACCAGCGCCGGTGCCCGCTGTGCAACCCCGAATACAACCTCGTGCGGACCACCGAGGAGTCCAAGGCCCTGCACGGCAAGAAGGGGCCCATGGTCATCATCGCCGGGAGTGGGATGGCGACCGGCGGGCGCGTGCTCCATCACCTCAAGCAGCGGCTGCCGGACCACCGCAACACCGTGCTGCTCGTGGGCTACCAGTCCGCCGGGACGCGCGGGCGGGCGCTCCAGGAAGGGGCGCGCACGGTGCGAATCCACGGCCAGGACATCCCGGTGAGGGCGCAGGTGGCCACCGTGGATGGGCTCTCGGCCCATGCCGACCAGGGGGAGCTCCTCCGGTGGATGAAGGGCTTCAAGCGGCCACCCCGGAAGACGTACGTGGTGCATGGCGAGCCGCAGGCGGCCGAGGCGCTCGCGAAGGCGGTGCGGGAGGAGCTGGGCTGGGCGGTGGAGGTCGCCGCCGACGGCGCGACCGTGTCACTCGGCTGAGGGCTGCCTGGACTCGAGGGAGGCCGGTGATGCACGCCCTCAGTCCTCCGACTGAACGTCCTGGGCCGTGACGCCCCAGTCCTCCAGCACCTTCGCCTCCTCCTGCGCGCTGCGCGTCATCTTGAACCGGGCGCCCGGTACGCCCTTCACCCTGCGCTCGCACGCGGCCCAGCTCGCGTGGCGCTTCACGGCGCGGCCCACCTGGCTCAGGTAGGAATACGCCTTGCCCGAGCCCTCGCGCTTCCCGGGCTGCTCCGCCGGGAGGGACGTGTCCTCGGGCACCTCGAGCACCGCCACGCCGTACCCGTGCAAGGGGCCGGCGTAGAGCTGCACCTGCCGGCCCTTCGAGAAGCCCACGGCGATGACGTCCACCCGCTCGTTGCCCGGCACACCCGTATGCCCGCGGACGTAGCGCCACTCCACGGCGCCGGACTCGGCCGGGAACGCCTGCTTGCGCTGGGCCAGCAGCGCCATCAGCCGCTTCCAGTAGGCGGCGTTGGCCACCTCCCCTCCCTCGGCGGTCTTCCACCCGCGCCGGCTCCACCCGAAGGCCCAGCGGGTGATGCCCTGGATGACGTAGGTGGAGTCCGTGAGGATGTGCAGCGGCCCGGGCGTCTGCTCCAGGTGGCGCAGGGCCTTGCCCACGGCGGTCAGCTCCATCCTGTTGTTGGTGGTCCCGGGCTCGTGGCCCCCCAGCTCCGCCACCGCGCCGTCGGGCGTGACGATGATGACACCCCAGCCCCCCGGGCCGGGGTTGCCGGAGCATGCACCATCAGTGAAGACCAGGGTGGGGCGACTCTCCATGCCATCACTCTATGCGGCCACGGCCTCCCAGGCTCACTTCCCCGGCTTCATTCAACTCCGGCGCGCTCACAGCCGCTGCAACACCCGCGCGAGCACCTGCAGCAGCGACAGCGCGAGGACGTTGAGCCCGACCGCCCAGGCCACCAGCACCTTCCACAGCCGCGGCTCCACCCGCCGCGTCCCCAGCGCCACCAGCACCCAGAGCAGGGGCAGGAAGTCCAGGCTGAAGCGCTGCGCGTTCAGCTGCACCCACCCGTTGTTGTAGTAGTGCAGCATGTGGACGAGCGCCAGGAGCACCGCGCTCCAGGCCGCGACCAGCCAGGGGCGCTGCCCGCGCGCCGCCAGCGCGACGAAGATGAAGGGGCTGGCCAGGGTGAGCGAGGTGCCCATGTCGCCCATGTACTGCGGCGCCAGCTGGCGCGGCCCTCCGAAGACGAAGTGGGGCCCTTCCAGGAACATGTGGAAGAAGTTGAAGGGCACGTAGGCGGGGTGGAACAGGCCGTAGCGCGCCACACGCTCGGCCAGGAAGTCGCCCAGGGGCATGCCCGCGTAGCCTGTGTCGAAGGGGCTGCCGAAGCGCGCGGCGTTCAGCCAGAGGTAGGCCAGGGTGCAGCCCCCCGCCACCATGAGCGCCGTGCCTGCCTGGAGCACCTGCCGGCGACGGCCTGCCTCCGCGTGGCGCAGCCACACCGCCACCGCGATGAAGGGCACCAGATAGATGCACATCTGCCGCGACAGGAAGGCCAGCCCCGCCCAGAGCCCTGCCCACCCACCGCGCGCACGGCCCAGCGCCTCCTCCAGCGCGAGGAGCGAACAGCTCACCGACACCACGTGCGCCAGGAACCACACCGCTTCGCTCTGCACCACGCAGGACCAGAGCGCCGTGCCGCCCAGCAGCGCGGCCACCAGCCAGCGACGATCCGAAGCCGGGATGTCCAGCCTCCCCAGCACCCGCCACGCCACCCACGCCGCCAGGACGGCCAGCACCAGCGCCACGGCGCGGTAGGGCGCGTGCTTGGGTCCGGTGAGCGCCACCACGGGGAGCAGCACCACGGAGGGAAAGGGCGGAAAGGCCACGTAGTAGCGGCCGTCGTACAGGCTCAGGTCCTCCGCCGGGCCCGCCACGTCCAGCCGGCCCTCCAGCCAGGCCTGGGCCTGCAACCCGTAGAGGTTGGGACCGGGGTAGGGCGCTCGCCGGAAGCTCAGGCCGATCGCGAGCAGCGCCAGCAGGACGAGGAGCGCCCTTTTGAGGATGGGGGGGAGGGACATGGTCAGGCGCCCGCGGGCTTAGCACAGCCCGCGCTCAGCGGATGAGCTCCTCGCTGGCCTGAGCGGTGTCCGGCCGGGTTACTCGAGCTGCCCCAGCAGGTCCATGAGCTCGCCCAGGTGGGCCAGCTGCCTGAACCGCGGCTCACCGATGGGCGCCTCGGCGTGTTCGAGCGCCCACGTGGCGGTGTGCGGCACGTACACGCCCCAGCTCCCCGCGCGGATGGCCGGCACCACGTCCGACTTGAGCGAGTTGCCCACCATCATGCTCCGGCTCGGGCCCTCTCCGTGCCGCGTGAAGAGCTTCTCGTAGGTCGATACCGTCTTGTCACTGACGATCTCGACCGCGTCGAACAGCTCGCCCAGCCCGGACTCGGCCAGCTTGCGCTCCTGATCGAACAGATCCCCCTTCGTGATCAGGATGATCCGGTAGCGCCCCGCCAGCCGCTCGAGCGTCTCCCGGACATGGGGCAGCGTCTCCACCGGATGGCTCAGCATCTCTCGGCCCGCCTCGAGGATCTCCCGGATGACCGACGCCGGCACCCGCCCCTCCGTCACCTCGATGGCCGTCTCGATCATGGAGAGCGTGAAGCCCTTGATGCCGAACCCGTAGTGCTGGAGGTTCCGCTTCTCCGCCTCCAGCAACCGGGCCGTGAGGTGGCTGGCCTCCGCATGGTCGGCCAGCAGCGCCGCGAAGCGCCCCTCCGTCATCCTGAAGAAGTGCTCGTTCTGCCAGAGCGTGTCGTCGGCATCGAAGCCGATGGCCGTGAGGGCGGACGTGCGAGGTGACATGGAGGGCAAGTTGTCACAGGCCAGCGCCGCGAACCACCTTCGCCTTGTAGAAAGGGCCGCTGTCGCTCCAAGCTCCCGCCACTCCCATGCCCCTGCCCTCCCAGCGCCCGCTCTTCGAGATTCCGGATGACGTCACCTGGCTCAACTGCGCGTACATGTCCCCCCAGCTCCGCGCGGTCCGCGCCGCGGGCGAGGAGGCGCTGGCGCGCAAGGCCCAGCCCTGGAACATCCGGCCCGATCACTTCTTCGGCGAGGCCGAGGCGCTGCGCGGGCTCTTCGCCCAGCTGATTGGCGCGGACGCGGAGGGCGTGGCGCTGGTCCCCTCCGTCAGCTACGCCATGGCCGTGGTGGCCTCCAACCTGCGCGTCCGCGAGGGCCAGCGCATCCTCGTGCTCGCCGAGGAGTTCCCCTCCAACGTCTATCCCTGGAGGGATCTGGCGCAGCGCACCGGCGCCACGCTGTTCACGGTCCCCCGGCCGCCCGAGGGCGACTGGACGCGCGCGCTGCTCGAGGCGATGGATGCGAGGACCGCGCTCGTCGCCGTGCCCCACTGCCACTGGACCGATGGGACGCGGGTGGAGCTCGCGCAGGTGGGCGCCCGCGCTCGCGAGGTGGGCGCCGTGCTCGCGGTGGACGCCACGCAGTCGCTGGGCGCGCTGCCCCTGAGCGTGGAGGAGGTGCAGCCCGACTACCTGGTGGCCGCCGGCTACAAGTGGCTGATGGGGCCCTACAGCCTGGGCTACCTCTATGTCGCCCCGCGGCACCGCGAGGGCCGACCCCTGGAGCAGAACTGGATCGCCCGGCAGGGCAGCGAGGACTTCGCTCGCCTCATCGACTACCGAGACGAGTTCCAGCCCGGCGCGCGTCGGTTCGACGTGGGCGAGCGCAGCAACTTCCTCCTGGTACCCATGGCCATCGCCGCCCTGCGCCAGCTCCTCGCCTGGGGCCCCCCCTTCATCCAGGAGACGCTGCGCGAGCTGACACGGCGGGCGGCCCGCGGCGCGGAGACGCTGGGGCTGGAGGTCCCCTCCGAGGAACAGCGGGCCGGGCACCTGGTGGGCCTGCGCCGCCGCGGAGGCTATCCCTCCGACGTGCCCGCACGGCTCGCCGCGCGTCAGATCTACGTGAGCGTGCGCGGAGAGAACCTGCGCGTCTCCCCGCACCTGTACAACACCGCCGCCGAGGTGGACCGGCTGCTCGAGGCGCTCGCGGCCCTGCGCTGAGCACGCCGCTCGCTTGGGATGGCGCGGCTGGGGGGCAACCGCGACATGAAGGCATGGATCCTGAGAGGCCTGGACACCTTGCTGTCCGAGGAGCAGCGTCGGCAGCCTCCACCTGGCTGGCGGGCCGCTCAAGACTTCCGGGCCCCCACCTGCTAGACCCGCGGGGACATGTCTGCGAACGGGGAGAGCGCTTATCGCCCGGACATCGACGGGCTGCGGGCCCTTGCCGTGCTCGCGGTCGTCGGATTCCACGCGCTCCCCCACGCGCTCCCCGGTGGCTTCGCGGGCGTGGACATCTTCTTCGTCATCTCGGGCTATCTGATCTCCGGCATCCTGCTGCGAGAGCTGGCGCAGGGCCGCTTCAGCCTGGCGGGGTTCTACGCGCGCAGAGCGCGGCGCATCTTCCCCGCCCTGACGCTGGTCCTCGTCGCCACCCTGGCGTTCGGCGGGTTCACGCTGTTCCCCGAGGAGTTCAAGCTGCTGGGGAAGCACGCCTTCGCCGGGGCCGCCTTCGTCGCGAACATCGCCTCGTGGCGGGAGGCGGGCTACTTCGATCAGGCCGCGGAGCTCAAGCCCCTGCTCCACCTGTGGTCCCTGGGCATCGAGGAGCAGTTCTACATCGTCTGGCCCCTGCTGCTGCTGCTGACGCGGCGGTGGGCCGTGCCCGCGTTCGTCATGACGAGCGTCGTGATCGCCGCGTCCTTCGCCCTGAATGTCTTCGCCACCGGCAGTCACCTCGTCGCGGCCTTCTACCTCCCGCTCACCCGGTTCTGGGAGCTGGCCGTGGGCGGCTTCCTGGCGTCCCGCGAGCTCCACCGCGAGGCTCGCCGCCCCCTGAGCCCTGGCGCGGTGCCTTCACGGTGGGTCGCCAACGCGAAGGCGGCCCTGGGGCTGGCGCTCGTGGGGGCTTCGCTCGTGCTGCTCGATGAGCACAAGCCGTTTCCGGGGTGGTGGGCGGCGCTGCCCACCCTGGGCGCCGCGCTCCTCATCTCCGCCTCACGCGAGGCGTGGCTCAACACGCACCTCCTGGGCTCGCGTGGCCTCGTCTTCGTGGGGCTCATCAGCTATCCGCTCTATCTCTGGCACTGGCCGCTGTTGTCCTTCCGGCGGGTGGTCTGGCCCGGCGATACGTCCCTGGCCGTGACCCTGGGCCTGATCCTGGTGGCCTTCGTGCTCGCCTGGATGACCTATCGCTTCGTGGAGCAGCCCATCCGCCACCAGCGCGAGTGGCGGAGTCCTCGGCGGATCGCCTCTCTGGTCTCAGGGCTTGCCATCACCGCGGCGGTGGGGCTTGGCGTTCATCAACAGCTCCTTCCGACGAGGCTGGAAGGTCGAGACGCCTTCGCGAAGCAGGCGCTGCAGCTCGACAAGTCGTTGCGGGACGGCTCCGGCGCCACGAAGTGTGAGGGGCTGCCCGAGGTCAGCGCCGAGGCGAGACAGGTCTGCACGAGCTTTGGCGAGGGCGCGCCCAACGGGACCTTCGTCGTCTGGGGCGACTCCCACGCGATCGCCTGGAGCCCCGTGTTCCACGAGGCCGCCCGGCAGGCCGGGATGAGGGCCGTCGTCTTCTCTCTCGAAGGGTGCCCGCCCCTGGTCGGGGTGCGCAGGAGTGATGGGCAGAACGTGCGGCACTGCAGCGCGTTCAGCCTCTCCGAGCAGATCCTCGAGTCGATCCGCGGGCTGAAGCCCCAGCGGGTGTTCCTCCTCGCCCGCTGGAGCATCTACCAGCACGGGTGGAGGGTGAACGGCCGGCTCCAGAAGGCCACGCACTTCCTGACGACCGACCGCACCGGGCGCGCGGATGCCGAGACCAGCGAGAAGGCCTTGGAGTCGCAGCTCGACCAGACGCTGCGGCTGCTGGAGGGCGCTCCGGTGACGATCGTGAGGACGGTGCCGGTCCTGAGCCTGCCCGCCCGGATCGGCCTGCTCCGGGCTCCGGACCACTTCGAGCCGACGCTGGCGCAGCACAGGGCCTTCGAGGCGCGCGGTGACGCGCTCCTCGATCGGATGGCGCAGCGGCATCGGCAGGTCGACGTCATCGATCCCGCGCAGCGCCTGTGCGACGCGAAGTGCAGGGCCGTGGTGGATGGCCGGCTGGTCTACTCCGACGACAACCACCTGACCGCCCAGGGCGCCCTCCTGTTCCAGCAGGCGATCCTCTCGAGGCTCACGAAGCTCGCGCCCCCGCCGAGCGCCGAAGACGCTCCCAGGTGAGCGGCTCATTGAGACCGCGACACGGGGAGCAGACGCGGTTGATGGGCTCGGGCCTCGCCGAGAACCCGAGGCAGTTCAAGGCATGGATTCGGCCAAGGGATCTGGCCGAATCCACACCCCATCATCGGGCGACCCGCGAGGGCGTGGTCTTCCCTCCAACAGAAGGCTCTACTGCTCCCTGACTCCGCGCCTGTGCCTGTGAGCGGAGGAGGAGGCCTCACGCGGGCGAGGCGTTTGAACCTGCGCCACCACCGCGCCGCTCAGCGGTGGGGGGGGCTGGTGATCTGGGGATTGGTGGCGGGCTGCGTGGTCGGCAGGCCTCAGCCGCCGCTGGGCGGAGTGATGAGGTACGAGGCGCTGCGCTACCGGCCCAGCACTCCCCAGGCGGCACCCGACACGGCGGCATCCCGGAGGCGGGAGCAGCCGCGACGAGAAGCGCAGCTCGCAGCGGCCACGATCCCCGGTTGCTCTCAGGTGCCAGAAGGGTGGCCGGAGGAGTCCTCTGGAGACGAGGCGGTGCTCGCGCCGTTGCTGGCGTGCCCCTCGGTGGAGGACTACCTGGAGTTGCAGCGCGGTGTGGACATGGGACGGGTGGTGGAGCGGCTGGGGGAGTGGGGCGCGGTGAGGCTGGGAGCGCTGGGGCCGTTGGTGGACGCGCGGGCCTCAGCGGCGCTCACGCGCAAGAGGGCCTCCTTCCTGCTCCAGGCCACGCGGGACTACGGGGCCTATGCGCAGGTGTTCGCCCTCTTCATTGTCCACACCAGCTTCGATGACGAGCTGGGACAACTGCTGGGGCTGTTGGCGCGAGACAAGCAGTTGGTCCAGACGCTGGGGCACATGGAGGCGGTGCGCCAGGAACTGGAGCGGCGCGGGCTGAAGCTGACGGATTATCCGGAGCGGGGCGAGCGGGCCTCGGACGTGCTGCGAGGTCTGGGGCAAGCCGCCGCGGACGCGCTCAACAGCAGCCCGGCGAGCGACGGGGCGCGCTACCAGAGAATGAGTGAGCAACTCCAGCGGCTGCCGCTGGCCTACCAACAGGCGCAGTGGGAGGTGGAACGGGAGATGGGGCGCGAGCACTACGCCCCCGGCAACGAGGCGCTGGGCGCCTTCGACCACGTGACTCTCGGAGTGCCTCTGGGCTTCTACCACCTGGCGGCGGGCACAGCGCACGGGTTGGGGGAGCTGACACAGGGACAGTACGAGCAGGCCACGCGCGAGCTGGCGCCTGCGGCGGTGCTGGTAGCGCTGTACGCCGGAGGCAAGGGGGCTCGGTACCTGGCTGAGGCGAGAGGTGCGCGGCTTCGGCTCTCGGTGCCGGAGCTGAGGCTGGAGGCGCTGCGGCGTGTGGCGTGGCAGGTGGCGGAGCGGCTGGGGGTAGACGGGCTGAGCGAGCTGGCGCGCTACATTCGAGCCAGCCGGGAGGCCGCCGTCTTCGTGGGAGCGGGGGGCGAGCCCGCCGCCGTGGCGCTGTACGAGGCACGCGGCAACGTGGCGCGAGCGCAGGCATGGTTGTCCGAGGCCCGGCCCGAGCGCGCGGGAGCCCCCGAGCCGAGGCCCGCCCCAGGCGGAGCGCTGGGCGGGCTGGCCTCGCTGGTGGACGAGGCAGCCGGCCACAGCGCGGAGGTGGTGGAGGCCAAGCTCCAGCAGGTGGAGTTGGAAGCGCCGGGCCCGCGCCTGCCTGCGGACGTGGCGCTGCTCAAGCGACTGCGCGCCACGCTCGGTTCCCCGCCCCCGGGAGTGCCGGAGGGCTACGCGCTCTGGGAGGAGTACCGCAGCTACCGCGAGCGGAGACTGACGGAGCTGGAGCAGGGCAAGAGCTCGGGAGGGCCGCTGCGGTGGGAGGCGTACGAGCGGATGCGAGGGGCGTTCGCCCGAGGGCTGGCCTTCGAGCGCGCCATGGTCGAGGTGCTGCGTGCGGACGCGAACCTGCCGCTGGCGCAGCGCCGCTGGCTCCAGGGCTTCCACCAGCCTCGCATCGAAGTGCACGTGGGCGTGTCGAAGCCGCGAGTGCCCGGCATCCGCTACGCGGATGTCCTCGTCATCGAACAGCAGCCTCCCGCTGGGCAACTTCCCCGCGTGGAGTCCTTCAGCTTCAAGAGCCGCTACCTCGCGCAGCTCGAGGGCGAGGATTTGATGGCGACAATGGGGGGCGATGCGCGCGCCGCCTTGGAGTACTACGGCGGAACGTTGGACATCCTGCGGCCGTCCCTCCAGCAGCGCGTCCAAGTACAGCACGTCCGTCTTGTCTACCAGGGTGGCATACTCCTGCCTGAGAGGCTGGAAGGCCTGAGGGGCGCCATCAAGAGGGTGCAAGCGAAGGTTCAGGGGGTGGAGGTGCTGATCCAATGAAGTTGTTGACGCTCCAAGACCTGGATGTGGAGGACAGCCTGACCCTCTCCTGGGACGGGCTTTTCGAGCCTCAGGTGGAGGTCAAGCGGGCGTTGGAGCCGTTTCTCCAGGCGCTCGAGGAGTACGCCGGGGAGTGGATGCCGGACGTCGTCAAGAGCAAGCGAAGGCGAAGATACTCTCGCGCCGCCGTCTGGAAGGCGGTGGAAGATCGACTCGATGAGTACGGTGCGACGTGCGGGCTCCATCACACGACGTATCCCTTCATGTCGTCGGTGCTCAGTTTCGGGCTTCAGCAGTCCCCCCGAGAATTGAGTGTCATGCTCCATGTGCAGCCGCTCACCTTTTTCAGCGAGAAGGAGCGCTGCAGCAGGTTCGTAGAGTTGGTCCGCGCATGGTCCTCCCACTACCTGGTCCCGTATGCCTCAGCCCACAGCACGGCGGACCGAGAGTTGGCGGACTTTCCCAACTTCGGGCGCGATGACGCGACCTCGTACCGGGACGGGTTCGACACGATTTATGAGGTGTGCTGGCTGAACGTGTTTGGTCCTCAGCTGGTGGCAAAGGTGGGCCGCGAGCGGATGCTTTCCACCCCCGCCCACCGAGTGGAGGAGCTGCCCAACGGCTCGGTGTTGCTGGTGACGTGGCCCACCGCGGCGGACTTCACTCGCGAGGAGGCCCGTCAGGCTCAAGCCCGAGCGCTGGTGCACCTACGCCCGGAGCTGGACCGCGACACGGTGTTGCACACCCTGCATGAGCGCAACGCGGCTCTGGCCCCCGTGGAGCCCCGCTTCCACCCGGATGTGGCGCCCCTGCTGACTCGCATGGTGGAGAGGGTGGGCATCCACAAGCGCCAGCGGAGAATCGCCGAGCTCAACGCCCACCCACCGCCAGAGCCCGAGGAGTGGTTGCCCGCGGAGGCCGCGCTGCCCGCGGACGTGCCGGACATGAAGGCGGCGCTGGAGCACTACTCGCTGTTGGCCGAGTACCTGGTGGCGCTGCTGCACACCGAGGTGCCCTCCGTCTTCGAGCAGACGCCTGAGTCCCTCAGCGATGTGGACTTCCAGTTCTGGGTGGAGAACTTCCCGGAAACCCTCGAGCGGCAGAACATCGACCAGCGGGCGGTGCCGACGGTGGGCGCCTACCTGGGGCAGGTGCTGGTGCGCCACCTGGGCGGGCAGTGGATTCCTCGCAAGAAGCTGGAGGAGACGCAGGTGCGGGTGGGCCAGCGCGTGTGGCTACCGTTCGTGCGCGCCTCCAAGTACATGCGCTCGCGCCAGTCGCTGCTGGACTTCTCGCTCACCCAACTGTACCGCGTGGCCGAGCGCCACCGGGGGCGAGCTGGGTCCAGCGCATGAAGCCTGGAAGTTCCCATGAGGGCCTCGCTCCCGCGCTCCCAAGCGGGGGCAGGGGCGCCACGGGAGTACAGGCCGCCCACCTCGAACTTCAGCCCGGCCGCGGCAGCCACTGCTCCAGCAGCCGCAGCGCGCTGCGCAGATCCGACGAGGCCGCCGCCGGGGGAGCCCGCCGCGCCCGCTCCAGCCGCTGCCGCGCCGCCGCCACGCACTGCTCCACCCGCTCGGAGAAGACCTCCGTGCGCGCCTGCGCCAGATCCACCGCGGCGCGGAGCAGGGACACCAGCTCCCCCAGCACCGCGTCCTCGCGCAGCTCTGGCGCGGCCTCCAGCGCGAGGAAGCCCTCCTGCGCCGCCGGGAGCTGGCCCCGCGCGGCTTGCACCGCGGCCAGGTGGGCGGAGAAGCGCAGCATGTGCCAGCGAGACACCTCGGACAGGGTGGCGATGGCTTCGCGCAGGTGGGCCTCGGCCTTCTCCGGCACACCCAGCCCCAGATACGCGCGACCGAGCTCGCCGCGCGCGCACGCCTCCAGGATGCGGCTGCCGAGCTGCCGGCCAATGGGCACGGCCGCCTCCAGGTGCTCGACCGCCTCGGCGGCCCGGCTCTCCTCCAACAGCAGGCACCCGATGTTCAGGCGCGCGGTGGCGTGGCTGAAGCGCTCCCCGAGGTGGGTGGACTTGCTCAGCGCCTCCTCCAGCAGCGCCACCGCCTCGCGCATCTGCCCCTGCTCGCCAATGGCCACGGCATAGTTGATGAGGAAGGCCACCTCGAACGTGGCATCCCCCAGCCCGCGGAACAGCTCCAGCGCCTTGCGCAGGTGGGGCACGGCCGCCTTGAAGCCGCTGCGGAACTGCTCGACGAGCCCCAGGTTGCCCACCGTATAGCCCTCGAGCCACTGGTCCCCGCCCGAGGGCAGCGCCTGGGCCTCCAGCACCAGCGCCCACGCCACGTTCATGTCCCCCTCGTGGCACGCCACGATGGAGAGCTCCACCAGCACCCGCTTCTTTTGCGCCGCCGCGCCCAGCCCCTGGAAGGCCCTCCGCGCTTCCTCCAGATCCTTGCGCGCGGCGGCCAGCCGGCCCAACCCCAGGTGGGTCCGGCCGCGCACCGCGAGGGCCTCGGCGAGCAGCCGCGCGTCCACCGGGAGGCGAGCGGCCCGCCCCAAGGCCTGGTCCAGTCGCTCGAGCGTGAGGTTCAACGGCCCACGCGCCTTCACGTCCGGCTCGAGCGCGATCAGCCCCCCCAGCGCGCGCGCCAGGGACTCGGGTGTCTCCGGGCGCCAGGCCAGGGCGTTGTCACACACGGCCAGCAGGTTCTCGCGCTCCGCCGAGAGCCGGCGCAGGGCCTCCACGCCGCTGCTGGCATGCAACAGGCGGGTGAGCATGCGGGCATGCCCCAGGAAGAAGTCCGCGTGCCGCGCGACCACCGTGGCCCCCGCCGTCGCCTCGGCGCCGGGCTCCGCCAGCCGCTCCGAGGCGTACTCGCGCACGCTCTCGTAGAACGCCAGGCGCCGCTCCCCCGTGATGTCCCCCGTGGGCGCGGTCCGCAGCAGCGACTTGGTGCGCAGCGACTGGATGACATCCAGCACGTCCGGGCTGTCCGCGGGGAGCGCCAGCACCGCCTCGGCCGCCTCCAGGGTGAAGCCGCCGCGGAACACCGAGCCCTGCGCCAGGGCCTGGCGCTCCGCGGGCTCCAGCAGGTTCCAGCTCCAGTCGATGGCGCCCCGCAGCGTGGACTGCCGCGCCGAGGCATCCCGGCGTCCGGCCCGCAGCAGCTCGAAGCGCCGAGACAGCCGCTCGCGAATCTGCGCCACCCCCAGCACCGGGGTGCGCGCCGCGGCCAGCTCGATGGCCAGCGCGATGCCATCCAGGCGGCGGACGATCTCCGACACCCGGGGAGCCTCCTCCGCTGTCAGCACGAAGTCTCCCTGGGCCGCCTGCGCGCGCTGCACGAAGAGGCGCACCGCGTCCGCGCGGGAGATGGCCTCCAGCGACGTCTCCTCATCCGCCGGCAGCCCCAGCGGCGCCAGATCCAGCACCCACTCGCCGGGCAGGCGCATGGCCTCGCGCGAGGTGACGAGGAAGCGCGCCTCCGGGGCCAGCGCCATCCACCGGCCCAGGGTGGCCGACACGTGGCCCATCAGGTGCTCCATGTTGTCGAGGATGAGCAGCACCTGCCCCCGGCCCGCCAGCGCGCGGCCGATCTGCTCGGCCGGCTCCTCCTCCTTCCCGCCGTGGGTGAGATCCACATCCAGCGCCTGGCCGACGACGTGGCAGATGTCTCCGGCGGTGGTGGCCTCCGTCAGCACGCACAGCCACACGCCCCCCCCCCAGCGCTGCTGCGAGTTGAGCTGGGTGCTGCCGAAGTGGGTGGCCAGGCGCGTCTTGCCCATGCCTCCAGGCCCGAGGATGGTGACCAGCCGCGCGCCCTCGTGGAACCGCTGCCGGAGGAGTTGGAGCTCCTCCTCCCGGCCCACCAGCGCGCCCATGACGGAGGGGAGGTTGCCCCGCCGCTCCTCCATGGCCCGCTGGGGCCCGAAGCTCCGGTCCGCCAGGGCGGCGGGCAGCACCTCGATCAACGCGACGGGCTCGTCGAGGCCCTTGAAGCGGAACTCCCCCAGGGCTCGCACCGCGGGGTGGCCCAGCTCCTCGAGCCGGTGGGCCACCTGGGACCAGGCCGCGCTGCTCAGCAGCACCTGGCCGCCGTGGCCCGCACCCGCCACGCGGGCCGCCACGTTCACCGTGCGGCCGAAGTAGTCCGCGCGGCCGGTGCGCTCGTCCAGGCGGCGCTCGGCCTCGCCCAGGTGCACGCCCATGCGCACGCGCAGGCCCCGGTGCAGCGCTCGCCCCTGGGGCCCGCGCTCCTCCGCGGCCTGGGGGTGGGCGAGGATTCCCGGGGGCCAGGGCGCGTTCAGCAGCGCCTCCTGCGCCTCCAGGCACCAGCGCACCGCCTCCGCCACGCTGGGGAAGGCCACCATGAAGGAGTCGCCCTGGGTCTTCACCTCATAGCCCGAGCTGGCGGCCAGCCCCGCGCGCAGCACCCGGTTGTGCACGTCCAGCGCCGCCTGCATGGGCTCGCCGCACTGCTCCCACAGCTGGGTGGAGCTCTGCACATCGGTGAAGACGAACACCACCGTGCCCGAGGGCGCCGCCGGAGGAGCTGGGGGGTGGGAGCTCCCCGGGGCGTCACCGGCGAGGGGCGGAGTACGCACGGGCATGGCGAGGCGAGGCTGTAGCAGGGCTGCCCTGGGGGGCAAGAGTGGCACGCACCGGGTGGAGAGGACCTCCTCCCAAGCACCGGCGTTCACAGGGTAGCGACATTTCGCGCCTCCGTCGTGCTGGATCCTCGGGGTTGCGGCCCAGGGCCCCTGGGTTCCTGCCCCAGCAGGGCTTTACGGACTGGCCGTTCTGTCAGAGCCCTCTGACATCCGCGAAGCCGAGCCTGCCCCGTGCCCGGGGGGCCAGGGGAGGACCTGGGCGGTCGGCGCTGCGCGGCGCCACCTGTTCCTCTCCGGGACCCAGTCCGCGGGGATCCGTCAGGTTGGGATCCAGGGCCCCTGGGTGGCCACCCTGGCGGAGGGCCTCGGCCCGGCGGCGATGTCAGACCCCTCTGGTTGGATGAGCGCATCGGTTGGACAGCACCAGTCCAACGCAGGAGGGGAAAGATCATGGAAATCCGTACGAAGCGAGCCAGCTTCATGGCGAGCAGCAGCCAGATGGCCACCCTGGTGCTGCTGATGGGCAGCGTGGCGTGTGGGCCTCTGGAGAATGCAGGCGGCCCCATCGAGGCCCCGCTCTCGCGGGAACAGGCGCTGGCTGGGGACAACGGGCTCTCCATCAACGGGCTCTCCATCAACGGGCTCTCCATCAACGGGCTCTCCATCAACGGGCTCTCCATCAATGGGCTGGCGAGCGCCGACTTCTCGAGCTGGTTCGCCCAGGATGCCGCGCTGAACGCCGGGGTGATGCAGTACGTGGTGAAGTGCGCGGTGCCGGAGGGGGAGTCCCGCAGCTACCAGGATCCGTCCACGGGCGCCTCCTACACGTGGCAGGGCCTGCTGGGGCTGGCGCCGGGCTGGGCCAGTGGCCAGCGCATCACCGAGGCGGAGGAGCAGCTGGTGTCCGCGTGCCTGGCGGCCCACGTCAACAAGTACGGGATGCACGTGCCGCTGTCCGTGCTCGGGCGCACCGCGCAGCAGCAGTCCATCCCCTACACCGCCGAGGAGCTGCAGAGCTTCCCGCGGCGTGAGGGGTGCTTCTTCGGCAACCTCTTCCGGAGCGAGGGCCTCTTCGCGGGCACGGACGGCGCGTACCTGAACGACGACGAGAGCAGCCCGCGCGCCTGCGGCCTCACCACGCCGCAGGACGCCCAGGGCGCCCAGTGCAGCCCGCTGGGCCACGTGGGGAGCTGCGAGGCGTTCTGCACGTTGGATCCGTCCGGGGTGTTCTACACGGAGTGCACGTACAACGGGCGGACGTATCTGCCGCTCACCACGCGCATCCGCTCCGAGGACGTCTACTCCTGCGGTGACGGCGTGTGCCAGTTCACCGAGAGCTGTGGCACGGGCACCCAGGCCAGCAGCTGCCTGAGCGACTGCGGCGCCTGCGAGTAGTGGCGGGCGAGCGAGGGACTTGGAGCCGTCTCTGGCTCAAGCCTGCTCCTTCGCGTCGCCCGGCGGAGGCGGGTGCCCGGGAGAGCGGTCCTCTCCCACGTAGGATCGGAACCTCCTCCGCGCGATGGCCCAGGCGTCCTCGCTGAACACCGCGGCCACCAGGCAGGCGAGCAGCACGACGTAGGGGCTCAGGTGCGGTTGCTGCTGGCCCCCCCCTCCGAAGATGGAGAGGCCGCTCTGAACGCCCAGGAAGACGACCACCGCCGCGGAGACGCCTCGGAGGATGACGCCGAGGATGTCGAAGAACTTCAGGCTCTGGTTCTCCCGGAGCGCCGTCTTCTGGCTCCGGATGAAGCTGGACACCACGGAGCCGAGGAGCCCGAACCCGATCATCCCCACGATCAGCGCCAGGGGCTCGGACTCGGATTCGAGGATCCACGACACGGGGAGGAAGACGAGGACCAGGCGCGACTTTGACACGACCCGCGTGGGGATCCCTCCCGGCAGAGGTGAGAGCTTGCACTGCTGGCTCGCCCGCTCGGAGGCAGCGCCGAAGTCGCGCGGCAGCGCTGAGTGGGCATGCTGGGTTCGGACGACTTCTTCAGCCCAGGCGCTCAGGAGCTGATCGGCCTCGTGGATGGCGCCCTTGCAGTCATTCAGCTGGCCCTCCAGGTGCGCGCTTCGGTTCTCGTACCAGCTCCTGATGGCGATGAAGTGATCCGCCCGCTCCCGGTAGCCCGGCATGGGGTAGCTATCCACTTCGAAGAGGGTGTAGGCCGAGTCCAGCGTGCGCCGCTGCTCCGTGATGACGGCCCGGAGCATCTGGCTCCACAGGCCCTGGAGCTCTTCACGGCTCCTCCTCACCAGCTGCGCGAGCCGGCGCGAGCTCTCGGAGGGCGCGGGGGCGTCGGCGTCGTCCGGGTCTGGCGTGGCGTAAGGGGCTGGCTTCTGGAGCTCCCTCGCGGCGCCAGATTGGGCCGTGGCGGCCCTGTCCAGATCGAGGAGGATCTGCACCTGCAAGGGCACCGCCTGGAGGATGTCCTTGGGATAGGCGTTCGCCAGCTTCTCCTCGGTGAGCTGGAGGCCCTCGAGCTCCTTCCTCAGCTGCTTGGGGCTGATGTCCGGGCCATTGCCTGCGGGCTTCCCGTTGAGCCTGGCGAGCCCCACGATGGAGGCAAGACTGAGGTAGAGCCCGACCAGCAGGAGCAGGCAGAGGGCGCTGCTGGGCTGCCAGGAGCGGAGCTTCTTGGCGAACGCCTCGAAGTTGCTCCGGCCATCCGCTCCCTTGACGGGGCACGCCTTCTCCCCGGGTTGGGAGATGATGATCCTCAGGAGCTGTCCGATCCCCACCCACACGAGCAAGAAGGCGGCCCCCTTGAGGAGTGGCTGGTGGTCGTCCCAGGCGTACTGGCCGAGGAGCTCCGAGTAGTTACGGGAGATGGACTCAAAGGCCTTGGAGAGGTGGGTGGCGAAGCTGCCAGCCTCCGCTGAAGCCTGGGGCGCGGACAGGGAGGCCGCGCTCCGCAGCAAGAACCCGAAGGGGACCAGGAGCAGCAGCTTGAGCGCCAGGACCAGGAGCTTCTGGAACTCGGGGATGAGGAACGGAAGGAAGGGGAGCGCCGCGGCGAAGAAGCTGACGGCCCGGAGCCCTTCAGGACCGAAGACGGGGTGAAGCCTCAGCCAGAGCCGCCTCCCTCCCTTGATGGCGCCGTAGGTGATGGCCCACCCGAGTACGAAACAGAGGAGCGCCGCGACGAGCCGGGCCAGGAATCCAGTGGGGCTCAAGGTGCCTCCTGTTGCCGCGAGGGAGACGGCGCCCTTCCAGGGCGTAGGCCTACGCTGTGCATGGCAAGCCCCAGGTGCCACGCAGCCGACGCACCTCGCGGCTCGACTGCCCCGCCCCCATGGGCGAGTCCACAGGCTGAAACTCCACAGCGGCCCAGGACGTGGCCACCGCGTCAGGGCCGTGGGCTCAATTGCCGGGCGCGCATCACGGCTCGCGCATGGGGTGGGAGGTGGGCCGGCGGCCCGGAAGGAAAACGGGCACGTAGCATCTGTCCTTGAGCATCTGCCCGCTGGCGGCCTCACACTCATCGCGCTCCACCTTGAGTGGCGCCCAGCATCCCCCGTTGAGGGAGACCTGCCGCTTGTGAGGGCATCGCCCTCTCGCATCGGGCTGCGCTTGCCCTGGCAGTGGCTCGGGCAGCGTGTCCTCGGCCAGCGCTCCTGGCTCCGAGGGAGTGGAAGACTCCTCCGCGGAGGCGCTCGCCGCATCATCGCCGAGCCCTGCGGGGCCCCCGTCCTCCAGCTGGGCACCGCCTGCCTCCTGCCTGACGACAGAAGGCTGCTTCGGGGACTCCTCGCGAGCCACCCACCCTGCCCAGGCCCCCAGCGCCAGGAGCCCTGCTGCCGTCGCGAGCCGACGCAGCCAGGGCCGCACGTGCGCTGGGGAGCTGCCACGCGCAGCGGCGCCCCGCGTGCGAACGGACACCTCGGGAGCCTGTGCCTGCGCCTCGATGAGCTCCCGAGGCTCAAAGGCGCTCGCCTCGGCCTCGCCCCGCGGGAGTGGGTCCGGCACTGACGCGCCCGCGACCTCCTCACCCGTCGCTACCGAGGGCGGCAGCTCCTGGGCAAAGAGCGGCCGGGCACTCTCTGGAGTGGTGAGCTCCGCCGCCCGCTCCAGCGCCTCGGCCAGCTCCCTCGCGGTGCCGCGCTCCTCGGGGCGCACCGAGAGCATGCGAAGAATCAACGCGTTGAGCCGCGGCGCTACCCGCGGGTTGAGGAAGAGCGGTGCGGGTGAGGCAACGCCCTCCAGGTGCCAGGTGCCAGCCTCATCCCGCGAGGGCTCCGCGAGCGCGGGGTACTCGCCCGTGACGAGCCGGTAGGCGGTGACTCCCAGCGCGTAGAGATCATCGGCCGGCCCGGCCGAGTAACGCGCCGTGCGCTCGCGCGTGAACTGGAGCGAGAACAGCCAGGCCTCCGGCGAGCGGTAGGCCGGGGTACCTGGAGGCAAGGTGTCTGGCGTGAGCGTGGCGGCGTCCGGGTAGCGGCCGGAGCCAAAGTCGGTGAGCATCGCGCGGCTGTCGCTGTGCCGCACCAGCACGTTGTCGCCCTTCACGTCTCGGTGGACACAGCCCTGGGCGTGCAAGGCCTGCAAGGCGCTCGCGAGCTGGGCCAGCAGCCCGAGCACCTGCTGCGAGGAGGGGTTGTGCTGCCGGGCCCAGTCATACAGCGGCGCTCCGTCCACCCAGTCCATCACGACGAAGGGATGGCGGGTGCCGGAGGGGTGCTGCCATTCACCCTGCTCCCACAGGCGAGGAATGCTGGGGTGGCGCGTGCAGGAGAGCAGCTCGGCCTCGCGCGCGAAGCGCGGATCTCTGGGCAGCAGCGCGAGCTTGAGGGCCACGGGGTGGGCGTGCTCGTTGTCCACCGGCACGGCCTGGTAGACGGCGCCGTGAACCCCGCGGCCGGCCCAGGCGACAATGAGCCAGCGCCCAACGAGCGTTCCCGGTGGGAGCAATGCCGGATGCAGGGCTGGGCCGGGTGTCTGCATGGTGTGCCGGAGGAGGAGGGGGAGGCGTGTGCTCCACCTGTGCGCAGCCTACGCGACACGTAGGCCAACGTCAGCGCGTTCGGCATGGGGGGACAGTGCTGAACGTTCAGCAGTGCGGAGGGGGGGCAATGCTGACCGGCAGGGTTGCTCAGGACAGGCCCAGTTCGGATCTGGCCCCCATCCTGAGCAATCCCCAGTGGGCCAGGTCGCATCGTGTCGGAGAGCCAGCGCCTGAGTGGGTGAGAGGGAGCTGCCGGGCGCGGACACTCCAAGGCTGTCTGGCTGTCTGACCAGTCAGCGCTCCCCCCTCCAGTCCCCCGACCGCTGACCAGTTCTCCACCGGGCGAGCCCCACCCACAAGGTATGAAACGGCTTTTTCTTTCTAGTCAGCGGTGCCCCTCCACTCCCCCCACCGCTGACCAGTCAGCGCTCCCCCTCCACTCCCCCCTCCGCTGACCAGTTCTCCACCGGGCGAGCCCCACCCACAAGGTATGAAACGGCTTTTTCTTTCTAGTCAGCGCTCCCCCTCCACTCCCCCCACCGCTGACCAGTCAGCGCTCCCCCTCCACTCCCCCCACCGCTGACCAGTCAGCGGTGCGGGGGGCCAGTGCTGAACGTTCAGCAGCCCCCCGGGGGTGGCTCGCGCGAAGCGTGGGAGCGCGCCTTACCGGCGCAAATTGCAGGGAGCGTGGGGGTGCCGCGGCCTCCGAGCACTTCCGCTCTGCTTCACTCCGCTCCCTCTGGCGACCCGCTGCCCTCCACCTCTCACGTCCTTCAGGAGTCCGCGCCGCTCCTGGATCGTTGCCCGTGCGGCTCAACGCAGCTGCTGTGCACGCTCCTCGAACGGAAAGGGGCTCATGCCTCTTGCGATCTCTTGCCTCCCAGGGCGCGGAGAATCCCTGCGCTGAGCGGGCTTGCGCTCCTTGTGCTCCCCGAGGCTTCACGGCGCCCATGAACGGATGCGCATTTCATGCTCGTGGTGGAGCCTGAGCATGCGCCTCCCCTATGCTTCAGGGCCCACCCTCACCAGCCCCTATGAACATGGACCATTCCCGACTGTTGCCTCTGGCCCTGTCCGCCTTGCTTTGGAGCCCAGCAATTTTCGCGCAGCCTCAGTCCGCCACCTCGGATGAGGAGCTCAAGGCCTCCATCGCGGAGCTCAAGGCCAGCCGTGCCACAGCCTCTGCGGAGATGCAGAAGATCCTGGATCAGCAGATCGACGCGCTGGAGAACGCACGCAAGCTGCTGCAGCAAGCCAGTGAGGCCAACGAGAAGAACAAGGCCCTGCGGCCCAAGCTCAGCGAGGAGACCAAGGCCCTGTTCACTCCAGCGCCTCCGGTGAAGCCGCCAGCGTGGATCCCCGACACGCTCACGCGCTCGGAGGTGAAAGACGCGATGCTCAAGTGCCCAGCGGGCGCGAAGGTGTACTCGGACGAGAACTCGGTGGACTGCCGCACGCCGCCAGCAGCGCGGGGAGGGATCCCGAAGCCTCAGGGCCTGGCGCTCTGGTTCTACAAGTCCACGGGCAAGCTGAAGGCACAGCGCTTCTACGAGAACGGGCTGCTGCGCTGGGACATCTCCTATCACCTCACCGGTGGGCGCGACTCCGAGGGCCTGTACGACGACACCGAGCCCAAGCAGCACCGTGAGAATGGCCTCCACACGGGCTACGCGCCCAATGGCACCATCATCAAGCAGACGCAGTACAAGTCCGGTGTGATGCAGGGCTGGAGCAAGCTGTGGGAGGAAGACGGCTATCCCCTCAGCGCCTCGCGCTACGAGAACGGAAAGGCCGTGGAGACGATCGGCCCCGCCGGCAGGCTGAAGTGAGCCTCGCTCCACGGGCTGACGGCTTGCCCCATCCAAGGCATGGCCCCCATGGACAGGAGGTAGGGGGCATGGGCGTCAGTCTGGGGAGGCTCGTTCAGCGGCCGCTGCGCCTCCAAGTCGTTCTGCCCCGTGAGCTCCCACGGGGGGATGCCGGCCCGGAACGCCGCCCGGGCGGTGAACAGGGAGCGCAGCCGCATCCTGAGCAAAAAGCCCATGGAGTGCACCTGGTGCCGCTCCGCCAGCCCTGATGCCATCGACGGTTTCACCAGTCCCAAGGAGCGGGGGGCAGCGGATAGCTGCCTATCCTTCCTTGCGAAGTCTCCCGAGACAGAAGGCCAGGAGCAACAAGGCCCAGGCAGCGGGGACAGCGGGGGCAGTGGTGCAGCTCCAGCCGTAGTGGCTCTTCTGGATGGAGAACTGGCGCAGGGAGGGCTCGCTTCGATTGCCCGCTTTGTCCTCGGCGATGGCGGAGACGGTGTGGTTCCCGAAATCCAGCGCTGTGGTGGGGATGAAGCGCCAGTCTCCCGTCAGCGCCACAGGGACTTCCTCGGCGTTCGCCCCATCGATACTCAGCAAGACCTTCACCGTGGTGTTGGGATCCGCCGTGCCGCGAATGATGGGCGTGGGGGTGTCAAGGGAGTCCTCGGGTGAAGTCACCACGGGCGCAGTGGGGGGCTCGGTGTCGACCGTGAAATCATGTTCCTCGGAGGCAGGGCTGACGTTGCCCGCTGCATCCGTCGCGGTGGCCATGACCTTGTGGTCTCCGTCGGAGAGCGTCGCGGTCAGGGTGATACTCCAAGCCCCATCTTTGTTCGCCCAGGCTGTTTGTGACACAGCCCCCCCCAGCAACACCGAGACCAAACTCCCCGCCTCCGCCGTGCCTCTGATCGTGGGCGTGGAGTCGTTGACAACGTCCCCGGGTGAAGTCACCACGGGCGCTGATGGAGGCTGCGTGTCGACCGTGAAGGAGCGGGCCACGGAGGGAGGGCTGATATTGCCTGCCTTGTCCTCGGCAGTGGCCACGACCCGGTGGGGCCCATCAGGGAGCACGGTGCCTGGGATGAAACTCCAATTCCCCGACGCGTCTACCTCCACCGTGCCGCTGTTCGCCTCGTCATCATCCAGCACCACCTTGACCGTGCTACCGGGCTCGGCCGTGCCGGCAATGGCGGGCTGCTGGGTGGCGACGAAACCTCCTGGAGCACTCACGCTGGGTGTTCCTGGAGGCACGATGTCCACCGTGAAGCTGCGTTCTTCGGAACCAGGGCTGATGTTGCCCGCCGGATCCATGGCTACGGCCACGGCCCGGTGGAGTCCCTCCGCGAGCGCACTGGCCGGGATGAAACTCCATCTGCCCTCCGCGTCGGCCTGGGTTTTTCCCTCCACCTTCCCATTCAATCGCACCACCACCGTGCTGCCGGGCTCGGCCGTGCCGGCAATGACCGGCCTCTGGATTTTGACGAAGTCTGCCGGCGAGGTGACTGCGGGCACCGCTGGAGGAGTCCCATTGACGAGGACGATCTGCCCACCATGGATGCCGTTGGCCATCACAGAGAGGATGTAATAGCCATTCGGCACGAACGGCGTGCGTCCAGACACCTTCGTGTCAGAGAATGAAGCGACTGCTGTGACGTAGGTCTGTCTTCCTCCTTCAAGCGCCAGGAGGCTGAGCACGGGAAGGTTCGTGGCGGAGTTCTGAGTATTACCGCTGCTTGCCTCCGATAGACCTCGCAAGCGGTCCCCAATGATGCTGAATTCCTTATCCGGATGTTGCTCGGCGGGTGGAGTGATGGCAGGGCGCCATTCCTGGCGAACTCCCGCGCTTTCGTACACTTGGGTGCTGGTGAGGGAGTCGATTGGGCCCCAGCCTCCGATGAGCAGCACCTGGCCGGAGGGCACCAGCGTCGCCGTGTGGGCGGTGCGGGCCGTAGCCAGAGCGCCCGCGGGGCTCCATTCTCCTGTGGCCGGGTCGTACTCCTCCGCGCTAGCGAAGGGGTCAGCGTTTGGGCCCCAGCCCCCGCTGACGAGCACCTTTCCAGAGGGCAGGAGCGTCGCCGTGTGGGCGGTGCGGGCCATGACCTGAGCGCCCGTGGGACTCCACACTCCTGTGGCCGGGTCGTATACCTCTGCGCTGACAGGGCGGCGCTTGGGGTCATTGCCCCCGGTGACCAGTATCTTTCCGGAGGGCAACAGCGTCGCCGTGTGCGAAGCGCGGGCCGTGGTCAGAGCGCCCGTGGGGCTCCATTCCCCCGTGGCCGGGTCGTACTCCTCCGCGCTGGCGAGGGGGCCATAGTCTGGGCCCAGGCCCCCGGTGACCAGCACCTTTCCGGAGGGCAACAGCGTCGCCGTGTGCGAAACGCGGGTCGTGGCCAGAGCGCCCGTGGGGCTCCATTCCCCCGTGGCCGGGTCGTACTCCTCCGCGCTGGCGAGGGAGGAGATATCGCCTGGGCCCCAGCCCCCGGTGACGAGCACCTTTCCGGAGGGCAACAGCGTCGCCGTGTGCTCGTAGCGGGCCGTGGCCAGAGCGCCCGTGGGGCTCCATTCCCCCGTGGCCGGGTCGTACTCCTCCGCGCTGGCGAGTTCGCCGCTTGGGCC